>JBEKDV010000046.1:0-31143 GCA_050014175.1 Candidatus Solibacter sp. | reverse complement strand
CTGATCTCTTCGTTCCAGGCGCGGGACGAGGCGTCCCGCGCGGACCGGGGGTCCGCCCCACCAGGTTAGGCAGGGTGGTTTTTCGATCCTGTCAGACGGTTCGCGCCGCCCATCGCCTGATCGAGGTCCGCGATCAGGTCCGCCGCGTCTTCGATGCCCACCGAGATACGGATCAAGTCCGGCGTAATGCCCATCTGCTCGCGAATTGCGGCGGGCACGGAAGCGTGCGTCATGGTGGCGGGGTGCTCGATCAGCGATTCCACCCCGCCCAGCGATTCCGCCAGCGTGAAGATGCGCACCCCGCCGAGCAGGCGGAAGGCTTCGGCTTCGCCGCCGCGCACGCGGAAGGAGAAAGTGCCGCCGCACCCCGTCATCTGGCGTTGCGCCAGCGCGTGCTGCGGGTGCGAGGGCAGTCCCGGGTGGTGCACCCGCGCGATCGCGGCGTGGCCTTCCAACCACCGCGCGATGGCCAGCGCGTTGTCATGGTGCGCCTCCATGCGCAGCGCCAGGGTCTTGATACCGCGCAGCACCAGGAAGCAATCGAAGGGCGCTTCGCACGTGCCCAGCGCGTTCTGCAGATAGCCGATGCGCTCGGCGAGCGCCGGGTCTCGGACCACGATGGCGCCGCCCACCACGTCGGAATGGCCGTTGATGTACTTGGTGGTGGAGTGCAGCACGATATCGACGCCCAGTTCCAGCGGCCGCTGGAAGTAGGGCGATAGGAACGTGTTGTCGCAGATCGTGAGGATGCCGGCCGCGCGCGCGATGGCGGCAATGGCGGCCAGGTCCACCAGGTTCATGCACGGGTTGGTGGGCGACTCGATCCAGATGGCGCGCGTGGCGGACCCGATGGCCGCGCGCACCGCCGCTTCGTCGCGCAGATCCACGTATTCGACCTCGATGCCGCGCTCCGCCAGCACTGCCAGCAACCGGTAGGTGCCGCCGTAGAGATCGTTGTGAATGATCAGGTGCTCGCCCGGCTTGAACAGCATCAGCAAAGTGGTCTCCGCCGCCATGCCGGTGCCGAAGACGAATCCGGCGCTTCCGTTCTCCAGCGCGGCGAGGCAGGTTTCCAGGGCCTTGCGCGTCGGGTTGCCGCTGCGCGAATAGTCGTAGGGGCCGGGGCGGCCGACACCCTGGAAGGCGAACGTGGAGGTCTGGTAGATCGGCGTCATGACCGCGCCGAACGCCGGGTCGGGCGCCTGTCCGGCGTGCACGGCTAGAGTTTTGAATCGCTGCATCAAGACCAGAGGATAACGGCATTGCGCCCGCCGGCGCAAACCGCGCTCGCCTCAGTGCACGATGGAGACGTGCGCCTCGTCCAGCGTGTAGCCCTCGTCGCGGGCGGTCTGGATCGCCAGGGCTCGCAGTTCCGCGTCGCCGGCGTCCGATGGTGTCTTCGCGCACTGCCGCCGGATCACCTCCGCGCCCGCCTGGATCACCACCTGCCAATGCTTCTTTTCCGGATTCCACTCCACCGTGGCCGTGCTTGTCTGTGTCATCGTCTTGCCCCCACCACAGATTACTAGGGAAATCCGGCAAAGGGAAGGCTCCAGGGTGGGGCAGGCGGGGTACCCTCTGGGTCCGCCGCCAGGTCCACCAAGTCAAACGCCGGGACGGTAACTGTTTCGAGGGGTATACTGGAACGAGCTCAGATTACTTGGCTGGCAGGCGACGGCAGCCAACCGCAAGGTGAGTTTCACCCGGCGGCGCCACAGGGGTAGATGCCCGCCACGACTGGAGTCACGCGTCGTGAGGCACCAGGCGGAAGGGTTGCACGCTGCCATGGAGGGTTCATGAAAAGGCTGCGGATCGGGATTATC
This sequence comes from Candidatus Solibacter sp., assembly GCA_050014175.1. Lineage (GTDB taxonomy): Bacteria > Acidobacteriota > Terriglobia > Bryobacterales > Bryobacteraceae > Solibacter. The sequence goes on along the minus strand of JBEKDV010000046.1, from coordinate 29,320 downwards.
GACATCGTTTCCAGGGGTCCTACCCGGGCTTTATACGCACGCATAATGAACGCCAGCCTTGCCAGTATCATGCCCCAGGTCATTGGGGTCTGGTGCCAGCAGGAGGGACATGAGGTTACCTTCGTTTGTTACACCGGCTTCGAAGATCTGATCGCGGAGTTGCCCGACAACGTCGACGTGGTCTTCATCGGCGCGTTCACCGAAGCCGCGCACACCGCGTACGCCCTGAGTAATCTCTTCCGTAGCCGAGGGGCGATCACCGTCATCGGGGGGCCGCACGCCCGCTGTTACCCGGAAGACGCTGCGAATTACTTCGACTATGTCCTGGGCTTCACCGATAAGGGTACGCTCCGTGACGTCTTGCGGGATTGCTCGCAACACCGGCCCGCGGGCGTCCAACTCGCGGCCTCCAAGCAGCCCAGAACCCTCCCGGGGGTACGCGAGCGTTGGCAGTATATCGACCTGACGCTCCGCAAAGCGCCCCTCCTAAAGATGGTTCCCATGCTCGGCAGCATGGGGTGCCCGTACACTTGCGCCTTTTGTATCGATTCCACGGTGCCCTATCAATCCATGGACTTCCAGGTACTCCGCGAGGATCTCCGGTTTCTGCTGACCAGGTTCAAACGGCCGCTGGTAGCCTGGCACGATCCCAATTTTGGAGTTCGCTTCGACGATTACCTGGACATGATCGAGGACGCTGTTCCTCCCGGCAGCATCGACTTCGTCGCCGAAAGCAGTCTCTCCCTGCTTTCCGAACCGCACCTCAAACGGCTCAAACGCAATTCATTCAAAGGCGTCCTGCCCGGCATTGAATCCTGGTTCGCCCTGGGGGACAAATCGAAGACCGGCGCGCTGCTCGGGATGGCCAAAGTTCGCCAGGTGTCCGAACACGTCAATCTGATCCTGCGGTACATACCCTACATCCAAACCAACTTCGTGCTGGGGCTCGATACCGACGAAGGCAGCGATCCCTTTGAGCTCACCAAGCGATTCCTGGAGATGACCCCGGGGGCCTTTCCGGCCTATTCGCTGCTCTCCGCATTCGGCCGGGCCGCGCCGCTCAATCTGGATTACCAGCGATCGAACCGCGTGCTTCCCTTCCCATTCCACTTCTTAAACAATAACGGCGCCATGAACGTCAAGCCGGCAAACTACTCCTGGCGGACCCTCTACGACCACATCATCTCTCTCACCCGGTATTCCTTCTCCAAGCGCGCCATCTTCCGCCGCTTCCAGGCTACGCAAGGCGTGACCTCACGTTGGCTGAACCTGGTGCGCGCGGTTTCGACCGAGGGCTTCGGAAGGGTCAGGTACTACCGGGAGATTCGAGATCGCCTGGACACCGACCCCCAATTTGAGCCGTATTTCGAGCAAGAGAGCAGCGTGCTTCCCCAGTTTTACAGAAACATCGTGCGCCAGGATCTCGGACCGCTGATGGAGTGGCTTCCCGAGGGAGCTCTCTACCACGATCCCAATGCCTACCTCAAGTCTGAGCTCTCCAAGGATGTGATAGCCCTCGTCTAATCGCAGCCAACGCCCTTTTCCTCGTGACGATCCGCTCGAAACGTCGTCCGACCTTCAGAGCGCCCTCCAACAGCCTGACTGGATTGCCTGATGGAAGCCGCCCGCCAGGAACCGGTGCCAGATTCAGACGTTGTCATTGGCCCCGCTCGTTCGTCTGCATTTCGCGTCGCAGGACCTCATCCCACGTTGACGTTTAACTGGTCCGGCCTCCGTCTGAGGTGGGTTGTCGCTGCTCAGCGGTCTATCAGTCGCTCGTATTGATCATGAGGGCCTACCCAGAACCAGTAGAAGACATCGCCTTCGCGCACGGCGAGCGCTCGGTACGCGTCGTTGATGCGGGCGCTGCACAACCCGCCGACTGGTTTCAAGTGCAGGGAAGGATGTGTGGGGTCTTTACGAAAGAGCTCAAACTGCTTGTCCGCGGCTCGCTGCGCGTTGCGCGGAATGCGATTGTAGAGGTCCCAGAACTCCTCCGAAGCACGAGAACGAAAAGTCATCATTCGGTGCGAGACGGGGGAATCATCGGCCTGAATTTTCCGGCGCGGATATCGGCCTTAACCTTCTCCATCACATGGACACCGCGGCCGCCAGGCGCAAAATCCCGTGCCATTTGCCGGTCCCATTCATCCATGGTCTGGAGACTAAGCCACGTGGCAAGCGCCATCTTGTCTTCGTCGGGGAGTCCGGTGATGGCGTCTTTGATCGCGTCGACAGTCATGCTCCAGCCATTATGGCTCAACGAACAGAAGTAATCCACCACGAAACCCGCCAGGAACTGGTCCACCAGCCCTTAACTTAACGCCAACGCCAATGCCGGGCCGGGAGCGGTGCGCGTCCCCCTACGCCAGCCCCGAGCGCACCAATAGCGCCCTCGGGTCCGGATCGCGGCCCATGAAGCGGCGATAGAGTTCGGCCGGATCTTCGCTGTCGCCCCGGGACAGAATTTCGCCGCGGAACCTGGCGCCGACCTCCCGGCTGAAGATGCCGCCATCCCGGAATCGGGTGAACGCGTCGGCATCCAACACCTCCGCCCACTTATACGAGTAATAGCCGGCGCCGTAACCCACCGGGGCCGCGAACAGGTGCGTGAAGGCGGCGATCATGGCGTGATCGGCGGGCAGCGGCGCGGGGCTGAATTCCTGCAAAATGTGGCGTGAGTACGCCACCGGGTCGCCATCGCGCGCCGCATCGTAGCCCACGTGCAGCAACAGATCGATGAAGCCGAAACCCACCTGCCGCATCTGTGCGTTGGCCGCTCGGAAGGTGCGCGCGCGCTTCATCTTCTCGAACAGTTCGTCCGGCACCGCGGCGCCGCTTTCGTAATGCCGCGCGAACAGATCCAGCGCCTCGCGCTCCCAGCACCAGTTCTCCATGATCTGGCTGGGCAGTTCGACGAAATCCCAGGCCACACTGGTGCCCGCCAGTGAGCGGATCTCCACCCGGCTCAACAGGTGGTGCAACAGGTGGCCGAACTCGTGGAAAATGGTCTCCACTTCGCGGTGCGTTAAGAGCGCCGGCTTGCCTCCCACCGGCGGCGTGAGGTTGCCGCAGATCAATCCCAGGTGCGGGCGGAAGCCATCGGCGGCCGGACCGCCGGTGAGGAGCGCGTCCATCCACGCGCCCCCGCGCTTGTTTTCGCGCGGGTGCCAGTCGGCATAGAAGCTGCCCAGAAAAACGCCGTCCTCGTCGCGGACATTGTAATAGTGCACATCGGCGTCCCAGGCCGGGACGCCGCATTCCTCTTCCACGCGGATCCCGTAGAGGCGCTCGGCGAGTTCGAACAGTCCGCCCACCACGCGCTCCATGGGGAAGTAGGGGCGCAGCGCCTCCTCGTCGAAATCGTAGAGCGCGTGGCGCTGCTTCTCGGCGTAATAGGCCACGTCCCACGGGGCCAACTGGGGCGCGTCCGGGCCTTCCAGGGAGCGGCGGAATTCCAGCAGCTCCTGGTTTTCTTCGCCGAAACGGCGCACCGTCTTGGTCTTGAGGTCTTCCAGGAAGGCCAGGGCGCGCTCGCCGGTGTGCGCCATGCGGTCTTCCAACACCAGGTCGGCGAAGTTGGCGAAGCCCAGCAGCGCCGCCTTCTCGTGCCGCAGTTCCAGGATGCGCACGACGATCGGGCGGTTGTCGCGATCCCCGGTTGCGCCACGCACGCCGAATGCCTCGTACACCTTGCGGCGGATGGCGCTCGCATCCAGGTACGTCATCACCGCGAAGTAGTCCGGTGCTTGCAGGGTGAAGCGCCAGCCTTCCAGGTCCTTGCGCCGGGCGCTTTCGCGCGCGCTGGCGATGGCCGTGGGCGGCAACCCGGCAAGCTCGGCTTCGCTCGCGATCACCAGATCGAAGGCGTTGGTGGAATCGAGCACGTTCTCGGCGAACTTGGTGGTGATCCGGGTCAGTTCGACGTCGATCTCCTCCAGCCGTTTCTTGCCCGCCGGGTCGAGATCGGCGCCGTGGCGGCGGAAGGTCTCGATGGTTTTGTGCAGGAAGCGGCCCCGGGCGCCCGTGAGTTGCGCGGCCTCCGGCCCGGCGGCGTAGGCTTTGATGTTGCGCCACACGCCGGCATCCAGCGGGATGCCGGTGTAGAAGGCGCTGACCTCGGGTTGCGCGGCGTTGAAGGCGGCCCGCAGCTCCGCATACGTGGCCACGCTTTCCAGATGGCGCACCACGCCCATGGCCCAGTCGAGCGGTTCCGTCATCGCGTCCAGCGCGCTCAGCGTGTTGTCGAAAGTGCGTTCGCCGTCGGCGGCGGCGAGCGCAGCCAGGCGCGTGCGGGCTTCGCGCAATAGTTCCGTGGCGGCTGGTTGCACGTGCTCCGCGCGGATCCGGTCGAACGGAATACGGAATTCCACGGCAAGAAGCGGGTTGGCGTCGCTGGTACTCTGCATTACCACCAAGCGTAACAGGTGGCCGGTACCGGGTACGGGGGCGTCGTGACAAAAACTACAAAACGGTTACCATGGAGAGAGCATGGCTTTTGATCCGAACGGGATGCTGTCCCGGATTCCCGCCGAGCAGAGACTGAATGTATTTGCCCTGGTAATCTATATACCCGATCCGTTGGGCCGTTTCCTCGACGACCTGCGCCGGGAACTGGTGCCAGGGTGTAACCCGCACGCACACGTGAGCGTGCTGCCGCCGCGTCCCCTGGCCGTGGATTGGCAGGTCGCCAGCGAGCACGTGCGGGCGTGCGCCGGCAACTGGGCGCCCTTTGACATCGTGCTGGGGGGGATTCGCATCTTTCCGGTGACCAACGTGATCTACCTCGAGTTGGGCGAAGGTGAGCAGGAGATGTTCCGCATCCACGCGGCCATGAATTCGCAGGCCCTCACATTCGACGAGCCGTTCGTCTACCATCCCCACATCACCCTGGCACAGGAGATTCCGCCCGGCCGGGCGGCCGCCGTCCACCAGCGGGCGCAAGAACTCTGGGCGGCTTACACCGGGCCACGCAGTTTCCGCGCTCAACGCACGGCATTCGTGCAGAATACGCTCGCCAACTGCTGGATCGACCTGGCCGAGTTTTCGCTGGGTGCGGTGACCGTTTAGCGCCCCAAGTTTTTGAGACGAATTCCCCTTTCCGCCACTACACTATTCAGACAATCCAGTCGATGTTTAGTGTGAGCTGTGGATACTCTAGCGGTTTGTGATCCCGAACCGGTCGCCATGGAGGGCTTGCGAAACCTCATGGAAGCGATCGATGGGCCGCGCGTGGTCGCGGTGGAAACCAAAGTGGAAGACGCCGTCACCGCGGTGCGCGCACTCCAGCCCTCGATTCTGGTGGTGGATAAGGGGTTCGGAGCCCCCACCGTGATGGATTGGTTGCGCCTGCTGAACACCGGCGAAAAAACCACCGCGGTGATCGTGTGGGGCACGCTGATGAGCGAGAGCGAGGCGCTGCGTTTCCTGCAGGCGGGTGCGGCAGGGGTGGTCCGCAAAACTTCCCCGCTGGTGGACCTTGCCGGGTGCATCCAGGCCGTGGCCGCGGGCGGAACCTGGATGGAGAACGAAGTCATGCGCGATCCGCGCCTGCCTCTCCGCATGGGACGTTCCGCGCTCACGCCGCGCGAACTTCAGGTGGTGGATCTGGTGGAGCGCGGGTACAAGAATAAGGAGATCGGCCAGTCGCTGGGAATTCGTACCGGAACAGTGAAAATCCATCTCAAGCACATCTTCGAAAAAACCGGAATACGCGGGCGCTACGGATTGGCGATCTCCGGGCTGAGGCACAAAGGGCTGCTGGCCGCGGTTGTGTAGCGTAGCCTTTTAGGCGGGGTGCCCTGGGCCGTCCCCATTCTTGGGGACATTCTTCTCCAGCGCCGATGTATCATGTGGTCGGATAGGGAGAGAATGATCAAACGCCGTGCATCCTGTTGGGCCGTACTCGCCATCGCGGTGCCGTTGTTCCCGGGACCACTCCGCGCCGGCGTCTTCGACGTGAAGACCTTCGGCGCCAAGGGCGATGGCAAGACGCCCGACCGCGACGCCATCAACAAAGCCATCGATGCCGCAGCGGCGGCGAGCGGCGGGACGGTGTACTTCCCGGCGGGCGCCTACCTGACCGGCTCCATTCGCCTGCGCAGCAATCTCACCCTGCAATTCGAACCTGGCGCCACCCTGGAAGCGTCGGCCGACCCGACCGCCTACGATGCCGCCGAACCCAACCAGTGGGACAAGTTTCAGGATTTCGGGCACAGCCACTTCCACAACAGCCTGATCTGGGGCGAGGGGCTGGAAAACGTGTCGATCGTGGGCGGCGGCATGATCCGCGGCAAGGCCTTGACACGCGGGGAACGCGGCGGAGGCGGCGACAAGGCCATCGCCCTCAAACTCTGCCGCAAGGTGACGCTGCGCGATTTTTCCATCCTGACGGGTGGCCACTTTGGCATCCTGGCCACCGGCGTCGACAATCTCACCATCGACAATCTCACCATCGACACCAACCGCGACGGCATCGACCTGGACTCCTGCCGCAATGTGCGCATTTCCAATAGCAGCGTCAATGCGCCCAACGACGACGCCATCGTCCTCAAGGGCACGCACGCGCTGGGATCCGCGCGCCCCACCGAGAATGTCACCATCACCAACAGCCTGGTCAGCGGCTACGACGTCGGTTCGCTGGTGGACGGCACTTATCAGCGGACGCTCAAACAGGCGCCCGACCGCGACGGCCCCACCGGGCGCATCAAGATCGGCACGGAATCGGAAGGCGATTTCCGCAATATCGCCATCTCCAACGTGGTCTTCGACCGCTCCCGCGGCCTGGCGCTGGAATCCGTGGATGGCGCGCACATCGAAGACATCGCCATCTCCAACATCACCATGCGGGAAGTTTCCAATGCGCCCATCTTTCTGCGCCTCGGCAGCCGGATGCGCGCGCCCGAGGGAACTCCGGTGGGATCCATCCGGCGCGTGAGCATCTCGAACGTCGTGGCATACGATGCCGATCCGCGCTACGGCTCCATTCTCAGCGGCATTCCGGGCCACGACATCGAAGACGTGAAGCTGAGCGATATCCGCATCCTCTACCGCGGCGGTGTGACCTTGGATCAGGTGGCCCGGCAACCGGCGGATCTGGTGAATACGTTCTTTTTTCGCGCTACCGGCGGTGTGCCGCCGCGCGAGCCTTACGCCACGCCGGAAAGGGAAAAGGAGTATCCCGAGCCCTCCATGTTCGGCATGCTGCCGGCTTACGGCTTCTTCCTCCGTCATGTCAAGGGAATCGAATTAAACAACGTGGAAGTGGGATTCCTGAAGGAAGACGGCCGGCCGGCCTTCGTCCTCGATACCGTGAAATCGGTGGACTTTGAGCACGTCAAGGCGCAGAAAGCAGCCGGCGTGCCGGCGTTCGTGCTGCTCCACGTGGAAGATTTCTCGGTCCGCAATTCGCCCCTGACGCCCGACGCCCACCTCGACAAGGTGGACCGCAAAGAGATGTGACGCATCTTCTGTAGAGTAGCCTTTCAGGCTGCCATGACCCCATTCGTGGGGGCATTCTTCCATCGACGCCTTCCCTGTTTGGTTCCGCCCAGGCCTCCTCACCTGTTGCATTCCGGCACAAAAGATCCGAATATATAGCTGTGGGGCAATTCCACGCCACCACGCGCTAGAGGTGCTCAATGAGCAGCGACGTCGTCACCGCCCTCCTTCAATCCCACCCCTTTACCGAGGGCTTCTGGCCCGACCACATCGCGCGGTTGAGCGCCATGGCCGCCGAAGTACATTTTCGCGAGGGGGAATTGATCTTCCACGAGGGCGATCATTCCAGCTTTTTCTACCTGCTGATCCGCGGCAATGTGGCCCTCGAAGTCATCTCGCCGGGCCGCCCCGTGCGCGTGGCGACGCTCTATGCCGGCGAAGTGCTCGGCTGGTCCTCGGTAACCGGCGATCCCGACGGCAAGCAGTTTCAGGCGCGCTCTCTCGAAGAAGTCCACGCGCTGGCCTTTGACGGGGAGCGCCTCCGCCATGCCTGCGAGGAAGATTACGCCTTCGGCTTCTGGTTCATGCGCGCGATCCTGAAAGTCATGTCGGGACGGCTGCACGCCATCCGCGCCCAACTGGTGGACATCTACTCTCCCCTGGCGGCGGTCAAATGAACATCGGCATCATTCGCGAGCGGGGAGCCTTCGACCGCCGGGTCGCGCTGACGCCCGCGGTGGTGCGGCGCCTGTCGAGCGCGGGGCATACGGTGTGGGTGGAGACGGGCGCGGGCGATGGCGCCATGTATACCGATACGGAATACCTGCGCGCCGGGGCGCAGATCGCCTATTCGCCGGAGGAAGCCATCGGGCGCGCCGAACTGCTGGCCAAAATCGGACGGCCCACCGGCGCGGAGCTCAACTGGTGCGCGCCGGGAGTGGTCCTGATGGCGTTCTACCACATGGCGGTGGCCGACAAGGGCCTGGTGGATACCCTGGCCGAACGAAGCCTCACGGCCATCGGCTGCGAGGTGATCCAGCAGGACGACGGACGGCTGCCGGTGCTGGCGGCGATCAGCGAGATCGCCGGGCAGATGACGGTGCCCATCGCCGCGCACCTGCTGCGGTCGAGTTCCGGTGGGCGCGGGATTTTGCTGGGCGGCACGCCGGGCGTACCGCCGGCGCGCATGGTGGTGTTGGGCGCGGGCGCCGTGGGGTTTGCGGCAGCGCGCACCGCGGCCCGGTCGGGCGCGCGCGTGATCGCGTTCGACCGCGACCCGGGCAAACTGCGCCACATGATGGAGCACGTGCCCGCGGTGGAAACGTGCCTGGCCGATGAGGATGCCATCGCCGAAGCGGTGGCCGCGGCGGACGTCGCGATCGGCGCCATTCTGGTGGCCGGCAAGCGTACGCCCCACGTGGTGACGCGGGCCATGGTGGAGCAGATGAAGAAGGGATCGGCGGTAATCGACGTGGCCATCGACCAGGGCGGATGCATCGAAACCAGCCGGCCCACCACCATCGCCGAACCCACCTTCGCCTACAAGGGCGTGACCCACTTCTGCGTCCCGAACTTCACGGCAGACCTGGGGCGCTCGGCCTCCGTGGCCGTCGCCCAGGCGATGCTGCCCTATGTGCTGACCATCGCCAAACACGGGGTGGACGGCGCCATCGAGAAATGTCCGGAATTGGCGCGCGGCGTTTATACACTGCGCGGGAGGCGGCCATGACGGGGGATTACCGGTCGCGCATCATGCCCGCCGATGTGGCGCTGGCGGAGTTGCGCAGCGGACAGCGGGTTTACATACACAACGGTTGCGCGGAGCCGCCGGAGCTGGTGAAGGCGCTGACACGGCGCGGTCCGGAGTTGGAGGATGTGGAGGTGCTCCACATGAAGACCGCCGGCATCGCCGACTACATCCTTCCCGAATACGAAGGCCACTTCCGCCACAATGCCCTGTTCATCGGCGGCAATGTGCGCAAGGCGGTGCAGGAGGGGCGCGCGGACTATACGCCCATCTTCCTCAGCGAAATCGAAGCGCTGTTCACCACCAAAGCGATCGAGATCGACGTCTGCCTGTTGCAGTGCACGCCGCCGGACCCCTACGGGTACATGAGTCTGGGGCCCAGCATCGACGTTTCGCTGACGGCGGCGCAGTGTGCGCGCCACGTGATCGTGGAGATCAACGACCAATGCCCGCGCTCGCTGGGCGATACGTTCCTCCATGTGAGCCGGGTGGACGCGTTTGTGGAAACCTCGCACCCCCTGAGCGAATGTCCGGGTTTGCCGGTGACCGATTTGCAGCGCGCCATCGGGCGGCGCGTGGCGGCGCTGATTCCGGACGGGGCGACGATTCAGACGGGGATTGGCGGCATTCCCGAGGCGGTGCTCGGCCTCTTGCGGGATCGCAAGGACCTGGGGATTCATTCGGAAATGGTGCCGGACAGCGTCGTGGACCTGATCCAGGCGGGCGTGATCACCGGCGACCGCAAGACCGTGCACCCGCACAAAGTGATCGCCGGGTTCGTGCTGGGGAGCAAACTGCTGTTCGATTTCATCGATAACAACCCGACCTTCGAATTCCACCGCACGGCATATTGCAACGATCCGTTCCTGATCGCGCAGAACGAGCGGATGGTGGCCATCAATTCGGCGATCGAGGTGGATCTCACGGGCCAGGTGTGTTCCGACTCCATGGGGTCCGCGCCGTATAGCGGGATTGGCGGGCAGGTGGATTTCCTGCGCGGCGCCGCGCGGTCCAAGGGCGGGTTGCCCATTATCGCGCTGCCTTCGACGGCCAAGGACAGCGCGGTATCGCGCATCGTGCCGACGCTCCGTCCGGGAGCGGGCGTGGTGACGTCGCGCGGCGATGTGCACTATGTGATCACCGAACACGGGGTGGCGTACCTGCACGGCAAGACCATCCGCCAGCGCGCCGAGGCGCTGATTGCCGTCGCCGACCCGAAGTTCCAGCCGGAACTGGAGGAGTACGCGCGCCAGAATAGGCTGCTGACGCCGAGCCGCTCGATGGTCTCCGTCTGACAAAACGACCTGATTGGCCGCCGATGAACGCGGATAAACACGGATAAGCAAAAAGCGGCTATCCACTTGAGGCCGGCACTTGTTGGCACTTGGTGGGGCGGACGCCCCGTCCCGCCGCCGGAAGCGAGGCAGGGATCTCCGCGTGGCCGAGGGCGCCCGGCAATAGACCGTTTTATCCGCGTTCATCGGCGTTCATCGGTGGCTAATTCTTTCTTTCGGCTACACTAGCGTTTGAGCGAAATGCGTGGGAAATGGATCCCGGTCTCCGTAGGTCTCGTCCTCTTTGCCCTGGCGGTGGGCGTGGTGGTGTGGCGCGGACGGCGGCATCCGGCGGCGCCGCCGCGGCCCGCCGTCACGGCGGCGGCGATTGCCGTGGCGCGGAACGAAGTGACCCTGCAAGGGAAGATCCGTCCCCAGCACATCACCGGCGTCAGCCCCGCGGTTTCGGGCTTCATCGAGGCATTCCTGGTGGAATCGGGGCAGGATGTCTACCAGGGACAGGTGCTGGCGCGAATCGGCGCGCAGGGGCTGGAATCGGCGCGGGAAACGGCGCAGGCGGCGCTGGAGCGGGCGCAGGAGCAGGTGAGCCGGGCGGAAGCCGGCGTGCTCGCCTCCGAGCTCGAACTCTCGCGCGCGGAAGCCGACGCGCAGCGCTCGCGCATGGCCATGGAACGCGCCGAACGCGCCAAAGAGCGCCAGCAGACGCTGTTTCGCGAAGGCGCCACTCCGCGGCTGGTCTACGAGAAGGCGCTCCAGGAATACGACGCTGCGCTCAAGGACTATGAGATCGTCGAAGCCACGGTGCGCACCGGGCGCGAGCACATACAGAGCGGGATGGACGAGGTCGCCGGGGCCAAGAAGATTGTCGCCGATAAGATGCGGCTGCTGGAAGAGGCGCGCGACAATCTGTCCGCGGCCGAGGTGCATTCACCCGTGGACGGCTACGTAGTCAGCCGCAAAGGCGAGGTGGGCGGTAGCGCCGGAACCAGCGATGAGTTGTTCGAGATCGCTACCGACCTGTACGCCCTCGAGGTCGCCCTGGAGCCGAAGGCGGAGCTGCTGAAGCGCATCGTGCCGGGGCAGCCGGTGCTGGTGCTGGTGCTCGACCTGCAAAACGCCGCCATGCCGGGAGTGGTGCGCGAGATCAAGGACAACCAGGCGATCGTGGAGTTCGAGAGCATGCTGCCGTCCATCAAGCCGGGAATGCTGGCGGACGTGCGATTCAAGCTGGAATAGCCCCATCCTGATACAATTTGAGTCTACATGGGCAATCAGGTCTCGCTGTTCGTCACCTGCATGGTCGATCAGCTTTTCCCCAAAGTGGGGATGGCGATGGCGGACGTGCTGGAGCGGCTGGGCTATCGGGTGGATTTTCCCGAGGAGCAGACATGTTGCGGGCAGCCCGCATACAATAGCGGGTATCGCGCCGAAGCGCGCACCGTGGCGCGCCATTTTCTGAAGACATTCGCGGCCAGCGAGACCATCGTCGTGCCATCCGGAAGTTGCACCGCCATGGTGACGCATCACTTCGCGGACCTCTTCCAAAAGGAACCCGAAACGCTTGCCCTGGTCCACGCCATGGAGAAGAAGGTCTACGAGTTCTCGACCTTCCTGACCGAGGTCGCGGGGGTGGAGGACGTGGGGGCGCGCATGGAAGACGTGGTCACGTTTCACGATGGCTGCCACGGGCTGCGCGAACTCGGCATCCAGTCGGCGCCGCGCCGCCTGCTGGCTCACGTCAAGGGACTGGAGTTGCGCGAGATGGCTCCGGCCGAAGAGTGCTGCGGTTTCGGCGGCACCTTCGCCGTGAAATTCGCCGGCCTTTCCGGCGCCATGGCGCGCACCAAGATCGATGCCATCCTGGGCACCGGCGCCCACACCGTGGTGTCGCTCGACCCGAGTTGCCTCATGCAGATTCAGGGCGCTCTTTCGCGCGCGGGCTTGCACGTCCGCACCATGCACCTGGCCGAAGTTCTGGCGAGCCGCTAACCACATGTCTGCCGAATTCGATCTCAAAATCCACGACACCCTGGCCGACGCCAATCTGCAACTGGCCATCTACACGGCTACCGGGCGGCTCAAGGATAAACGCATCGAGGTGACCGCGGCGGGCGAACTGCCCGATTACCAGGAACTGCGCACGCAGGCCAACGCCCTCAAGAAGCACACCATCGATAACCTCGATCACTACCTGGAAGAGTTCGAGCGCAACGTGGAAGCCCACGGCGGCAAGGTGGTCTACTGCAAGGACGCCACCGAGGTTTCCGACTTCGTGCTCGACCTGGCCAAACGGCGCGGTTCGAAACTGATTGTCAAATCCAAATCGATGACCACCGAAGAGGTGGATCTCAACGAGCGCCTGGAGCATCACGGCCTGGAATCGGTGGAGACCGATCTGGGCGAGTACATTGTGCAACTGGCGCACGAGAAGCCCTATCACATCGTGGCGCCGGCGCTCCACAAGACGCGCTACGACGTGGCCGATATCTTCACCAAAGAGCTGCACGTGGCGCGCGAAACCGTGCCGGAGAAGCTGACGCTGATCGCCCGCGCCGTGCTGCGCGAAAAGTTCCTGAAAGCCGATATCGGCATCAGCGGGGCCAACTTCCTGGTGGCCGATTCGGGCGCGGTGGTCCTGGTGGAAAACGAAGGCAACGCGCGCTTGACCACCTCCGCACCGAAAATCCACATCGCCGTGGCGGGCATCGAGAAGGTGATCCCGAGGGCGCAGGATCTGGCGGTCTTTCTGAAGCTGCTGGCGCGCAGCGCCACCGGGCAACTGCTCTCTGTCTACACCAGTTTTCTGGCCGGACCGCGCCGCCCGGGCGAGGTGGATGGGCCGGAAGATTTCTACGTCGTGCTGCTCGATAACGGGCGCACCAAGCTGCTGCCCGACCGCTCCAAGCGGCAGTCGCTCTACTGCATACGCTGCGGCGCCTGCCTGAATACGTGTCCGGTGTACCGCAAGATCGGCGGGCACAGTTTTCCGTGGGTGTACTCGGGACCCATCGGGGCCATCATCACACCGCAGTTCATGGGCGTATCGCACGAGCCCGCGCTGCCGTTCGCATCCAGCCTGTGCGGAGCCTGCGGCGAGGCGTGTCCGGTGAAGATCGATATCCCCAAGATCCTGCTGGAACTGCGCAGCGATGTCAAGAAGAGCGAGGCGCGGGAAGGGCAGAACCGCCTCGAGAAGCTGGCGTTCCGCGTGTTCGCCTGGGTCATGGCGCATCCCCGGATTTACGAGATGGCGGGGAAGATGGCGGGCTCCATCGCGCCGCCGGGCGATGGCGGTTGGATTAAGAGCGTGCCGGCTCCCATGAGCGTGGGCCCGCTGAAGGCGTGGCTCAGCGAGCGCGATCTGCCGCCCTCGCCATCCAAGAGTTTCCGCGAAATGTGGAGGCAGCGCTGATGTCGCGCGACAACATTCTGCACAAGGTGCGCACGGCCCTGGGACGCAGCGCGGGGCAGGCCGTGGCGGAGGTGCCGCCGGTGCGCCTGCGCGTGCCGGATGTCGCCATGGAAGACCGCATCGCGCTGTTTCGGTCGCGGCTGGAAGCGCTGGCGGGCAAGACCGCGCGCGTGCCCACGATGGAAGCGGCGCGCGAGTTCGCCTCGGCCGCCATCGCGGGCAAGACCGCGGTAGCGTCCAACGCGCCGTATCTGGAGGAGTGCGGCATTGCCGCTCTTCCCGGCGTGCGCACCGGGATACGCGAAGTGGGCGAGCTCACGGAAGTGTGCGCTCGCGTGGATATCGGCATCACCAGCGCGGATTACGCGCTCAGCGATACCGGCACGCTGGTGATGATCGCGAGCCCCGCCGAAGCGCGCCTGGTGTCGCTCTTGCCGCCCGCGCATCTGGCCGTAGTGCCGCGCGAGCGCATCCTCACGGGGCTGGACGAGCTGTTCACGCTGCTGCCCGATCCGGCGGCGCAGACCAGTTCCCTGGTGCTGATCACCGGCCCCAGCCGCACTGCCGACATCGAGCAGATCCTGGTCCGCGGCGTGCACGGCCCCGGCCAGATCACGGTGGTCATCGTCGGCTGATCGCACGCTCCCATCCGAACCGCGACCGTGAGTACCTACCGAGCCGAATTCTTGCCGAGATTGGCTGGATTGTTCCGCACCTTTGTGGAGTAGCCTTTCAGGCCGGGTGCCCTCTGGGCGGACCCCTTTCCTGGGGGCATTCTTCCTCTCCTTCCCGCCTCTCTTTCCCCGTACCACCCTCGCGTGCTAGCATCGTGGCCTGATGTGGGGCGATGCTGACACCGCCATTGGCGGCAACCGCGACCGTTTTCCTTCCACCCAGGTGTCGCTGATCGCGTCCGCCGCCGGTGAGCCGCTCGCCATGGAGCGCGTCGTGGCGCTCTACTGGAAACCGGTCTACAAATTCATCCACTCGAAGTTTCATAAGGACAACGAAGCCGCCAAGGACCTCACCCAGGGCTTCTTCCCCTCTGCCCTGGAGCGCGAATTCTTCCAGCGCTTCGACCCCTCCAAGGCCGCCTTCCGCACCTATCTCCGCCTGGCCGTGGAACGCTACGCCGCCACCCGGCACGAGGCGGAGAACCGCCAGAAGCGCGGCGGCGGCGTGGAGTTCGCGGAGTTGGATGCCCAGCCTTCAACCACCCCTTCGCCCGAGGAGATCTTCCTTCGGGAATGGCGCCGCCAGTTGCTCACCTTGGCCATCGAAGACCTGTGCGGCGCGTGCGAACGCGCCGGCAAGCACACCGAGTGGCTGGTCTTCGAAGCGTACGATCTGGCCGAGGGCGAGCGGCCATCCTACGCCGAACTGGCGCGCCGCCACGGGGTGGCGGAAACCTCCGTGACCAATTACCTCGCGTGGGCGCGCCGCCGGCTCCGCGGTTTCGTCACCGGGCGCCTGCGCGGCGTCACTTCCGGCGAGCGCGAATTGCGCGAGGAGATGCGGCGCCTGTGGAACTGAGCGATTCGGTGCTGCATCACCTGCGCGAAGTGATCGATCTTCCGGACCTTACCGGTACGCGCTACGAGCTAGGGGAAGAGATCGGCCGCGGCGGCCTGGGCGTGGTCTACGCCGCCCGCGACACGCAGCTTGACCGGCGCGTGGCCCTCAAGGTGATGGATGCCGCGTGGGCCGCCGAAGCGCGCTTGATCGCCCGCCTGGAGCATCCCGGCATCGTCCCGGTATACGAGGCCGGAACGCTGCCCGACGGCCGCGTGTTCTACGCCATGAAACTGGTGGCTGGCTCCCGCGCCGACCGTTTTGTGGCTGGCAATCCGTCGCTGGGCGAGCGCTTGCGCGTGGTGCGGCGCGTGGGCGAAGCGCTGGCCTACGCGCACAGTTGCGCCGTGCTGCATCGCGATCTCAAGCCGCAGAACGTCATGGTGGGCCCGTTCGGCGAGGTCTACGTGATGGATTGGGGCGTGGAAGGCGTGGCCGGAACGCCGGCCTTTCGCGCTCCCGAAACACCGCTCGACGAGCGCTCCGACGTCTACGCTTTCGGCGCCTTCCTGCGCTTTGTTCTGCCCGGCGACGCGCCGCCCGCGCTGCGCGCCATCGCCGCCAGGGCGATGAGCCAGCGGCCCCAGGACCGCTACCCCGGCGTGGCCGCCGTGCTGCGCGAGATCGAGCGCTTTCAGGATGGGCTGGCCGTGGAGGCCTATGTGGAATCGCCCTGGCAGCGCGTCCGGCGCTTCGCCAGACGCAACGAGGTGCTGCTCTGGCTGCTGGCGGCTTACGCCGGCGTGAAATTCCTGCTGTTTTTTGCGCGCAGCTTTTAAAGGAACCGTTCGCCACGCGGAATAAGAGAGTGCAAAGGAGTCAAGGGACAATGAACAAGATCGTGGTAGGGTTGATTTTCGGAGCGGCGCTGGGGGCGCTTGACGGTGCGTCGGCCTGGTTTTATCCGGAGGTCCGCGGCGTCATAGCGAGCATCCTGGTGGGGTCGACCGTCAAGGGAATGTTGGTCGGCCTGCTCAGCGGTTGGTTTGCGCGGAAGGTGAATTCCACTCCATGGGGGATCGTAGTGGGCTCCGTGGTGGGCCTGGCGCTTGCCTTCGCCGTGGCGGCCATGCCGTCCGAGACGGGGCACCACTACCGGGAAATTATGGCGCCCGGCTTTGTAGTGGGTGCAATCATCGGGTTCTTGACACAAAAAATGGGGACGCCCTGCCCCGCGAAAGGTAGCAGCTAAGAAGGAGAACGATGCCGAGACCAATTCATTTCGAGATCCCCGCCGAAAATCCCGAGCGGGCCATGCAATTCTATTCCACCGTATTCGGCTGGAAGTTCGATAAGTGGAACGGACCAGTGGAATACTGGACGATTTCCACCGGCCAGCCCGGCGAACCCGGTATCGATGGCGGCCTCATGGCGCGCCGCCACCCCGATCAGCCGTGCGTGAACACCGTCGCCGTGGCCAACGTCGACGAATCGCTGCGTGCGATCGAGCAGGCCGGCGGCGCCTGCGTGGTGCCCAAAATGGCCATCCCGGGCATCGGCTGGCTGGTGTACTGCAAGGATACCGAAGGCCACATTTTCGGCATCATGCACCCCGACGCCGCCGCCGCGTAGGACGAGCGCTTGGCGATCGAGTGCGACGGCCGTCAGGTGGAACTTTCCGGCATCGGGGCGGATCGGCGTAAGGTGCCTTTCGGGCCAGGACTGATCCCCCAGGGCGCTTTCGGGGTACTTTCCCCAAACCCCACTTTTTGGCCACAACGCGCCGAAGCAGCCTGCTACGATTCTCGTGTGGACGATTCTTCCAAGGCCATCATTTTCGGCCCGTGGGTCTCCGTGTTGACACAGGCGAGACGAGGCGTTGCTACATACGAATGAAGGCAGCGGAACCAGGAGCAGGGGCGGGCCGCGATTGCGAGCCATGCAAGAACTTCACCCTAGTACAGGATGAAGCCTATCCGGCGAAAATCAGGGTCAATTTTACGAGCTTGGAATCGACCTGAACCAGCCTTTTGAGCTTTCGCACTACAGCAGAATGCCTTCTGGACTGCATATGTACGGCGGCTGGCACCAAGCAGCTTGCGTCAGGTTTGACTTCTATACCGAAGTCGCGTGGAAGCTCGATGCACAGGAGCCGAAATAGCGGGCCAGGTGCGATCCGCAGGCCAGTTTCCCAAAAACGTTCTCGGAAAGTGGCCCGCTGGTCCCGCTGCGCCTGTGACGAGAGGCCGCGACGAGTTTGTGCGTCCTGGTCACCTCAAAGGACGGACTGTTCCATTTCATTAGACACCGTGGACCGCCCAAGTGCACTTCGCGCAAGATGCGCACCAATAGTTCGCGCCCTCCTGGCCTGTCCCCCTCACTAATTACCGTGTCACGACTACATGCTACGATATTCCTTCCCCCGCTCGGTGACCCAGAATGATTGGCTATGTCGATGAAGCGAACGCGCTCCACATCCGCGGTTGGGCCGCCGATCCCGACGACTTCCAGCACACTCTGAACGTCGAAGTCCTGATCGATGGTAGTGTAGTGGCCACCGCCGCCGCCGGCCATTGTCGTCCCGATCTGGAACACGCCGGCTTTGGCACCGGCCATCATGGCTTCGATTGCACCCTGCCGGTCCTCGATCTCCGCAGAGGCGACGTTGACTTCCAAGTCCGTATCCAGGGCACCGATGTAGTCCTGCCCTTTGGATCGACCTGCCCGTCCCGGTTGGATCTATCCATTTTCATCGACGTATTAGCTGTCGATATCGTAAATAACTGCAATCTACGATGCCCGTTTTGCATGGTCGATTACAGCGGCGTGGATAAAACCGAATTAATGACTGAGGAGACTTTCCTCAGCCTTCTGCGCCTCATGCCTCATGTCCCGGACGGTGGTTTCTGGCTTTCCTGCCTACACGAACCGACGCTTCACCCCCGAATGGACCGCTTCCTCTCCCTCATTCCCTCTGACTCGCGCAAAAAAGTGGTCTTCACGACCAATCTGGCCCGTCCGCTGCCGGAGAAAACATTCGAATCCTGGGCTGCATCCGGACTGAAGCACATCAACATTTCCTTCGATACCATCAATCCCGACCTTTTCGCAGTCCTGAGAAAGTTTGGGAAGTATTCCGTGTTCGAGAACAATCTCAGGAGCCTTGTTCGCGCCTTCCAGCAGCACGCCAACCCGCCGCTGTTGCGCTATATCACGACAGCGTTTAGATCTAGCGCCGGCGAAATCCCCGTCCTTGTACGGCGTTGCCACGAAGAGTTCCTGGCCAGCGAATGCGAAATCCGTAGCGTCTACAACACCCAAAATATACCGGATGACTTCCGGCAATCCGAGTTCCTTCGTTCCAGCGATTGGTCTGCGCTCACCGCTGCCATGGCGAACGTGCCATATCGTTACAACATCTGTTATCCACACGACAATCAACATGTCCAGGTCGTGGCGGCGAACCGCTTCGATTTCGATCCTCCCGACGAGGAGTTGCAGCATTTTATCCGGCCCCTGTACCTCCGTGCCCGGCCGGATGGAACGTTGCGGGTCGCGGAGTCGGAGTTTGACTGTCGGTTCCGCGTTAATGTACACGATCTTGAGGACCCGGCTCGGTTCTTTTACGACCGCCTGGAAAACATCAGTGCCGGTTGGTTGCGCGGCCACATTGAAGAGGTCAACCCGGATTCCGTTATTGGACGCGCATTGGACCGGAACGATCTCACGCGAAGTCTGATCGTCGAGCTTTGGCTCAACGGACAGCTCTCCGCCACAGCCAGAACCGCAGCCCATAATAGGTTCGTTTTTCCTCTTTTCGCTGGCATGGTGCCGGCGACCGGCAAGGTTACCGCGCAGGTTCGTGTCCAGGGAACTGAATATAAGGTGCCCTTCCGATCCTCCACGCGGTTCGAAGTGACGCTCCCCTCGTCGTGACGTATCGCATGCTCAGAGCGCCAAAGTATTCCGCTCACACGTCATTCCGCACGCGATTGTCACAATAGGAACAGGGCCGTCAGGTACAAGCCTCCGGCGGCGGCGCAATCGATCAACAGATCGCGTGCACTAGTGTGTCCGGTGCGCAGACTGAAGAAGTAAATGCTGAAGGGAACTCCCATCAGAACGACCAGCGGAATCAACTCGAAGGCCGCAGTAAATCAAGACGCCTGCTCAGCCTGGTGGATAGCCAGACGGCAGATTTGGTGCGAGGCACGTGCCGTCGCTTCGGTAGGTGGCCCGTTTCAGCACTGACGGTGACGATTACTACATGATCGACGTTTCTCCAGACCTGGGTGTTCTTCCAGAATCTCTTCTTCTGTCATGCCATGGGCCAACCAGCCGGAACGTCATTCACCGTATCCGCATCCCGCGAGTGCAGGGTTTGCCGTCGCGCTTGTCAGACTCGATCGTGATGCGCGGGTGAACGGACATCATCCTTCGATTATCGCGAACCTCGAAATGCGGCTGACGAGGACGATCTTGACCAATTCACTCCCCCTACTTCTTCTTGCAGGCGCACCCAATCCCCCTCCCCCTGCCGGCACGTCTGTTATAGTAATGTCTCCCATGTCTGAGCACTCTAAATTCCTGCTGGCCGATAGCCAGATTCCCTCCGTCTGGGTCAATGTCCTGCCGTCGTTGCCGGAGCCCATGGACCCGCCCCTTCATCCAGGCACCCGCGCGCCGCTAACGCCGCAGGATCTGGCGCCGCTCTTTCCCATGGAATTGATCCAGCAGGAGTTTTCACCCCAACCGCTGATCGATATCCCGGGCGAAGTCATGGATATCTATCGCCTCTGGCGGGCCACGCCGCTCTACCGCGCGCGCCGCCTGGAGAAGTTGCTGGATACGCCGGCGCACATCTATTACAAGTACGAAGGCACCAGTCCGGCGGGCAGCCACAAGCCCAATACCGCCGTGCCGCAGGCGTACTACAACAAGCGCGCGGGCATCAAGCGCCTGGCCACCGAAACCGGGGCCGGGCAGTGGGGAAGCGCGCTCTCCCTGGCATGCCAGCTTTTCGGGATGGAATGCACCGTCTACATGGTGCGTGTCAGCTACGACCAGAAGCCGTACCGCCGCATGATGATGCACGTCTGGGGCGCCGAAGTCTTCCCCAGCCCGAGCGAGCATACCCACGCCGGCCGCGGTGTGCTGGCGGCGACGCCCGATTCGCCAGGCAGCCTGGGAATCGCCATCAGCGAGGCCGTCGAGGACGCCGCTACCCACGACGACACCAATTACGCGCTGGGCAGCGTGCTGAATCACGTGATGCTGCACCAGACCGTCATCGGGCAGGAAGCCAAACTCCAGATGGCGCAGGCCGGCGAGGAACCCGAGGTGTTGATCGGCTGCTTCGGCGGCGGCAGCAATTTTGGCGGACTGGCTCTTCCCTACGTTCTCGACCGACTGGCCGGCAAGGGCCCCCGCATCGTGGCCGTGGAACCGTCCGCCTGTCCCAGCCTGACCAAGGGATCCTTCGCGTACGACTTCGGCGACACCGCCAAACTGACGCCGCTCATCAAAATGTACACTCTGGGTCACGATTTCGTGCCGCCCGGAATTCACGCCGGCGGGTTGCGCTATCACGGCGCGTCGCCGCTGCTCAGCCATCTGCTCAAACTCGGCCAGATCGAGGCCAGATCGGTTCGCCAATTGCCCGTGTTCGAAGCCGCCCTGTCTTTTGCCCGCACCGAGGGCATTCTGCCGGCGCCGGAATCGGCGCACGCTATCCGTGCCGCGGTCGACGAAGCGCTGCTCGCCCGCGAGGAAGGCCGGCCGCGCGTCATCCTGTTCTGCCTCAGCGGGCACGGCCACTTCGACCTGGGTTCGTACGAGAGTTATCTCACCGGGAAATTGCAGGATTATGAGTACCCTGGGCAGGATGTGGCGAGGGCTCTGGCGGAGATTTAGGCGCGACGAGGATTGCGAAGAGGCGGAATCCGGCGGGGTCGGATCTGACGGGACGTGGATACGCTCGGCACTCCGCCTGGCGATCGTATTCGCCTTGCTGTTCGGGGCTGTGTTCTTTGCCTTCTGGTGGGCCGCGTCGGCCGTGCGTTTCAGCGCCGCGCGCGCCGGGGATCGCTCGCTGCCGACGTGGCGAGTCTGGGGCACGGTGCGTGATGCCGTGACCCACCAGCCGGTTCCCTGGGCTGTGGTGGAAGATGACCCCGCCGGCCAACCACCGTTTTTTCACGCCGACGCCGATTATTCCGGCGTTTATGAGCTGGTAACCCTTGCCGAACCCCACCGGATCCGCGTCTCGGCGCCGGGGTATCGTTCGTTGTTTCTCGATATCGGGCGGGCCTGGTTTATCTGGATGCCCCGAGGTAACGAAAAGAAGAATATAGAATTGCCACCCCTGAATTGGATAATACCCCCTCAAACGGGGGGTGGTACGGTCCTGCCGCCGTAGGATAAAACCGATGCACGGCTAAACTCAGTCGCGAAAAAGTATTGCATACAACAATTTCCAGTGTTAGACTCGTCATAGTCCGACTAGTACCGGCTACGGTTGGTATTCTGGATTGCCATGGTTACGAGCGTATTTATAATCGGTATTTCGGTGATTTTATTCGCTTATTGGCTGCGGTATAGCTGCGTGATGTTGCTGCGCAGCGCGCAGGAACGCGGCGAAATGGTCACGGCCGAGAATCGGCGTTTCAATGTCTCCGCCGTGCTGGAGTGCTTGCATACCGAAGCCGATTTGGAGCCCCTGGAGCGCGCGCTCGACCGCGATTGCCAGGTGGTCACCTACCTCATCGAGCACGCCGCCGGTCTGGAACTGGCATCCATCGAGAACAAGCTGCTGGTCTTCGACTACAAACTGATGCGACTCTGGTCTCGCTTGACGCGAACCCTGGCGCCGCAACAGTCGCGTAAAGCGCTGTCGGAGATGGCGGCGGTGCTGAGTGTTCTGGTCGCTCACGTAGGCGAGCGGAGCCAGCTCCGCATGGAAGCGTAAGGCGCGCGTTTCATCGAATCTTTTAATTCGTCCAATTTCCCCCCGTACCGGTCCCGTGATGGGCCGCGTGCTGCTTTACAATGAAAAGCGTGGGCTCCGAAGCGACTCTCCAGAATGCTGTTGACCGGTTGAACGCCGTCCGCCGGGAAATCGCCAAGATTATCGTAGGCCAGGACGACGTGGTCGAAGGCGTGCTGATTTGCCTGCTCTCGGGCGGCCATGTGCTGCTGGAGGGCGTCCCGGGGCTCGGCAAGACCACCCTGCTGCGCACCCTGGCGCGCGCGCTCCGGCTCAAGTACTCGCGCATCCAGTTCACCCCGGATCTGATGCCCGCCGACATCGTGGGCAGCATGATCATGGAGAGCGACGAGCGCGGCGGCAAGACGCTGCGCTTCCAGTACGGCCCCGTCTTCGCCAACCTGGTGCTGGCCGACGAAATCAATCGCGCCACCCCCAAGACGCAGTCCGCCCTGCTGGAGGCCATGCAGGAGCGTACCGTCACCAGCGGTACCACCACCCACGAACTGGAAGCGCCGTTTCTGGTGATGGCCACGCAGAATCCCATCGAAATGGAAGGCACGTATCCTCTGCCCGAGGCCCAGCTCGACCGCTTCCTGATGAAGATCCTGGTGACCTACCCGACTCGCGAGGAACTCAGCCGCATCGTGGAACGCACCATTGCGCGTGAAGAGGAAGTGTGCGTGCCGGTAATGGATCGCGACGAGATCCACCAGGTGCGCCAGGTGTGCCGCCAGGTGCTGGTGGCGCCCCACGTGCGGGATCTCGCCATCCATCTGGTGATGGCTACGCAGAGCGATCACAAGGAATCCCACGAGATGGCGCGCAAATACGTCCGCTACGGCAGCTCGCCGCGCGGCGCGCAGGCCCTGGTGGAGTGCGGCCGGGTGCATGCGCTGATGCACGGCCGGTTCCATCTGTCGGTGGAAGACATCCTGCACGTGGCGGGCGCGGTGCTGCGCCACCGCATCATCCTGAACTTCGACGCCCACGCCGACGGGCAGACGCCGGAGACCATTCTGCAGGCCATTCTCAAGGGAGTCAGCGCCCAGACCACCGCGGCGTAGGTCACGTATGCCTTCCGCTCCGCTGCTGGACCGCGAGTTTCTGGAGAAGCTCGAACGCCTCACCATTCACTGGCAAAGGTCTTTTGCCGGACTGGTGGGCGGCCACAACAAGTCGCGTTTTCCCGGTTCCGGCCAGGAGTTCCTCGACCACCGCAACTTCCACCAGGGCGATGATCTGCGCGCCGTCAACTGGCGCGCTTATATGCGCCTGGAAAAGCTGTTCCTGAAAATGTTCCAGGTGGAGCCGCGCGTGCCGGTGCGATTGCTGCTCGATACCAGCGCCTCCATGCTGGCGCACGGCGGACTCAAGTTCGATTACGCCCGCAAACTGGCGGGGGCGTTGTGTTACGTGGGCCTCGTCCGGCTGGACACCATCGAGATCCAGTGCTTCGCCAACCGCTTGCGGCAGCGCGTCATCTCCACCGGCGGACGGCACCGCTTCTTCGGCGTGATGAACGGCCTCTCCGCCCTCCAGGCGTCCGGCGCCACGGATTACCTGGCGAGTGTGAAGGAATTCATCGGGGCCTATTCGCAGCGCGGGCTGGTCATCATCGTCTCCGATTTCCTGGATGACCAAAGCTGCGAAAGAGCGCTGCAATATCTGACCGATTACGGCCACGAGCTGATGCTCCTGCAAGTCTGGGCCGATGAAGACCGTGTTCCCCCGTGGACCGGCGAACTGGAATTGCGCGACTCCGAAACCGGCGCCGGTATGAAACTGGATTTCGACGACGGTGCCCGCCGCCGCTACACGCGCGCCTTCGACGAATACTCGGCCGGCTTACAGACCATGGCGATGCGCAGCGGCGGCCGCTACGCCGGGGTGGCCACCTCGCAATCCCTGGAAAGTGTCATTTTCGGAGACCTGATTCGCGTGCGAGGCATCGCATGAAAAGACCGTGGAGTAGCCTTCCAGGCTGCCATGCCCCCATTCATGGGGGCATTCTTCCTGCGTGCCTCCCGCGGCTGGCGAAGGAAGGGGCATCGTGTACTTCCTGAACCTCTCCTTCCTCCAGTTCCTCGCCGTCTTCGGCACGATATCCGCCATTTCGGTGGCGCTCTATCTGCTCGATCGCTCGCGCCGGAAGCTGGTGGTCTCCACCCTGCGCTTTTGGATCGCCGCCGAACAGCCGGCGGTGGCGGTGCGCCGGCGCCGCGTGCAGCAGCCCTGGTCGTTGCTTCTCCAATTGGCCAGCATGGCGCTGCTGCTTCTAGCCATCAGTCAACTGCGGCTGGGCGCCCCCGCGCAGGTGGGGCGCGATCACGTCATTGTGCTCGATACCTCGGCGTGGATGGCCGGGCGCTCTGCGAATCGCACCCTGATGGACGTGGCGCGCGACCGCGCCCGCCAGTATCTCAAGGCCCTGCCCGCGCACGACCGCGTGATGCTGGTGCGCGCCGACGCCATGGCCACGCCGGCCACCGCCTTCGAAGTGGACCGCAAGAAAATCGAGGAGGCCATCGCCGCCTCCGAACCCGGCGCCACCGCGCTCAATCTCGACCAGGCCCTGCTGTTCGCCCGCCATATTCAGGCGCAGGATGGCCATCGCGCCGGTGAAATCGCGTTGATCGGTCCCGGGCGGACCGCGCCCCGCGATCCCGCGGCTGCCGCCCTGCCGCGCAATCTTCGCGTCATCTCGATCCCCGATAACGTCGAGAACGTGGGCCTGCGCAAAGTCGGCATGCGGCGCAGCGGGGCGGACTCGGAACTCTGGGAAATCTACGTGGCCGTCCGCAATTACGGCGCCCGCCCGCATACCGTGACCCTGTCGCTCGATTTCGGACCTCCGGGACCGGCGGGCCGGGTGGCGGCGGGGTCGCGGCTTCTCACCCTGCCCCCCGGCGTGGAGTCGGAAGCTTCCTTCGAATATCGCACCAGCGCCGCCGGCATGCTGGGTGTCCACCTTTCTCCGCACGATAGCTACCCCAATGACGACCACGCCGAACTGGAACTTCCGGCGCAGCCCACCCTGCCGGTGATTGTGTACTCGGCCGAGCCGGAATTGCTGCGCCCGGTGCTGGCCAACACGCCGCGCGTCGCCGCGGTCTACCGGCGTCCCCAAGACTACCGCGCCAACGACACCGGCCTGGTGATTCTGGACCGCTTCATTCCTCCCCAACGGCCGCGGGCGGATTCGTTGTGGATCGATCCGCCGGCTATGGGTTCGCCCATCCCGGTGCGCACCACGGTGGAGCACGCGGCGTTTTCCCACTGGGACACGGAGCATCCGGCCGCGGCCGGGTTGCACACCAGGGATTTCATCCTGGACCGCACCCAGGTTTTCGAGGCGGGCTCGGGCGACGGACGGATCGGCGAAGTGGCGGCCGGGCCGGTAATTGTGGCGCGGCCGGGCAAGCCCAAGATCGTGGTGCTGGGCTTCCACCCCGTGCTCACCGGGATGCGCTACGAGCTGGCGACACCGCTATTGTTCGCCAACCTGCTGCGCTGGATTGCGCCCGAGATTTTCCGCCGCTACGAGATCTCCGGCGGCAGCGTCGGCGCCGTCAAACTGGTGATGGACCAGGATACGGCGGCGGCGGATGTGAAGGTGACCGCCGACGACGGGTCGGCGTTGCCGTTCACCATGCGCGAGCGCACGCTGAATTTCTTTTCCGGCGCGCCCGGTGGTGTGAAGGTGGTGGCCGGCGACCGCGAGTATCTCTACTCGCTGACCCTGCCGGAGTTGTGGGAGTCGAAGTGGACGCCCCCTGCCGACGCGCACTTCGGGGTGCCGCGCTTCACGCAGATTCCGGAATCGTCGACGGATTTGTGGCCCTGGCTGGCCTTGGCGGGCGGCTTCGGGCTGCTGGCCGAGTGGTTATTGTACGGCCGCTTCCGCCGCGGCATGATGCGGGCGAAAACGGTGCCCATCCGCGCCGCGGAGACCACGGGAGCTCGCGGATGAGAGTGCTACCCACCTTGGCGAAGCCGGGACCAAACAGGGCAGGTGTCCATTTGACGCGGAGGCGTGGAGACGCGGAGGAAGACGCGGAGAAAAACCAGGCAGGTCAAAATCTGAGAGCGCAGAGGAAGCGGAGTCAATGGGCATGGCGAGAGTTTTCCTCCGCGATCTCCGCTCGCTCCGCACGCGACGCCGGGGAAGAGGCGAATCCTGCTTCTTTCGCCGAGCTTGTATTTGCGTTTGCTCTTCTCCGCGTTTTCCTCCGCGTCTTCGCGCCTCCGCGTCAAGAACACGGCTTCCCGTTTGGTTCCAACTTTGCCGGGGGTAGCTTCTGGGTCGGGAGCGGTTCTTGGGTCCGGGGGGCGCGATGACCTTCGATCGCCCCTGGGTATTGCTCGCGCTCCTCCTGCCGCTGGGCTGGGCGGCGTGGGAGTGGCGCCAGTCGGCGCGGCGCCCGGCGCTCGGGCTCAAGACAGCGGCGTTCGTCTTCATCGTGCTGGCACTCACCGGTCCGCGCGTGGTGGTGTACCAGACCAAGGTAGCGGTGGCCGTGCTGGCGGACACCTCGGCCAGCGTTTCGCCGGAAGACCTGGCCCGGGAATCGGCCATCGCCAATGAAGTGGAACGCGCGCACGGACGCCATTGGACGCGTCTCATGCCGTTCGCTCGTGCCACGCGCATCGTTTCGCTCGAAGAGAAGTCCAAGGATGGCTGGCAACTGCGCCACACCGCGGGTGCGGCGGGCCGCGGCACCGATCTGGAGAACGCCATCCGCGACGGCGCGGCGGCGTTGCCCGCCGGCATGGTGCCGCGTCTATTGCTGATCTCCGACGGCAATGAGAATCTCGGCTCGGTAGCGCGCGCCATCTGGCAGGCGCGGCAGTTGGGCCTGCCCATCGATACCGTCGCCCTGGCCGGACGCCCCAAGCCGGGCCTGCGCCTGGAGAGCGTCACCGTCCCCGGGCAGGTGTTCAGTGGCGAGCGCTTCCCCATCGACGTCTCGGTGGAGTCGCCGGGCGCGGCCCACGCCCGCGTGGAGCTGACGGCCGAAGGCAAGACGATCGGCTCTAGCGATGTGCAACTGGCGGCCGGGGTGAATCGTCTGCGGCTCGAGGCCAGCGTCAACACCGTGGGCGCCATTGCGCTGGCCGGCAAGGTCGCGGCCGGAGATTTGGGCGAGGCGCGCTTCGAGGATACGGTGACGCTGCGCAGCCCGCGCGTGCTTTTGGTCTCGCACGACCCCGCCCCCAGCGAGGAGCACATCATCCGCGCCCTGCACGCCAACCAGTTCGAAGTCGAGCAGGCGCCCGGCGGCGTGCCGCCCAAACTCGACGATTTCCAACTCGTCGTGATCAACAACTGGGACATGGAATCGATTCCGGCATCCGCCAAGACATCGCTCGAAGACTACGTCAAGAAAGGCGGGGGACTGGTCTGGATCTCTGGCGAGCACAATATCTACGTGGACAAGAAGGGCAGGCCGGAAGACGCGCTGGAGCGTTCCTTGCCCGCCAAGCTCGCGCCGCCGCGCTCGCCCGAAGGCACGGCGGTGGTATTGATTATCGATAAGTCCTCGTCCATGGAAGGGCGCAAGATCGAATTGGCGCGCCTGGCGGCCATCGGCGTAGTGGAGAATTTGCGGCCCATCGATTCGGTGGGCGTGCTGATCTTCGATAATTCCTTCCAGTGGGCCGTGCCCATCCGCAAGGCGGAAGACCGCGCCTTCATCAAGAAGCTGATCGCCGGGATCACGCCCGATGGCGGCACGCAGATCGCCCCGGCGCTCACCGAGGCGTACCAGCGCATCCTGCCGCAACCGGCGATGTACAAGCACATCGTGCTCCTCACCGACGGCATTTCCGAAGAGGGCGACAGCATGACCCTCACCAAGGAAGCGCTGGCCAACCATGTGACCATCTCCACCGTCGGGCTGGGACAGGACGTGAATCGCGCGTTTCTGGAGAAGGTGGCCGCCAACGCGGACGGCAAATCGTACTTCCTGAACGATCCCGCCGGTCTGGAACAGATCCTGCTGCGCGACGTGGAAGAGCACACCGGCGTCACCGCGGTGGAGAAGGCCATCACGGTGAAGGTGGTCAAGCAGGCGGAGATCCTGGATGGCGTGGGGATGGATAGCGCGCCGCAGTTGAAAGGCTACGTGCGTTTCATTTCGCGGCCCACCTCGGACACCATCCTGATGGCGGACCGCGAAGATCCGCTGCTGGTGCGCTGGCAGTACGGTTTGGGCCGCGTCGCCGTGTTCACCAGCGACGCCAAGAACCGCTGGGCCGCCAACTGGGTGCAATGGCCGGGCTTCGACAAGCTATGGGCCAACATTTTCCGCGATCTGCTGCCGCACGCGCCGCCAAGCGAAACCACGGCCGATTTCGACCGCGCCAGCGAAGAGCTGGTGGTGGATTACCGGCTCTCGCGCAATGTCGAGGAGCCGGCCCAAACGCCGGATATCTTCGTGCTGGGTCCGGACGGGTTCCATGCCCCGCTGAAGATGGGCAAGGTGGCGGCGGGCCACTATCGCGGGCGCCTCGGGATCGGGCAGAATCAGGGACTCTTCCGGGTGCGTCCCCTGGTGGATTCGCGCGCCTTCCCCGAGGTCGGCTTCTACCGGCAGGAAGACGAGATGCAGGAGTACGGCAACAACGAGCAGTTGCTGCGCCAGATCGCGACGTCCACCGGCGGACGCTTCGGGGTGAAGGCCGGCGACGTGTTCGAGGCGGCGGGGCGGAGCATTCCCGCCAACATGGAATTGTGGCCAGGCCTATTGGCTTTGGCGCTCGCGCTGAATTTGCTCGAACTAGTGATGCGCAAGTGGAAAGGCCTGCTGGAAGCGCTCCACCTGGCCCCGGTGGAAGTGGCATAGAGCAGCTGAGCCGCAACCAAAATAAAATGGCATTCCGAAAGGACCCACGCGGGTTCGGCTCTCTAGATCCAACCAGCGTGA
>JBEKDV010000045.1:0-51435 GCA_050014175.1 Candidatus Solibacter sp. | reverse complement strand
TCCGCCTCTCTACTCAAGCGAGTTAAGCGGCGGCAAGTCGCTGGATGCAGATGCAGGAGGCGCGGCAAACATGGCAGTCCGTACCTGTCAGTATGCCACATTTGCCCGTCACATGTCCCTTTAATTATGCGCGGATGTATAGCTTTCAGGAAGCTCTTGAGATCCGGCGGCGACGCAAAGCGCACAGGGCGATTCAACGCCAGAATCAGGATTCCATACTGGTGGGGGCCGTGAGCGCGTATCGGCCGTGGTCCCATGTATCCCTGTGAGCCAGTCGTGCTCTTGCCGAAACGGAGGGTACCGCCTGCGCCGAGAGCTCCCGCTAGCACGCCGTTAGAGTCACTTGGAATTCCATACACGATTAGATGCACGAACGGCCTGGGCAACGGAGCGTCGGGGTCTTCCATAATGAGCGCCAGTTCCTTCGTTCCATCCGGCACGCCATCCCACCCGAGGGGCGGGGAGATATTGTCCCCGATTCCTTTCCCCGCGCAACGAACGGGCATCTCTCCACCGTCGGGGAACCATTCGCTCTTCAGACAAATCACTGCCGGGACTCCGCGCAGCGCCGCGTGATTCCACGCCGAATGGCGGCGCCCTGCGTGAACGCCGCGTAGCAGGCGGCCGATCCATCGAGCCTTCATCTTTGATTCACCTGCGTGACGGCCGCGTCGCCATCACTCGAAGACCGCACCGCCGTTCCCACACCCCGGTGTGCCATCCTGAGTATAGAGGGGAGATCACTTCCCCCGCCTTTCCATTGGAAAAAGCGGCAAGAGCGGGGCAAGAATAGCCCGCCGGCCGCTACCCGACACACCTAATCGCGCCCGTGAAACGTATAGCGCAGCATCAAGGTGTGCGTGGCCGAAGTAGCGCCGTAATCCGTCGAATACACGTACTGCGCAAAAAGATCCCTGGTGAATCGCCAACCGGCGCCGAAATCGGAGAAGCGCGGGGCGTACTGCCCCGGAGTCGGAGTCATCGGGAAGAACGCGTCTTCGACGCTCGTGATATTGCCGAACCGGTCGGGAAACAGGGCCACGTTCAGATTGTGCCCTTGCCACACGTCCAGAAACGATGCGGTGACAAACAGCCGGCGGGTGATGTCGATCTGCACCGCGGCGTGCGCGGATACGAAGCGGTTGTTGGCCGCGGCGTTTTCCAGCAGCGCACCCGTGGCATCTTCCGTGCGTGCCGCCCAGGTGCGGGCGCTGCCGCCGGCCAGATCGAAGCTGAGCGTGGTCCGCCGCGTGAGCGCGTAGCCCAGGCCAAACGCCACCGACCCGCGTTGCGCCCGGTCGCGTTCGTGGGAATCCACCGCGTTGATGCGGTTCATGCCGTCCAGCAGCGAAACGCCCAGCCACGCTGCCGTAAAACCGTAGGAGAGACGCGGGGTTGCCAGTCCGCGCAGCCGCAGACCGAACTCCGACGAGTGGCCCGCCGTACGCGTGGCGTTTAAGCCGGCGGGAAGACCGTTGAGCGTGTGCGAAACGTCCTGATCGTCGGCGCGGATAAAGGCATACCGGTAGAACAGGCCCACTTTCACGCTGTGCGAGAGGTCCCGGGAAAAGCCCGCCGTCAGCCGCGTCTGCGTCACGTCGCTGGTGGATTGACTTTGTTCCTCGTCCGTCCGGCCGGCGCCCTTGATTTCGCTGGTCGCGCTGGAGAGCGACCCGGTTCCCTTCAAAGTCGCCAATTCCACGCCGAAACTGTTGGCGCCGAAGCGCCGCGCCGCCACCAGGGCGCCGGAGTAGAACGTGCCGCTGGAACTGCCGCTGGTCTGCGACGTGGACTGCGGATTGTGCGCCAGGGTGCTGGGATCGTAATCCGGCGTCGCCGCCAGAGTCGTGTTGCCCACCTGCGACACCGAAGCACTGCCGCCGAAGGTGAAGCCGCCGGCGGGTGCAAAGAAGGAAACTTGCGGCGAGATGCTGTAATCGCTGGGCAGGCTGCCGCCCGGACCGAACGCCGACTGGTATTCCTGCAGAGTGGCCGCGCCGCGGAACGTCGGCAGGATGAATACCCGCCCCTCGGCACTGCGGAATTCGGTGGAGTAGGCGGGGTTCTCCAGGCTGTCCAGGTGCGCTTCCGCAAAGGCGTTGAAGCGCAGCAGAAACGGCACCTGAGCGATATCGATCAGGCCCGCCAGATAACGGTCGTAGGTGCTCGCGCTGGCCCGCGGTGTGTCGTCGCGGTCCCCTTCGCCGTGCGCCGTCGCCGCGGCCATGGCTTGCGGAGCGGGCGCCGGCGGCGGCAGAGCGCTAGGGGCGGGCGGCGGCGCGCTTGGCGCTGGCGCCGGCGGAGTGCTTGGAGCGGGCGGCGGCGCCCCGTCGGAGTGCCCGTCCGGCATGCGGGCGCTGGCCTGTTGCACCGGTTTGGCCTGACCGGCGGCGCGGTCGCCCGCATCGCCCTTGCCGGGCTGCGCCGCGTTCCCGCCGATGAGGTGGAAATCCTGTCCGCCCTGTACCAGCACGCCGCGGCCGGCCTCGATCAACACCTTGCGGTCCGGATCGGCCAGGCTCGTCACTTCCACCGCGCCTTCGAATACCGTCACCTGTGTCGTGCCCTCGGCATCCACCTCGATGCTGAATTCCGTGCCGCGCACCGCAATCGACGCCGTGGGGCTGTTCATCCGGTAGGGATTCGGCTTGCCGGCAAAGTGATTGATCCTCACCCGCACCATCCCCAGCGTGATGGCGAAAAGCTCGCGCAGCGATCCCGCCGCCCGGTAGTCCTTCAGCGTCACGATGGACTCCGGCGCCACCACCACCATGCTGCCGTCGCTCAGATCGATCACCACCCTCCCGCCGCCCCGCGTATCGATGCGGTCGCCGGGATTCAGGATGTAGCCGGCGGTCAGCACCAGCGGCGCCAGGCCGGGCGTCACGAGCACTGCCTGCCCGGTAACCCCCGCGGCGCGGGCCACTACCGGCGTCGATTGGGCGTGCGCAGAGAAAGCGCTGAGCAGCGCCAAGGTGAACGCGACCATCGGGGCTGGGCATCCGTATGGGACGCCCCACTTCCGCTCTTTCACGCGATATCCATGTGCCTTTCTGCGGATTCTTCCTCCGTGTCCAACTCGGCCTCGCCTTCGGGGTCTGCCGTCCCGTGTAACTGATAGCGGGCGATCAGCCGCTGGATCGTCCGGCGGTCAAGATCAAGGACGGCGGCGGCCCGGCGGCGGTTCCAACCCGTCTCTTCCAGGATAAGCTGCAAATAGCGGCGCTGCAGTTCCTCCATGTTGGGACGGTCGGCGATGAGACGCTGCTCGGGCTTCTCCGCCACGGCGGCCTTCGCCCGCCGGCCGCCGATTTCGGGCGGCAGGCAATCGATGGTCACCACCCCGCCGGAAGACAGCGCCACGGCGCGGCGCAGGGCGTTTTCCAGTTCGCGCACGTTGCCCGGGAAGTTGTGCGCCCCGAGCGCCTCGGCGGCTTCCCGGGTGAGGTGCAGCGGGGCCTCGCCGGCATCGCGGAAGCTTTTCAGGAAGTGGCTGGTGAGCAGTTCCACGTCGCCCGTGCGCTCGCGCAGCGGCGGCAGTTCGATGCTCAGCACGCTCAGCCGGTAGTACAGGTCGGCGCGGAAGCTGCCGGCCGCCACCAGGTCGCGCAACGGAGCGTTGCTGGCGCCGATTACCCGCACGTTCATCCGCCGCGACTGCGTGGAGCCCACCCGCCGCACTTCACCGCTTTGCAAGACGCGCAGCAGGCTCTGCTGAAACGCCGGACTGGTGGAGGCCAGTTCGTCCAGGAACAGCGTGCCGCCATCGGCGGCTTCAAAGAGTCCCGCGCGTTCCCCGGTGGCGCCGGTAAACGCGCCGCGTGTGTGTCCGAAGAGTTCGGCTTCCAGCAGCGTGTCGGTGAGGCCACTGCAATTCACGCTGAGGAACGGACGTGCGCGCCGCGAGCTGAAATCGTGGATGGCGCGCGCCACCAGTTCCTTCCCGGTGCCGGATTCTCCCAGGATGAGCACCGTGGCTTCCGTGCGCGCCGCCTGCGCGATCAACTTGTAAACCACGATCATGGGAGCGCTCCGGCCCACCAGGCCGGCCTGCGTGAGTTGCAGGTCCGGTTCGGAGGCGGGAATCGCGTCGGCTTCCCGGCGCGCCTCCAGCAGGCGCCGCAGCAAGTCCACCACGGCGGTGATCTCGAACGGCTTGCCGATAAAATCGCTGGCGCCCCGGGTCACCGCGTCCACGGCCACTTGCAGCGAACCCTGGGCCGTCATCAGCACGATGGGCAGGTTCGGATCCACCGCGCGCAGCGCATCCACCAGCTCCAGACCGCCCAAATCGGGCATGTAGATATCGCTCAGCACGGCGTCGAACTTGGCCGTGGAGGCGGCTTCCAGCGCCTCGCGCCCGTTGCGCGCGCTGGTCACCCGGAAACCGTTCAGGGTAAGGCCGGTTTCGAGCATCAGGCGGATCGAGCGCTCGTCGTCGGCGATGAGGATATGAGATTGATGAGACATGTTATGACTCCTTGCGGGCCCCGTTATGGTCAACGCCGCGGGGAATCCGCAGGGTGAAGGTGGAACCCTGGTTGACTTCGCTCCTGACGGAAACCGAGCCGTGATGAAGCTCCGCGATTTCGCGCACCAGCGCCAAACCGAGACCGGTGCCTGGCACATCGGCATCCTGCACCCGCGGAACGCGGTAAAACTTGTCGAATACCCGCTCCAGATCGGCCTCCGGAATGCCGTATCCGTGGTCCGCCACCTCCAGCGCGACGTACTCTTCCTCGGCGCGCGCCGAAACGGTGACGGTGGTCCCATCGGGAGAGTACTTGATGGCGTTAGAGACCAGATTCTCCACGGCCCGCGAAAGCAGGTCGGCATCGGCCAGGAAGGGCGGCAGATCGGCCGGGAAGTTGCCCGCCAGCCGGATTCGGCGCCGCGCGGCCACCGGTTCCAGCAGAATCATGATGCGCTCCAGCAGACTCTCCGCGCGCACCGGCGAGAGCCGTATTTCGGTCGCCCCGCTCTCCAGGCGGGTGATGTCGAGATACCCCGTGATCATGCGGGTAAGGCGCTTGACCTCGTCGTTGATCGCCAGGTTCATCTCGCGGCGCCGCCCCGGCTCCACATCGTAGGCGGCCAGCAGTTCGGTCATGCCCTGGATGGCCGTCAGCGGTGTGCGCATTTCATGCGAGACCAGCGAAATCACGTCGTTCTTGGTCTGCTGCAGTTCGTATTGCCGGGTCACGTCGGAAAGTGAGGCAACGATGCCCAGCACCGGACCCTCGCCCTTCTCATCGGCGGAAACCGCCGCCAGACGCAATGTGTATTGTAGCGTGCGCAAGCCCCGTATGCCGACTTCCCGTTCGAAGTGGCCGCGTTCGGCGACCAGGCGGCTGAGCGTTTCCGCGTCCACCGAACCGGGCAGGCGCTGGGTCAGGTTTTGCCCCACCAGGCCGCGCGCGGGCACCCCCAGAATCGCCCCGGCGCTGCGGTTGGCAAACGTGATCCGCCCGTCCGGATCGGCGATCAGCAAACCGTCCTCCACGGAGCGTAGCGCGAAGTTGACGAACTTGGCCCGATCCAGCAGGCGGGCGTTGAGCTCGCTCAAAGTCCGCGCTTTCCACTCCAGGCCCTTGGGAAGCCAGCCGCGTGACAGAGAGACCGGACCGCCTTGCGCCCAATGGTAGGGACCGGGAATGCCCGGGCCGGCGGGCGCCAGCAGATCGCCGGAGAGCGCCAGTTCCGCGATGTTGGCATCCAGGCGCGCACTGGCCACCAGGGACCGCCGCATCAGACCCAGCAGGCCAGCGCACGCAAAGGCGACCAGACACGACACCATGGGCGGATAGAGCAGCAGCTTGAGAAACGCCACGTAGCTCGCCACAACCACCAGGGCCCCCATTCCCACCAGCACGCCCAGTTGCTTCAGAACCTCCCGGCCGCCCTGCGCCCATTCGAGCAACAGCAGGGTGACGAGCGCCACCGTGGCGCTCCACAGAAACGCCGCCAGGTCGGAAAACTCCGTGTAGTACCGCGCGCCCAGAATCACGTGGACCGCATTGGCCAGCACTTCGACTCCCGGCATCAGCGCGCCGTGTTGATCGGCCCGGGCATCGGTGTAACGCACGAACGGCGAGGCGACCCGATCCCCGAGGGAGGCGGCCGTGGCGCCGATCAGCACGAACTTGCCGCGCAGTTTTTCGGCCGGCACGCGCCCGGCCACCACATCCGAGAGGCTATAGGTAACCGGACCGAAAGATCCCGCCGGTCCGATATAGTCGATGGTCATGCGGCCGCCGTGCAACACCCGCGTGGATGCCGTGGGGATGATCGCGATCGGCGGCGCCGCCGTGTCCAGCCGGATCGTGCGCGCTCCCACCAGCAGCGCGTCCTGCTCATCGGTGATTCCTTCCTCGGATGTGCCGTCGGCAATCCGCACGGCCTCCACCGGCATGGCACGGTAAGAGCGGCCATTGTCGTCCGCCATGCGGATGGCTACCTGGCGCACAATGCCATCCGTTTCGGTCTGCGCGTTCACGTGCCCCACACCGGCGGCCGCGCGTTCCATGGCCGGCAGCGGCTGCAGCCAGCGCGACGGTCCGCCGTGCACCGGAGAATCGGTCAGTTGCGCGGCTACCACCACGTTCCCGGCGCGGCCGATGGAGCGCGCCAGGTTGTCGTCGTCTTCCTGTGTCGTCGGGTCGGTGAAGAGGACGTCCAGCGCGATTACCTTGGGCCGGGCGGCGGCCAGCGCGTCGATGGTGCGGGCGATGACCTGGCGCGACCACGGGAAGCGGCCGAACCGGGCCATGCTGGTTTCGTCGATGGCCACGATCGCGATATCTTCCGGCACCGGAAGCGGGCCGCGGGCGCGCATCAGCCAGTCCCTGGCATAGCGTCCGATGCCCGGCGCCTGCCAGTCCACCAGGACGCCGGTCGAAGCTGCGGCCAGAATAATCACCGTCGTCCAGGCGATCTTCGCGGCTCGTGTTCTGGTGATCGACATTAAGTAACTTTCAGCTTACTCTCGCGCGGCTTAGGCGATCTTGGGACGGAAACGTACCTCGCCCTCTCCCGCATCCGCACGTTGGTGGCCAGCTTTCTCGACACGTTAAGTGCTTTTAAATCAACCCAATAAATCTGATTCTAGTATACATGGTGGCAACTTGCCGCACCCTGGGGAAAGCTGGAGAGGCGCGCGCGCCACCCGGAGGGGTAACATCCGCGTCCCCCTAAGCGCCCTATTGGCACTATGACCAAAAAGCTGCTTTTTGTAATGACGATTCTGCTGGTTGCATCCTTCGCCCTCATGGCGGCGGACGTTTCCGGCAAGTGGACCTTTGAACAACCCGGCCGCGGTGGTAACCCCGGCCGTCCCGTGACCATCACCCTGAAGGCCGACGGCAGCACCTTGACCGGCACCATGCCCGCGGGCGGCCGCGGCGGCGGCGGCGACCCGGTCGCGATTAGCGACGGCAAGGTCGACGGCAACAACATCTCTTTCATCGTAAAGCGGGACATGAACGGCACCATCATGGTGACCAAGTACGAAGGCGTCCTCAGCGGCGATGAACTGAAGCTGAAGATCACCCGCAACGGTCAGGATGGCACGCCGGTGACCACCGAAGTGGTCGCCAAGCGTTCCGCCACCTAGTTTCGGCACTCCTTTTCGAGCAGGTTTGAGGCGGCTTACCCTTCGCGGGGTCAGCCGCCTCTAGTTATTTTGGGCTATCGGTGCTGTAACGTGTGCGTCCCGAACAACGCCTATTCGGATACTATGACCAAAAAGCTGCTTTTTGTAATGACCATTCTGCTTGTCGCTTCGTTCGCGCTCATGGCTGCGGATGTTTCCGGCAAGTGGACCTTTGAACAGCCCGGCCGCGGTGGTAACCCTGGCCGTCCCGTAACGATCACCCTCAAGGCCGATGGCGCCAAACTGACCGGTAGCGTACCCGGCATGGGCCGCGGCGGCGACAACCCTCCTCCTCCCACGGAAATCACCGACGGCAAGGTGGATGGCAATAACGTCTCCTTTACCGTGAAGCGGGAAACCCCCAACGGCACCATGGTGCAGAAGTACGAAGGCACCGTAAACGGCGATGAGATGAAGTTGAAGATCACCCGCACCGGCCAGGATGGCACGCCGATGACGAACGAAGTGACGGCCAAGCGGTCTACCACCTAGTATCGGCATTCCTGTCGAGCAAAGGTTGAGGCGGCGCGCCCGGTTTGGGCATGCCGCCTTTTGTTTTTTCGAAACTTCATGAAAAATGGTGGGGCAGGCGGGGTACCCTCTGGGTCCGCCTGCCAACTCTTGATTCGATCGAGCCTCCGGTTGGCAGGCGGAAGCGCCTGCCCCACCTAAACCTAAAACGCCCGGCCATATTGCAGCGGTGGCGCCGCCTTTTCGCCCAAGGCGCCGGCCGCATGCAGCGGGAAGTAGGGATCGCGCAGGAATTCGCGCGCCATGAGGACCAGGTCGGCCTGCCCGTGGCGCACGATTTCGTCGGCTTGCTGGGGCGTCGTGATCATGCCGACAGCGCCGGTGAGCACTCCCGTTTCCCGCCGGATGCGCTCGGCAAACGGCACCTGGTATCCGGGACCGAGGGGGATCCGGGCATGTTCCGCGGTGCCCCCGGACGAGCAATCTACCAGGTCGACCCCCAATGGCTGTAGGCGGCGCACCAGTTCCACCGAGTCGTCGGCGGTCCAGCCGCCTGGAATCCAATCGGTGGCCGAAATCCGGAAGAACAGCGGCAGGTGCGCGGGCCAGGCGCCGCGCACCGCTTCCGTGACTTCCAGCGCAAAACGCAGCCGGTTGTCGAGCGTGCCGCCGTATTCATCGCTGCGCCGATTGCTCAATGGCGACAGAAACTGGTGGATCAGGTAGCCGTGCGCGCCGTGGATCTCGACGACGTCGAATCCCGCCCGGAGCGCCCGCGCCGCGGCATCGCGAAAGCTAACGGCGAGCGCATGGATTTCGGCCTTGGAGAGTTCCTGCGGCGCCGGGTCGCCGGGGCGGAACGGCACGGCGCTGGGAGCCACCGGCTGCCAGCCGCCATCGGAGGCGGGCTGCACACCACCGCCTTCCCACGGCCGCCGCGTGCTGGCTTTGCGGCCGGCATGCGCCAGTTGGATGCCCGCCGCCGCGCCCTGGCCGTGCAGAAAGCGCGTGATGCGGGCCAGAAACTCGATGTGCTCGTTCTTCCAGATGCCCGTGTCGTGTGGCGAGATGCGCCCGCGCGCTGCCACCGCGGTGGCCTCCATGCAAACCAGCCCGGCGCCGCCCACCGCGCGGCTGCCCAGGTGCACCAGATGCCAATCGTTGGCGAATCCGTCTTCGCAGGAGTACTGGCACATCGGCGAAACCGCGATTCGGTTGCGCAGGGTGATCTCGCGGATCGCGAGTGGCGTCATCAGGTGCGCTGTGGGAGGTGAACTCATGCTTCCAGTATGACAGCGGCGCCGTCACTTCACTGTGAGTGCGTCCAAATCCACGAACTTGCCGGTGGCGCCGGCGCGGCTCTCGCCGGTGACGCGAATCGCCAGCAGGTGCCGGCCCGGACCCAGGTCCGCGAACCGGACGGAGCTTTGCCATTGCGTTACCGCGGAGTACAGGTCGATCGTGCCTCGGCTGATGCCATCAATGGCGATGGCCGCCATGCCGCGGTTGGATGCTTTGGTGAAGACATACGTCAACTCGCGGCCTTCAAATGCCAGGCGGATCTCCGCGCCCGGGGTATCGGTGTAGGTGACGGTGTGATGGTAAGCCTGCTCGAACCCGTCGTTTCTCTCCCAATCGCCCAGCAGCAAAATGGTAGGGTCGAAATCGTCGTAGGTGCCGGGCCTGGCGGTCACCAGCGGCAGCATCGCCAGCGGCGCGGCCATCCGGCAAACCGGCTCCACGCGGGCGACATAGAACTCGTTGAACGTGTATTCCGCGATGGTGCACTGGTCGAGCAGTTCGCGCATGGCCAGCGGTCGGGCGTAGTGGCTGGCCGTAGGCTTGCGCGCGATCAGGTACCGCACCTTCCATCCGTCCAGCAGGCGGCGGATGCCCTCGACGCCGTCGGCGCGCCGGATCTGGTCCAGCGTGTTGAACTGGTGCCAGTGGTTTTCGTAAACATCGCCACCCAGCCCGGCGATGTCGCTATCCTGGGTCAGCAGCACGGCGGCTTGCGGGTGGGCGCGGTTGAACCACGCGATCACGTTGCGGATGGGCGCGGTTTCGCTCATGTAGACCTCCCGCTGACCCGGAGTGAACGGTCCATAGAGATCCTTGTGGTGATAACCGGAGGCCGGCAGGAAATAGACGTTGAGGGCGGCGCAGGCAATCACAAACGCCACCAGGGCGCGCGCCAGCACCCGCTGATGGTCGGACGCCCATCCGAGCAACGCCGCGAACGGCACGAATAGCAGGGGCAGCGCGGGATAGAGATAGCGCGCGTTGGGCTCCGAGTTCAGGATCAGCAGGATTGCGGTAATGGCCACCACGGCCGCGCCCACGGCCTGGCGGCGCGGCGCCACCATGAGCGCCAATAGCGCCAGCGGCGCCATCACCAGGTACTGAAAACCAAACGAGCCGTGCTGCCCTTCATAGTAGCGATTGCTGCGGAAGGTGAGGTCGTACGGTGTGTTCCAGGTGAGCGGTTGGCGAAAGCGTAGGTCCTGGATATCGGCCTTGGGGTCGAGTTGGCGCGAGTGAATCTTGTCGTTGCGGAAAGGGAACAGCGGATTGCCGGTCTTCACCCACGCGATGCCGTAGGGCGGAGCTGCCGAGACGAGCAGCAGTCCGATGGCCAGTCCCCAGCGGGCGCCGCTCCGCTTTCTGTGCAGCCACACTTCCACCGCGGCGCACACCAGCGCGGGCAGCACGAAGGCGATGGCGCCGAACTTGGTCGCCAGCGCGGTGCCCCCGAGCGCCGCCGCCAGGTAGAGAAACCGGCGTTCGCCGGACTCGCCGAAACGCCAGAGCGCCGTCATCATGGCCAACAGGAACGCGGTCAACAGATTCTCCACGAAGAGCGAGCCGGTGACCAGTTGCACCATCGGCGTGGTGGCGAACAGGGTCACCAGAAGCCACGCCGCGCCGGGCGAAACCGAGCGGCGCACGGCGGCGTGGAGCAGGCCGAGCAGCACGAGGAGTATGGTGAAGTTGAGCAGGCGCGCGGCCATCTCGCCACCCAGCAGGTAGACCGTCGAGTAAGTGAAATCCGCGCCCATGGGCATGACGGACCACAGAATTCGTCCCGGTTCGAGGGTCATCCTGTGGTGGGCCGCAATGTTCGCCGAAACCGCGAGGTGGACGGAGAGGCCGTCGGCGCTGGCCTCCGGCTTCAGCATGGCGAACCAATGGGTGGCCAGCACGAACACAAACGCGGCGCAGCCCAGCCGCTCGCTCCAGGCGCGCAGTTCCAACCCGCCTGGCAAACGCAGGATTGCGGGAAGCTCGCGGCGGAGGCTCGCGCGATTCGCCACGATGGGGATAGCGAGGACGGGGGCATAGACCCACCAGTAATTCACCGGCAGGCGGGCGGCAAACGGCAGGAAGAAAATGTAGATCGACATGCCGAGAAGGATGGAAAGCAGGTGGGGGGGCAACCCCTCCCTCACGGTCGGGGCTCCGATCCGAGCCCCGAGCGTCAGCGAGCGGGTTTGCGGCGCCGAACCTCGCGGTCGCAGAATCAACCCGCCCAGCGACCAGGCGGAGAGCAGGAAGAAAAGCACCGCCAGGAAGGCAAGCGGGCCGACCCCAATCGCCGTCAGCACTACTAGCAGCGCCGCCGCCAGCGGGACAAACGCCCACGGCGCCAGAATCAGCAGCGCCGCGGCGGCGTCCAGGTAGAGCGCGCCGAATTGGAGCAGCCGCGCACGCCCCTCGGGAGCCCAGATCTCCTGGGAAAACACGTGGCTGGTGCGGAAGCCGTAGACCTCGAGAGCAACCAGCACGGCCAGCACCGCCAGTATCAGCCAAGAATAGAAGCGGCCCGGCATCGTTCGCTCCCGGCGCGCCCGGTTTCTCTCGCCATTGGCTTCGGGTCCGTGAAAAATAAACATGCGCTGCACCGCGAAATTGACGAAGAACAGCAGCGTCTCCACGAACAGCTTGGCGGGCATCGCCGTCACACCCAGATGCGCGGTGAGATACCGAATCCCCAAATACGACGCCGTGCCGCTGGTCGCCACCAGCAGCAGGTACTTGGGTAGCAGCACCTGGTGGGCTTCCCTTGAGGCGAACACCCGGCCGCGCACCATCGAGTAGTTGAAGACGACGGAAGCCAGGCGCGCCAGCACCTGCGCGCCCAGGATGTGCCCGGTGCGCTTCCAAACCAGGTAGAAAATCAGGTTGTCGAGCAGCGCCGTCATCAGCGACACCGAGCTGAAACGCACCAGGACGAAGTAAATCTTCATCGAGTCGGTGAGCGGATTGAAGTGCGAAGATTTGTTTCCCGGCTCGTAGATGGTGCGGATGGGCACTTCCACAATCGCCACGCCGCCC
Source organism: Candidatus Solibacter sp. (assembly GCA_050014175.1). Taxonomy (GTDB): domain Bacteria; phylum Acidobacteriota; class Terriglobia; order Bryobacterales; family Bryobacteraceae; genus Solibacter. The sequence goes on along the minus strand of JBEKDV010000045.1, from coordinate 38,978 downwards.
TGGCGCGCGGCGATCAGCATTTCCAGCTCGAATTCGTACCCGCGGGCTTCCACGCTCAAGAGCCGCGCGGCCAGCGCGGCGGGAATGCCGCGCAGTCCGGTCTGCGTGTCCTGCAGTTTGCTGCCGATCAGCGTCTGCATCAGCTTACGCGTCAGAATGTTGCCGAAACGGCTGCGCAGCGGCACCGCGGTGTCGAACGTGCGGCTCCCCAGCACCAGCGCATCGGGATGCTCGCGCAGGCTGGCCGCTACGCGTTCAATATCCTCAGGATGATGCTGCCCATCGGCGTCGGCGGTCACGATCCCGGTCAAACCGGGGAACGCGCAGAGCGCGTGGTTGATGCCGGTCTTGAGCGCCGCGCCTTTGCCCAGGTTGACCGCGTGGCGCAGCACCCGCACCCCGGGGAACTGCCCAGCCCGGTCGAAGATTCCCCGGAACTCGGGCCCGCTGCCATCGTCCACCAGCAGGATGGCGGGCATGCCGCGGCCGGAGAGATCGCGCACCAGATCGGCCAGACCGGCGGAAGGCTGGTAAGCCGGGATGAGGACTACTTGTTGGACGGGCTGTTCGAGTGGCATGGCAGCCGCCTCCGAGGCTCAGCCGGAGCTACTTCAGTTCCGCCGTGGCAATGCGGGCCTGCGCGCGCGCCATGGCGAGCAGCGCAGCCCCCGGATCCACGCCCAGGGCGGGATTCAACCCCTCCTCCTGGGCGCGCTGCAGCGCCAATCGGGCGCGCTGCACGTCGATTTCCTCGGCGCGCTCGGCCACATCGGCGAGCACGCGAACATGGTCTTCCAGTACTTCCACGAAACCTCCGTGAATGGAGAGATACCGCTTCTTGCCGTCCGAAACATACGTCAGCGTGCCGATGCCGAGCATCCCCAGCAGCGGAGCATGGCCCGGCAGGATCCCCATGTATCCTTCCTTGCCGGGAACTTGCAGGTCGCTGACCTGTTCGCGCACCAACTCGCGCTCCGGCGTGGCGACTTCGAGAGAGAGGGTGTCCGCCATGGCGCTACGCTTTCTGCAATTCCGCGGCTTTCTCCAGCACTTCCTCGATGGTTCCCTGCATGTAGAACGCCTGCTCCGGCAAGTTGTCGTGCTTGCCTTCCACAATTTCGCGGAAGCCCTTGATGGTGTCGGCCAGCTTGACGTACTTGCCCTTGTAGCCGGTGAACTGCTCGGCTACGTGGAACGGCTGGGAAAGGAACTTCTGCACCTTGCGGGCGCGCGCCACAATCAGCTTGTCTTCGTCGGAGAGTTCGTCGATGCCCAGAATGGCGATGATGTCCTGCAAGTCTTTGTAGCGCTGCAAGGTGCCCTTCACCATCTGGGCGGCCTGGTAGTGGTCCTGGCCAACGACCAGGGGATCCAGAATGCGCGACGTGGAAGCCAGCGGGTCCACCGCGGGATAGATACCCAGCGCCGCGATATCGCGCGAGAGGTTGGTGGTGGCGTCGAGGTGGGCGAAGGCGGTGGCGGGCGCCGGGTCGGTGTAATCGTCGGCGGGCACGTAGATGGCCTGCACGGAGGTGATCGAGCCCTTGTTGGTGGAGGTGATGCGCTCCTGCAATTCGCCCATTTCGGTGGCCAGGTTGGGCTGGTATCCCACCGCGCTCGGCATGCGGCCGAGCAGCGCCGAAACTTCCGAGCCGGCCTGGGTGAAGCGGAAAATGTTGTCGATGAAGAGCAGCACGTCCTGCCCTTCCTCATCGCGGAAGTATTCGGCCACGGTGAGGCCGGTCAGGCCCACGCGCAAACGGGCTCCGGGCGGCTCCGTCATCTGGCCGTAGATCAGCGCGCACTTGGATTTGGTGTAGTCGTGGATATCGATGACGCCCGTTTCCTGGAAGTCCAGCCAGAGATCGTTGCCTTCCCTGGTGCGCTCGCCCACGCCGGCGAATACCGAAACGCCGCCGTGCTTCATGGCCAGGTTGTTGATGAGCTCCTGAATGATGACCGTCTTGCCGACGCCCGCGCCGCCGAACAGACCGATCTTGCCGCCGCGCAGGTAAGGCTCGATGAGATCGATCACCTTGATGCCGGTCTCAAACATCTCCAGACGCGTCGATTGCTCTTCAAACGAAGGCGCCGCGCGGTGGATGGGATAGCGCTTTTTGGCGTTGACCGGGCCCATTTCGTCCACTGGCTGGCCAATCACGTTGAGCACGCGCCCCAACGTCTCCGGGCCCACCGGGACTTCCACGGGACGGCCCAGGCTGGTGGCTTTCATGCCGCGCACCAGGCCTTCGGTGGGCTGTAGCGCGATGGTGCGCACGCGCCCTTCGCCAATGTGCTGCTCGACTTCGCAAATGATATCGATCGGATCCAGCGTGTCGAAGCCTTCGCTGGTGATGCGGATCGCCGTGTAGATGAGCGGGATCTGCCCTTCGGGAAACTCGCAGTCCACGGCCGGACCGGCCACCTGGACTACCTTGCCGACTACCACTCCGTTGGAGGTTGCCATAAATATCCTTACTCGGCCGCGGCCGCGCCGCTGACCACTTCGATGATTTCCTTGGTGATACTGCTCTGCCGCACGCGGTTCATGTAGAGCGTGAGCCGGTCGATCATGTCGGCCGCGTTGGAGCTGGCCGCCTCCATCGCCGTCATGCGCGCCGCATGCTCGCTGGCCGACGATTCGGAGAGCGCGCGGTAGAATTCCGTTTCCACGTATTTGGGCAACAGGACGTCGAGCATCTCCGCCGGCGGCTCTTCGAAAATGTAATCCACCGGCGTCGCCTGCTCGGGCAGTTCCGCCGGCAGAATCCGCGCCACCGTCAGCGTCTGCGTAGCCACGTTTTTGAACTCGTTGTAGATGAGATAGACCGCGTCGATCTCTTCGTTGCGGAACATCTCCATGGCTTTGCGCGCAATGACGGCGGTATCTTCGTAGCGGACCTTGGCGGCCAGGCCGATATGTTCGCCGGCCACCAGGACCGCGCGCTTGCGGAAGAAATCGCGCCCCTTGCGGCCGATCAGCTCGAACTTGACTTCCACGCCCGGGCGTTCCGCCTGGAAGCGCTGCGCGCCCTTGATCAGGTTGGTATTGAAGGCGCCCGCCAAGCCCTTGTCGGCGGTGATCAGCACCAGCAGGATGCGCTTTTCCTCACGCCGCGCCAGCAGCGGGTTTTCGGCCGCTTGATCGTCGCCGGCGACGGCCGCCGCCACGTTGCCCAGCACCTGGCGCAACAGCGCGCTGTAGGGCCGCGCCGAGATGGTGCGATCCTGCGCGCGGCGCAGCTTCGCCGCCGAGACCATCTTCATGGCCTTGGTGATCTGCTGCGTGTTCTTGACCGAGCGGATGCGCCGCCGGATATCGATCAAACTAGGCATTTGGTTTTGCCGTCGGGTTGTCCGCCACGAAACGAGATTTGAACTCTTCGACGATGGCCTTGATCTTGGCGGTGAGGTCCGCGTCCAGGACTTTCTTGGTGCGGATTTCGTCCAGCACGCCGCGATGCGCGTTATCCACGAAGCGGTACAGCTCGGCTTCGAACTTGCGGCAGATTTCCACCGGGAGATCGTCCAGGTACCCCTTGGTTCCGGCCCAGATGATCATGATCTGCTTTTCGATGGTCAGCGGCTGATACTGGTCCTGTTTCAGGATCTCCACCAGGTGCCTGCCGCGATTGAGCTGCTGCTGGGAAGATTTGTCGAGATCGCTGCCGAATTGCGCAAATGCCGCCAGCTCGCGATATTGCGCCAGGTCGAGACGCAGGCCGCCGGCGATCGATTTCATCGCCTTGGTCTGCGCGTTGCCGCCCACGCGGCTGACCGAGATACCTACGTTGATGGCCGGCCGCTGGTTGCTGTTGAACAGGTCGGCTTCCAGGAAGATCTGGCCGTCGGTAATGGAGATGACGTTGGTCGGAATGTAGGCCGAAATATCGCCCGCCTGGGTTTCGATGAAGGGCAGCGCGGTGAGCGAGCCCCCGCCGTTGGCGTTGTTGAGCTTGGCGGCGCGCTCCAGCAGGCGGCTGTGCAGGTAGAATACGTCGCCCGGGTAGGCTTCGCGTCCCGGCGGACGGCGCAGGAGCAGCGAGATTTCGCGATAGGCCGCGGCGTGCTTGGAAAGATCGTCGTACACGCAGAGAGCGTGGCGCTTGGAATCGCGGAAATACTCGCCGATGGCGCATCCGGCGAACGGCGCCAGATACTGCATGGGGGCCGGATCGGAGGCCGAGGCCACCACCACGATGCTGTACTCCATGGCGCCGTGGTCTTCCAGCGTCTTGACCACCTGCGCCACGGTGGAGCGCTTCTGGCCGATGGCGACATAGATGCAGATCAGGTCGCCGCCCTTTTGATTGATGATGGCGTCAAGGGCGAGTGCGGTTTTGCCGGTCTGGCGGTCGCCGATGATCAGCTCGCGCTGCCCGCGGCCGATGGGGATCATGGCATCGACGGCCTTGATGCCGGTCTGCATGGGCTCTTTCACCGGCTGGCGCGCCACCACTCCGGGCGCCAGGCGTTCGACGGGGCTGAACTCGGTCGTCAGGATCGGGCCCTTTCCGTCGATAGGCACGCCCAGCGCGTTGACCACGCGGCCGAGCAGGGCTTCGCCCACCGGGACGCTCATGATGCGTTTGGTGCGGCGGACTTCATCGCCCTCTTTGATTTCCGTGAAATCGCCCAGCAACACCGCGCCCACCTGGTCTTCTTCCAGGTTCATGGCGATGCCCGCCACGTCGTGCGGAAACTCGATCAACTCGCCCGCCATCACCTTTTCGAGGCCGTGGATTCTGGCGATGCCGTCGCCCACCGAGATTACCGAGCCCACCTCGGCGACATCGATGGCGCTCTCGTAGTTCTCGATTTCCTGGCGCAGGATATTGGTTATTTCGTCCGCTCGAATTTGAGCCATAGTTCCTTCCGATTATTGTTCCGTGCCGAGGCGCCGCCCCAGCGTCTGCAACTGGCCGCGCACGCTGCCGTCGTATACCGTGGAACCAATGCGCGCCACCACCCCGCCGATCAGCTCCTGGTCCACCGCGAAACGCATGCGTATGCGCTTGCCGGTGATTCGTTCCAGTTGCGCGTTGATGGCGCCGCGCTGGGTTTCCGTGAGTTCGCGCGGCGAGGATACTTCCGCCCGCGCGAAACCCAGACGCTCCTCCACATTCAGCTCGAAGCTGTCCAGGATGGCGCCCAGCAGCGCGATGCGCCGATGGTCGATCAGCACAAAGAGAAAATTGCGTGCCATGGGCGAGAGCTGGAGCAGACCGGCGATGCGTCCCACCACGGCGCGTTTCCGGTTGAGGGGCACGGCGGGCGTGATCAGCGCGTTGAGCAGTTCCGGGGAGGCTGACAGGGCGCTTTCGAAGGCGCGCAACTGCGCCAGGGCGTCTTCCGGGCGCAGGCCGGCGGCCGCGGTCGTGGTCACGTCCGCAAGCGCTTTAGCGTATCGCGAGGCTACGGCAGAGAGTGTCATCTCAATTACGATCTCAGTCTACGGCTTCAGATTGCGCACGAACCCTTGTACCAGGGCGTCTTCCGTGTCCGGCGTCATGCGGGCGCGGACCTTCTGTTCCGCGAGCCCCATGGCCAGTTCAGCGGAATAGCGCTTCAAGGCCATGCGCGCGGCCTTGCCGGCGGATGCGATTTCCCGTTCGGCATGCGCTTGTATCTTGGCGATTTCCGCCTCGGTATGCTGCGCCAGACGCTCCGTTTCGGCCTTGCCCTCGGCTTCGCCCTGCCCGCGCAGGGCCGCGATATCCTTCTCCAGGTTGGCCAGCCGGCGGTCCACCTCGGCGGCCTTGGCTTCCGCCTCCTGACGCTGGCGGAGCGATTCGTCCATGTCCTTGCGGATACCCGCCGAACGCCCGGCGAAAAACGGTCCGGCGCTCTTCCCGATGAAGTATCCCAACACTCCGGCGAGCAGCAGGAAATTGGCCCACTTCAGTTCCAGTTCGTGCTTTTCGGCGAAACTCTCATGTTTTTCCACGCCGGCTTTCTTTTCGCCGCCCTGGGGTTCCTGCGCCAGAGCCACGCTGCCTGTCAACGCCAGGCCGAGCGCCACGGTGACAACCGCCAGGCGCCTCATGCCGCGTGCCGCCGCAGGATGGTTTCCGCAATCCGGTCGGCCAGCATATCGCTATCCGCCGCCAGGCTGGTTTTGGCGGCTTCCACGTCCGCCGCCAGTTGCGCCGTGGCCAGCTTAACGGCCGCGCCGGCATTCTTTCTGGCCTCGGCCACGGCCGCCGCTTCGCGCTCCTGCAGTTCTTTGTGCAATTTCTCCTGCGCCTGGTACATCTCCGCCTTGGCCGCGCGCACCTCGGCTTCGTAGTGGGCGGTCTTGGCGGCCGCCTGCTCCAGGCTCTGTGCGGCCAGCTTGCGCGCACCCTCGGTGGCTTCATAACGCCGGCCCAGGACCTTCTCCAGCGGTTTGAAAAAGACGCTCTTCAGATAGAAGTGCAAAAGAATTACCAGCAGGAAGGTCGGCACCGCTCGCAGCAGTATTCCGCCCAGGGCTTGCAACATGGCTTCCATGACTTTAATTAAAGAGAAACTCGTCTAGAATTGTTTAGCAGCCCAGGGTAACACCCTGCGAAAACAACCGTCAACCGCGCTGGCGGGTCGCGGTGTGCGCCTTTTCTTAGACGTGAAACCGGTCGAGGCTCATGCGGGCAAGCTGGAGCGGCCAGGCGCGGAGGGAATCGAGACGCGCGTTGCCGCCGCGCGCAAACACTTCCACGCCGAGATCCGCCGCAGCCGCGTGGAGGGGCGCGAAAATGGCGGCCATGCCGTCATTCGCAAAGGCCTCCACGACGCCCTTGTCGAGGAACACGCGCATGCGGACCTGCTGGCGGCGTCCCACGGGAGCGCTGGCGGCGCCCACGGAGAACAACCCTTTGGCGGAGTCGTAGACGATCTCCGCCCCGGCTTTGCCCGCGGCGGAGTTGCGCACGCGGATACCGACCGCGGACGCTTGCTCCAGGGTGAACGCCGCCTCCATCTCCAGACAATCGCCCGAGAAGGGCGCGCCCAGCGGCAGCGGTTTCGCATCCAGCGCCGCGGCGGGCATGGTGCGCGCGTCGCCGCGCAGCATCTCGAACTCGGGCGCGGGGTTCTGGCGCAGGAATCCATCCTCGTCAATGGAGAGGATGCGCGGCATGGTCATGCAGCACTGCCAGCCTTTGGCGGGATCGGATTCGGTCCTGCCCCACAGCCATAAAAGGGTGCGGCCCCGATCGTCATAGGAGATGTTGCTGGCGTACGACTGGCCGGGGTCCAGCACGCCGCGCGTATCCGCTGTGAATTTTGCGCGGTCGAGGTCGAGGCTGCCCACGAAATACTCGCAGGGCTTCTCCGGCGAAATCACCAGCACCCATTTGGAGCCGAGCTTGAACAGGTTCGGGCATTCGATGTTCCACACGGCGCGGTCGCGGATGCCCGGCTTCGCGGAACAGGAAGGGATCGCGCCACTCGTCCACCTGCAAAGAGCCGTGATTCTTCAGCGTGACCACGGGATTGCCCGGGTACTTCTCCCAGACGATCAAATCGTCGTCGGCGGGCAAGGCCATCCACTGTTCGGGGTCGCGTTTGCCGATGCTGGTGTAGAAAAGACGCGGCCGGCCGTCGGCGGCGGTGATGGCGCCGCCGGAAAAGACATGCTCCTCACCCTTCTCCAGCGAGGGCCACAGGGCGATGGGCAGATGTTCCCAGTTGACCAGGTCGCGGCTGCGGGCATGACCCCAGTGCATGTGGCCCCAGACGGCGCCGTAGGGATTGAGCTGGTAGAAGAGGTGGTGCCAGCCTTTATAGAAGATGGTGCCGTTGGGATCGTTGTTCCAGTTGGCCGGAGGGTGGAAATGGTAGACCGGCCGGTTGGGGTCTCTCCCGGCCAGGGGAATGGCCGCCGTGACCGAATCCATCGCCTGCTTCACCAGCGGGGGAGTTTGCTGGTCTGGGAACGCGGCGGCCCGGGCGATTGTGCCGGCGGCGCAAATGCGGGCGAATCGGCGGCGGGAGAGGTGTGGTGGTGTCATGGCGCCTCCATGGGGGCCGATTTCCGATTATCGCCCGTGGCGCGCCCCATGGCTGGGTTGCTGTCACCCCCACTTGCACGCGCCCCTCGGATTCGCAATAATACGGCACAGATCCACATTGCTTAGTATGTTTCCTCACCGACAGGAGATCTACGGTGCGAAATTCCCTGGTGGCCGCCCTGGTTGCGTGTGCTGATCGGCCGCTGAAATCCGAGGCTCGCCGCTTTCTGGCGGGGCTCTCTTCCGACGAACTGCAATTTATCGCCGAGTTTCTGGGTTCCTGTGTTTTGGAATCGCAGATGCGTTGCGCGCGCAATCGGGCGGAGCTCGCGGAACGGATCGCGCGTTTTCAGCAGGCGCGGGCGGACCGCGCCCGGATGCGCTCTCCGGACCAGGAGCTCAAGATGATCCTGCTGCTGGAATACCTGTGCCGCGCGGGTGTTCAGGGGCTCTCCATGCCGGCGCGCGCCGTGGGCTCCAGCGTGAATTGAACGCTCTCGCGCCGGCTGGCGCGGCTATTGAACGATGCCGCCCTCGGCATGGGGCTCCAGCTTGATCTCCCCGAAGGCGGTTTCGTACTGGGTGACGTTCTGTTGCAGGATGTTGAGCAACGCCTTGGCCTGCTGGGGGCTGAGGTAGACGCCCTGGAAATTGTGGATCGCCACGTTGTCCGCCGCGGTTTGGTTGACCCGCCCGAACATGAGGAAGAAATCCCACAGATTCACGCGGATTTGAACGCTATTGGCATAGTTCTCCCGGTACTCGGCGGTGTTGATCAATTGAATCTTGGGCGGGGGCTGCTGCGTCATACTTTCCAGCGTATCACTCGCGTCCGGCGGCGGATGGCCGAGTACGGTTTTAGAAATCTTTACGAAAATTTTGAAAACTAGTCGCGCTTCGTTTGCGTCCGATGAGATGAGGAGGAGTGGAAGATGAAATCCTTACTGCAAAATCACACCCAGGGATTGGCGCATTGTCCGATGTGCACCCACACGGTGCCCGCGGAGATCGATTTGAAGGGGAAGCATGCCCGCGTGGCGGCCGGCCAGAAGTGCCCTCGCTGCGGGTCATCCTTGGAAGTAGCGGTGGTAATACACATTCCCGAAGCGGCGTAGTACGCGGCACCCCCAAGGTTAGCTTGTCCGCCGAGGTGCTTTCTGTCATAGTGAAGGTTGAATCGGGGCCCGATGAAACGTAAGATCCAAGCGAAACCCGAGCCGGTGGTTCCAGCCGACCTGCTGGAACAGGCGAAGAAGTCCGTCTCGCCAGACCGTCTCAAGAAGGTGGAGAAGTGCTCGGTGTGCGGCGCGGAGACAACCGTCCTGGCGGCTGGGGAGCCGCTGTGCTGGGTGTGCCGCCGGCTGAAGATCAGCGCCTGGCGCGAGATCGAACAGCAGATACCGATGCAGGAATAGGGTCTACGAGTTCGCCTCAATCGACTGCGCAACCTCTTCCCACTCAATCATGAGAGCTTCCAGGTCCGCCCGGCGGGCCTCGAGGAGCTCATGGACCCTTTTGGTTTCCTCCACGCTGACAAAGTTGCCGAGGGCGGCTTCATAGTCGCCGACCTCCACCTCAAGGCGCGTGACTTCGTCTTCAATGGCGTGGCTGCGCTCTTTCATCTGGCGGAGCTTGATGGGGTTGAGGCGCCCGGCCGCGGTCCTGGCAGGCTCTGCCGGCGCCGGGGCGTCCGCCGGGGCTGGAGGCGGAGCCGCCGGGGACTCGCCGGCCGCGGGCGCGCCGGAGCCGCCACCCTGCTTGCGCCACAGGTAGTCCTCGTAGTTGCCGGGGTAAACGTGAACCCTGCCATCCTCCACTTCCACTACGCGTGTGGCCAGCTTGTCGATGAAGTAGCGGTCGTGCGAAACGAACACCACGGTGCCGTTGTACTCCTGTAAAGCGGTCAGCAGGACATCCTTGGCGCGCATGTCCAGGTGATTGGTGGGCTCGTCGAGCAGCATGAAGTTCGACGGCACCATCAACATGCGGGCCAGCGCATAGCGGTTGCGTTCGCCGCCGGAAAGCACGCCGATCGGTTTGAAGACATCGTCCTCGGAGAAGAGGAAACAGCCCAGGATGCTGCGCAGTTCGGTGTTGGTGGCGCGTGGAGCGACCGTGGCCAGATCGTCGACCAGGCGCGCCGTCTGGTCGAGTTCCTTGTATTGGTCCTGCGCGAAATAGTCGGGCTGGGCGTTGTGACCGAGGATATATTCTCCCGAGGTCACCGGCTCGGCGCCGGCCAGAATCTTGATCATGGTGGACTTGCCCGCGCCGTTGACGCCCACCAGGGACACGCGGTCGCCGCGCTCGATGATCAGGTCGGCGTCGGAAAATACGACGTGATCGCCGTAGGCTTTCGAGACTTTCTTGAACTCCGCCACGATGCGGCCGCTCGCTTTGGGCTGCGGGAAGCTGAAGTGGATGGTCTTCTCTTGGGGCGGAATTTCGATCCGTTCGATCTTCTCCAGCTCCTTGATGCGGCTCTGCACCTGTTTGGCCTTGGTGGCCTGGGCGCGGAAGCGGTTGATGAAGGCTTCCAGTTGCTGCACGCGGTCCTGCTGGTTAGCGTAAGCGGCGTTCAACTGCGCGCGCCGCTCTTCCTTCAGCACCTCGTAGCGGGAGTAGCCGCCGGTGTAAATGTGCAGGCTCTTGTTCCAGAGCTCGACGATTTTGCGCACGGTGACGTCGAGGAAGTAGCGGTCGTGGGAAACCAGCACGTAGGCGTAGGGATAGGCGGCGAGATACTCTTCCAGCCAGTTGCGGGCTTCCAGGTCGAGGTGGTTGGTGGGCTCGTCCAGGAGCAGCAGGTTGGGCTTTTCGAGCAGCAGTTTGGCTAGCGCGATGCGCATCTGCCAGCCGCCGGAGAACTCTTCTGTGCGGCGTTTCCAATCGCGCTGCGAGAAGCCCAGGCCGCTCAGTACCGCGCCCACCTGGGATTCGATGGTGTAGCCGTCGCGCGCGCGGAATTCGCCCTCGGCCTGGTGAAACCGCTCGGCTACCTGCCCGTATTCCGCGCTGGAGGGGTCGAGTTCGGCCAGGCGGCGGGCCAGGTGCTCCTGCTCCTGTTCGAGTTCGCGCAGGTGCGCGAAGACCGTCATGCACTCGGCGAAGACGCTCCGTCCGGAAAGCGAAAGCCCTTCCTGGGGCAAATAGCCGAGGGTGACGCCCTTCTGGGTAGTCATCACGCCGGAATCGAGTCCCTCGATGCCGGCCAGCACTTTCAGGAGCGACGACTTGCCGGCGCCATTGGCGCCCACGATGCCGGCGCGCTCGTTGGGCGTCACCAGCCAGTCGGTGTTTTCAAACAGGATTCTGGGGCCGTAACGTTTTCCCGCCCCTGTGAGTTGGATCATCGGTTGAGAATTATTATTGTAGCGGGCGCGCGCTCCGGATCGCGGACCCGACCCTCCGCGACCCGGAGGCGAAGACAGGGGGAGAAGGAAACTTCTGAGTGCCTGTCACCATGTGGGACGTACGCGGCACAAATCCGGTTATGGCCAGTATTGCCACTGGCCGGTAGCCACTACGTAGGCGGAAAGCACGGCGTTGGTGACCCCGTGGGCGAGCATGCAATCGGCGAGGTTGCGGGTGCGGACGATCCACCAGTTGTAAACGATACCAGCGGCCAGGCCGACTTCCCAATACGGACCGTGTTCGGAGGCGAACAACAGAGCCACGATCCAAAATGCGGAAGGCACGTACTTGCCCAGCGGGACGCTGAGGAAGTCGTGATGAATCAGCCAGCGCATCATCCACCCGCGCCAGAAAAGCTCCTCCAAAATGGGGATCATGACCGCGGACGAAAGCGAGCGCAGCAAGATGAAGCCGAGGTTGGCCTTCAAATGGGGAGCCAGGGAACTGGCAGCCGATCCGGTGATGGGGTTATTGAAGAGCCAGTGATGCCGGTATCCGAAGAGCACGTCGGGCGCCACCCAGATGACGAAGACCGCCACGCCGATGGCCATGCTGGCCAGGGGGGCGCTGGGACGAAAGGTGAGGTAGGGCCAGGAGAGGGCGCCGATCAGCGATGTCACGATGAGGAAGCGCACGGTGTACAACCAGTGGGGCGGCAGCGGGATCATGCGCTCGATGGCCATAATCGCGACGAAAGCCACGAAGGGCGCAATGTACGCGGCGGTGGCGTGCCGGTTGGAATCGGTGGATTGCGGCATTGTGCGACAAGTCGTGGTCTTTAGAGCCGTCTGTTATGGTAACCCACGGACGGGCCGGATTTGGCATTAGAATACGAACTAAATGACCTTAGGAAAAGCATTTAGCACCGTGGCGCTGATGGGCATCGCGCTCACGGGCATCGAAGCGGCCGCGCAGGTTCCCACCATCTGGGCGATTGGCGATTCCACGGCCAGTAACGTCAACCATAGGGGCTGGGCCGACCCCTTCGCCGACTACGTCGACCAGGCAAAAGCGCGCACCGTCAACCGGGCGCGCGCCGGGCGCAGCAGCCGCACCTTCATCACCGAGGGTTTCTGGGAGAAGGTGCGCGCGGAGTTGAAGCCCGGCGACTATGTGTTCATCCAGTTCGGGCACAACGATGGCAGCGCGCCGGACAAGGACCGGGCGCGCGGCTCCCTGCCCGGACTGGGCGAGGAGAGCCAGGACTTCACGCTGCCCAATGGAAGCCGGGAAACGGTGTACACCTTCGGACACTACATGCGCCGGATGATCGCCGAGGCGAAGGCTGCGGGAGCGCTCCCCGTGGTGCTTTCGCCGACGGTGCGGAACATCTGGACGGAAGGCAAAGTGGAGCGTTCCCACGGCCGGTATACCGAGTGGTCGGCGGCGGCCGCCAAGGCCGAAGGAGTGCCCTTTCTCGACGTGACCAATGCCATCGCGGACCAGTACGAAAAGCTGGGCGAGGCCAAGGTGAAGGCGTGGTTTCCGGAAGATCACACGCACACCAGCCCGGAAGGCGCGGACTTCACCGCATCGATGGTGGTGGCGGCGCTGAAGGGCATCGACAGTCCGCTGGCGGCATTCCTGTCGGCGAAAGGGCAGGCGGTGGCGAAATATCCGGTCGCGCTGGTGACGACGGGATTGCGGCTGCCCGAGCCGCGCGATGCGAAACTGCCGACGCTGTTTCTGATCGGCGATTCGACGGTGCGCAACGGGCGCGGCGACGGGTCCAACGGGCAGTGGGGCTGGGGAGAGCCGCTGGTGGACCGCTTCGACACCGGCAAGCTGAACGTGGTGAATCGCGCCGTGGGCGGATTGAGCAGCCGCACGTACCTGACCATGGGGCACTGGGACAAAGTGCTCGCCATGCTGAAGGCGGGCGACGTGGTGATGATGCAGTTCGGACATAACGACAGCGGCCCGCCGGACGACCCGGCGCGCGCGGGGCACCATCAACGGCACGGGCGAAGAGACGAAGGAGATCGATAACCCGATCGCCAAACAGCGCGAGGTGGTGCACACGTACGGCTGGTATCTGCGGAAATTCATTGCCGATGCGAAGGCCAGGGGCGCCACGCCGATCGTGTGCACGCTGGTGCCGCGCAAGATCTGGAAGGACGGCAAGATCGTGCGCGCCAGCGACTCCTACGGCAAATGGGCCGCCGGCGTGGCGGCGCAGGAGAGTGTCGGGCTGGTGGATTTGAACGAAATCATCGCCCGCAAGTACGATGCGCTCGGAGCGGAGAAGGTGGAACCGCTGTTTGGCGATGAGCACACGCACACCTCGCGCGCCGGCGCCGAGTTAAACGCCGATTGCGTGATCGAGGGGTTGAAGGGCTTGCGGGAGAATCCGCTGGCCGGGTACCTCAAGTAGGCGTGTGGGGTTCAACCGGGGACGGCAGAGCGACGCTTCCCCGATGGCGTTTGGGGGGCCGTGAGCGGCAGAAGTCCGACGTGGCGGTTACGCGTTCGGGCGGCTGGACCCGTTTGCCCCAGTCTGACGTGAGCGGCGTGAAACGGGAGGAATCCGGCTCTCGTGAATGGTCACTTTCCGACAACGGCGTGTTTCGTCAACAATCCGCTGAAGTTCGTTAAATGTTAGGATCAATTCGTATGGAGTTGGCGATCCAGATTCAAATCGAGGAACTGCCAGAAGGCGTGTTCCTCGCGACGTCGGACGAGCTCCCCGGTTTGGTTGCGCAGGGGCGCACGGTTGCTGAAGCACTGGAGATCGCACGCGACGTTGCTCGGAAACTGATCGAAGCGCGGCGTGAGCGCGATGGCATTCCGAACTTGCCGAGCACCAGCGACCGGCGCGACTACACGATTGTAGTCGCTGCGTGAATGGGCCGCCTTGCAGGGTTCCGCTATAGAGAAATCGTTCGAAAGCTGAGACTGAGCGGTTTCGAGTTCGACCGGCAGGCTGCGGGCAGCCACGAAATCTGGTTCAACGCCCGCGCCAATCGGTATACTACAGTGCCAAACCATCCCGGCGACATGCCCGAGGGCACGCTGCGGGCAATATTGAAACAGGCGGGAATCGACGTAGACGACTTCCTGCGGGCGTGACTGGTGACCTTCCGGCGGGCATGATTTCGGAGATGCTCGTACCGCCCCGCGAGAGAAGTCATTGACAGCAGTTGGACGTGGTATGGGTCCTCGTCTATGAGGCAGCAGCCTTCCTGTGCTGGTACGGGATAGGACTCCACCTTGAGGGCCATAGGCGCACGGCTATAGTGCTGCTCGCTTACCTCGTCGTGCGTTTTTTGCTCGCGCTCGCCGGAGTCTACGAGATCGGGTTGCGACTTCAGGTGTTTTTCTGCTGGCGATCGCCCAAAGGAAAGAGAGTTCATCGAAGCAGCGCCTTGGGCCGCGCCCCCAAGTGTGAAGGCGACGATCTCTTTGAAACCCTGTGGAAGAATCATCATGGGAAGCAGGACCAAGTTCAGTATAGAGGAGCCGGCCTTGCCGCGGATATCGGCGGGCGCGTACAATGCAGGCTCTATGAGACCGTGTTGCTTCATCCTTCTCCTCACGGGCTGCGCGGCCGCCCAGGTCCCCGGCGGAGGCCCGCTCGATCTGCTCGATCTCTCCCGCATGAAGACCTTCTCCGCCGAGCGCGTCTCCAGCGGGAACCGGTTCGTGGGCAGCAACGACGACAGCAAGCGCATCATGCCCGGCGAAACCTACGTGATGGCGGACCTCCGCGGCCCCGGCGTAGTGAGCCACATTTGGCTCACCGTGGCCGACAACGAGTTTGCCTGGCCCCGCCTGCTCCGCTTGCGCGTCTATTACGACGGCAGGAAGACGCCGAGCGTGGACGTCCCCCTGGGCGATTTTTTCGGCGTAGGGCACGGTTACGAGCGAAACCTCGATTCCATGGTGGTCCGTAACAGCTCCTTCGGACGGGCCAGGAATAGTTACTGGCCCATGCCGTTTCGCGGTTCGTGCAAGATCACCGTGACAGACGAAGGCAACCGCCCGGTAACTATGTTCTACTATCACGTCGACTGGCAGCGCCACAAGTCTTTGCCCGACGACGCCGCGTACTTACATGCCTACTACCGCCAGGAGCGGCCCGCCGTCAAAGGCAGGAATTACGAGTTTCTGAACATCAAGGGAGCCGGGCACTACGTCGGCACGGTCCTGAACGTCATTCAAGCCGGGGTGGGATGGTTCGGCGAAGGGGACGACCTCTTTTACGTGGACGGGGCCGGACACCCGCAGATCCTCGGCACGGGTACGGAAGACTACGTCAACGAGGCTTGGGGGCTGCGCGTCTCCTGCGGGCTCTGGAGCGGCACGCCGGTGGCGGAAGGAGAACTGGTGGGCGCCCGCCTGACCGGTTACCGCTGGCACATCCCCGACCCGATCCCGTTTACCCGGTCGCTGTGGGCCGGCATCGAGCACGCCGGCTGGACCTACAATGCGGACGGCTCGCTGCGATCCGGATTTGAAGAACGCCCGGATTACTTTTCCAGCGCCGCCTTCTGGTATCAGAAGGACGTGAACGAAGGCCTGCCCGAGCCGCCCTACGGCGAAGCGCGGCTGCCGCTGGGCAACGCCGAGCAGATCGCCGTGGAAGACTCGCTCCCGGAGGTCACCACCCTGAAGGGCATAGCCTCGGTGCAACGCGAAGTCGATTGGGGCAGAGATCTCCTCTTCTTCGAAGCGCGGGATACCGGGGCGCGCATCAATATCCCGATCGACGTCCGCGAGACGGGCCGTTACGAGGTGCTCGGCCGGATCGCACAGGCGCCCGACTATGGAGACTATATCGCTCTGGTCGACGACAAACCCGCCAATCCGGATAACCGCCAGGCGGCAACGTCGGAGACTCCATCGTCGGGAGCGCCGGTGTTTCACGGCTATCTTCCCGAAGTGCTGGTCGCGGTGGATCAACCGCTGGGATGGCTGAACCTGACCAAAGGACGCCACACGCTGAGCTTCGTCTGCGTGGGAAAGGATGGCCGGTCGGCGGGCTATAACCTGGGGATCGACGATGTGGTGCTGGAACGCGTGCCGGAGGGTGCGGAGGCTCAGGCGGAGGCCCTGCCCATCCCTTCGGAAGGTTCTGCGGCGCGGGGCGCGCCGGTGTATCGCGGGGTCGGGTTGCAGGGCTACCTCCGCGAACTGGGGCGCGCATCCGAAGCCGGCCGGCCCGCGACGTTGCGAGCTATCGGCGCCTTTGGTGCGGACGCCGCGCCCGCAGTGAGCGAGGTCGCCAATGCGCTCGCCGATCCCGCGGCCGACGTGCGCGCGGCGGCGGCGTGGGCGCTCTCGCAGATGGGGACCGCCGGCGCGCCCGCCGTCCCCGATCTGGAACGGACGTTGTCGGATTCGAACCTGCGCGTGCGCAGCCTGTCCGCGGTGGCGCTGCGGGCCATGGGACCGGCCGCGGCGAAGGCGATTGCGGGACTGGTGAAGGCGCTCGACGACGATTCGCCCGCAGTGCGCGCCGTCGCCGCGGACGCGTTGGGCAACCTCGGACCGGCTGCCAAACCCGTGGTGGAGACGCTGAGCCGGCACCTGGCCGGCGCTGGCGAACCGGTGGTCTTCGTGCTGCGCAGCCTGGCCACGGCGCTGGGGAATATCGGTCCCGCGGCAGCCAGTGCCTTGCCCGCCCTGGAGCAGGCGTTAAAGATGCAGAGGGTGAGCTACGCAGCCCAGGAGGCGATCCTGAAGATCATGGGCGAGCCGGTGCCCGTCTGGTACTGAGTGACATCCAATCGCAGCCGGGGCCTGTCGTGCGGCACTGAAATCGGCGGGTCACTTACGCCGCATCGGCGGGCGGGCGTTGATCACGGGGACCAGGCTGTTGCCCGGATCGGAAGCGGGCGGGCGTCCGGAGTGGGCGAGCAGTTCGCGATTCAAGGTGGCGACGAACTCCTGGATTTGCGACTGCATGTCGCTCATCTTCTCGCGCATATTCAGGATGATCTCCACGCCGGCGAGATTGACGCCGAGATCGCGGGTGAGGTGAAGGATGACCTCCAGGCGTTCCAGGTCTTCCGGGGTATACAGGCGCGTGTTGCCTTCGCTGCGCGACGGCTTCAGCAGGCCTTCGCGCTCGTAGAGGCGGAGCGTCTGAGGGTGGATCTCGTACTGCTCGGCGACCACCGAGATCATGTACGCCGCTTTGGATTTCGCCTTTGCCATATCAGACCTTGGCCCACATTGCGGCCCGTGGGTCCTCCGGGTGAAGCTTGGCCATTTCGCGAAGCAGCTCGCGGGTGCGCTCGTCGCGCGGTTCGGGCGCCGTGATGGCGACTTCCACGATCTGGTCGCCGCGCTGATTGGTGCGCAGGTTGAGCACGCCCTTTTCGCGCAAACGGAACCTCTGGGCGTTGGTGGTGCCCTGGGGAATCTTCAGCAGGGTGCGGCCGTCAATGGTGGGCACCTCGATCTTCGCGCCCAGCGCCGCCTCCCAGACCGCCACCGGCACGGTGATCTCGATATTGTCGCCTTCGCGCCGGAAGAACGAATGGGGTTCCACTTTGGTGGTGATGTAGAGATCGCCCGGGGCGGCGCCCATGGTGCCGGCGTTGCCTTTTCCGGGGACGCGTAGGCGGGAGCCGTCGCGCGCGCCCGGCGGAATGCGGATCTCCACGCTCTCGGTGTGCGTGACGCGTCCCTCGCCGCCGCAACCGGGACAGGCGTTGCGCAATTTACCGGAACCGCCGCAGCGCGGGCAGGTGAGGTTGAACTTCATGGCGCCGGCCATCTGGCTGACGTGTCCGGAACCTTTGCACTGCTGGCAAACGGATTCGCCGCCGCCCGTGGAGCCGGAGCCGCGGCAGGTGTCGCAGACGTCGTAGCGGGTGATGTTGACGCGCGCCTGGGTACCCTTGATGGCCTGCCAGAAGTCGATATCCATGACGTACTCAAGGTCGCCGCCCTTTTCGGCTTCGGGCTGGGCAGCCTCACCGCGCCCGCCGAAGAACTGCGAAAAGATGTCGCGGAAGCCGCCGGAGCCGGCGCCTTCGGGTCGGCGCCCGCCGGATGCTGCCCCGCCCGCCCCGGACGCGAAATCGGAGAAGTCGAAGCCGCTGAAATCGAATTGCGAACCATGCGGGCCACCGGCTGCCGGTCCGCCGGCGCCGGCATAGCCGCTATCGGAATAGAAGCCAAACTGGTCGTACATCGGACGCTTTTTGGCGTCACTGAGCACGTCATAGGCTTCCTGGACGTTCTTGAAGCGCTCCTCGGACGACTTGTCACCCGGGTTGAGGTCGGGGTGGTATTTGCGCGCGAGCTTGCGATAGGCCTTGCGGATTTCCTCCGTATCGGCTTTGCGCGGTACGCCCAGCGTTTCGTAGTAGTCGTGCTTGGGAGTCGCCATAGGTTTCCGCCCGAGATTTCCAATGTTGCGCCCTTGCGCCGCCTGAACGTGGGGCGCAAGGGCGGGGCGGGGCATGACCCCGCCTTACTTTCTGGTGTTACTTCTTGTCGTCGACATCGACAAACTCGGCGTCGACGACGTTGTCCTTGCCCTTGTCTTCGGGCTTCGGTTGGCCATCGTTGGGCGCCTGCTGCGCACCGGGCTGGCTGGTGCTCTTGTACATGGCTTCGGCCAGTTTGTGGCTGGCGGTGGTCAGGCGATCGACGGCCGCGTTGATCTTATCGGCGTCGTTCTCGTTGAGGGTTTTCTTGGTCTCTTCGAGCGCGGCTTCGATTTCCTTGGCTTCGGCCTCGCCGACTTTGGCGCGGTGCTCCTTCAGCGTCTTTTCGACGTTGTAGACCATGGCGTCGGCGCGATTGCGGGCGTCGATGGTGTCCTTCTGCTTGCGGTCTTCGGCGGCGTGGGATTCGGCATCCTTGGCCATCTTCTCCACCTCATCCTTGGAGAGGCCGCTGGAACTGGTGATGGTGATCTTCTGTTCGTTGTTGGTGCCGCGATCCTTGGCGGTCACATTCAGGATGCCGTTGGCATCGATATCGAAAGTGACTTCGATTTGCGGCACGCCGCGCGGGGCCGGCGGGATATTGCCGAGCTGGAAGACGCCCAAAAGGCGGTTGTCGCGCGCCATGGCGCGCTCACCCTGATGAACCTTGATCTCCACCGACGGCTGGTTTTCGCTGGCCGTGGAGAAGACCTCGCTCTTGCGGGTGGGGATGGTGGTATTGCGTTCGATCAGCTTGGTGAAGACGCCGCCCATGGTCTCGATACCGAGGGAAAGCGGGGTGACGTCGAGCAGGAGGACATCCTTCACTTCGCCGCCCAGTACGCCGCCCTGCACGGCGGCGCCGATGGCCACCACTTCGTCGGGATTCACACCCTTGTGCGGTTCCTTGTTAAACAGCTCGCGGACCAGGGCCTGGATGCGCGGCATGCGGGTCTGGCCGCCGACCATCACGACCTCGTCGATTTGCGAAGGGGTTACGCCGGCGTCGCTCATGGCCTGCTTGCAGGGGCCGATGGAGCGCTGCAGAATATCCTCCACCATCTGCTCGAAACGGGCACGCGTCAACTTCATCTGCAGGTGTTTGGGACCGGTGGCGTCGGCGGTGACAAAAGGCAGATTGATGTCGGTTTCGAGCAGCGTCGAGAGCTCCATCTTGGCCTTTTCGGCAGCCTCTTTGAGGCGCTGCAGGGCCATCTGGTCCTTCGAAAGGTCGATGCCGTTTTCTTTCTTGAACTCGCTGACGATCCAATCGATGATGCGCTGGTCGATATTGTCGCCGCCCAGGTGGGTGTCGCCGTTGGTGGACTTGACTTCGACCACGCCCTCGCCGACTTCCAGAATGGAGATATCGAACGTGCCGCCGCCGAAATCGTAGACGGCGATGGTTTCGTTCTTTTTCTTATCGAGGCCGTACGCCAGCGCGGCCGCGGTGGGCTCGTTGATGATGCGCATGACTTCGAGGCCCGCGATCTTGCCGGCGTCCTTGGTGGCCTGGCGCTGCGCGTCGTTGAAATAGGCCGGCACGGTGATGACGGCTTGCGTGACCTTCTCGCCCAGGTAGCTCTCGGCGGCTTCCTTGAGCTTGGTCAGAATCATGGCGGAGATTTCGGGCGGAGAGTTCTTTTTGCCCGAGATGTCCACGCGGGCGTCGGCGTTCTCGCCGCGCACCACCTTGTAGGGGACCATCTTCATTTCTTCGCTGACTTCGTCGAAACGACGGCCCATGAAACGCTTGATGGAGAAGACCGTGTTCTCGGGGTTGGTGATGGCCTGCCGCTTGGCGACCTGCCCGACCAACCGCTCCCCACTCTTGGTAAACGCCACAACCGACGGAGTGGTGCGTTGTCCTTCCTGATTTGCAATTACCGTCGGCTGGCCGGCTTCCATCACGGCGACGCACGAGTTCGTCGTGCCCAAATCGATGCCAATAATCTTTCCCATTTGCTTAAATGCCTCTCTCGATCATGTTTTTAGGTGCTTACGATTGCGTGCCGCCAGAGGGGGCGGATTAGTACAACCCCATTATCAAAGTTTAGTGGGTTGTTGTCAAGTATTATTTGAGTGCGTTGGGCTCAACAATACAGTGCGCGCGCGGTCGGCAAGGATCTCCACCAGTCCCGGGTGGCCATCCAGCGAAGCCGTGACAAGAACCTGTATGTGTTTATGTTTCTTTATGATAGGTTCCACGATGGCGGGCAGATCGCGCTCCAGATGGGTGCCCGGAGTGAGGAAGTAGGGGATGATGACGATCCGCTCCATGCCCCTGGTGGCGAGCAGATCGGCAGCCTCTTCCAGGTTGGGACTGCCGAGTTCCAGAAAGGCGGCTTCGACGATCGGGTAGCCGCCCGCGCGCGCCAAGTCCGCCGCCACCGACCGCACGGCCTCATTGGCCGGTTCGATTCGGGAGCCGTGGGCGAAGACGATGATTCCCGTGGTCACGCCTTACTGATGTAGGCGCGCATGTGGTGGTTTTCCTCTGTTTTTTGGGCCAGCTCGAAATTCATGAGTTCGCGCATGGAGAGGAAGGCCACTATCCGGCTGTCGCGCGTCACCGGCAAGTGGCGGCAATTGTTGGACTGCATGGACTCCATGGCTTCTTCCAGGCTCGCCGATTCGTCAATCATGAACATATCGGTGCTCATGACGGCGCCCACCGGCGTGCGTTCTGGATCGAGGCGCTCCACCACGACGCGTTTCATGAGATCGCGCTCGCTGAAGACGCCGCGCAATTCTTCCCCGTTAAAGACGAGGATGGCTCCGACGTGGAGATCCGTCATTTTCCGGGCAACATCAGCTACGGATTGATGCTCTTCGACAGAGAAAAGCTCACGTTGATGAACAATGTCACGAACACACGACATACACACCCCTCGACAGACAGGAAGCAAATATACCACAAACGGCACTCGCGTGACAGGACATAATGATACGGTGGCGCAAAGAATACGGTTTGAGTGCCAGCCGGGATGCACGGAGTGCTGCCGGCAGCAGGGGTTCGTCTACCTGTCGGAGGCGGACCTGGCGCGTGCGGCCAAATTCGTTGGAATGAGCGCGGCCCGGTTCGAGCGCAAGTATGTATACCGCACGCGCAACCGTATGCGGCTGCGCGTGCCGCGCGGCGCGCACTGTCACTTCCTGCGCGATGGCGGCTGCGGGATCCATCCGGCGAAGCCGGCCCAGTGCCGCATTTTCCCGTTCTGGCCCGAGCTGGTGGATCACCCGCGGGCATGGGCGAAAACGGCCAGGTATTGTCCGGGAATCGGCACCGGCCCGCTGATTCAAATCAAGAGTGCGCGGGCGCAGGCCGAGGAGATGCGGCAGGAGCATCCCAAACTCTACGGCCTGGAGGCGTGACCGCGGCTATCTTCGGTAAACATAACGTACATATCCACTTGAGTCTTGTCCGGTTTCCGAACGAAGAGTTAGTGTGGATCAGGTCCTTTTATGCCAGCCCACAACTTCATGCTCGAGGACCTGTACGGTGTCCTGAAAGCCATCTGCCTGTTTCCAATTTTCCTGTTTTGCCCGGGCTACGTGGCGGCATGGCTGCTCGACCTGCTGGACTTCCGGCGCCGCACGGCGGCGTTTCGCGCCGCATTCAGCCTCCTGCTCTCCATCGGGCTGTGCCCGATTCTGACCTACTGGCTGGGCCGGTTCGCCGGCATGCGCGCGGTTTTGGCATGCTACGTGGCGGCGGCAGCGCTGTTTTTCATCCTGCTGGTGCTCGACGTCAGGCGCCGGCATCTCCACCGCCCGCTGTGGCCGGCGAGGTCTGGAGTCTTCGCCGCCATCGCGTGCGTCTGGCTGGCCGTCGCATTGCTGTCCTTGATCGATCTGCAGATCGGCGACCGGCTGTACTACGCTGTCAGCACGGTCGACTACGCGCTGCACACGGAATTGGTGCATTCCATCAGCACGACCGGCCTGCCGGCGGCGAATCCGTTTTTCCTTCCCGGCCATCCAGTGCCGCTGCGCTATCACTACTTCTGGCCGATGATGTGCAGCTTGGTGAACCAGTTACGGGGAAGCGCCGTGAGCGCGCGCCAGGCGCTGATCGGCGGGACGTACTGGGCGGGTATCGGGCTGATGGCTCTGGTGCTGGTCTACCTGCGGGTTTTCCTGCCGGGAAACGCGGAGCAGTTTCGCCGCCGCGCGCTGACCTGCATTCTGCTGCTGGGCATCACCGGCCTGGACATCGTGCCCAGCCTGTTCTTGCTGTTGCTGTACGCCAAGGGGGTATTGCCATTCCTATTGCCCAGTGTGGAAGCGTGGAACGAGCCCGTGGATTGGTTCCTGTACACTACCGTGTGGACGCCGCACACAGTGGCCGCGCTGATCGCCAGCTTCACCGGTTTCCTGCTGGTGTGGCAGTCTTCGGCCGCGCCCCGGCGCAGCGGCATGCTGCGCTACGCTGTGCCGGGAGGCATCGCGCTGGCGTCGTCGGTGGGGTGCTCCATCTACTTGACGTTGGTGTTCGCGAGCTTTCTGGTCATCTGGACCCTGGTTGCATTTTGGAAAAAGCTGTACCGCGAAACCGCGGGGCTGGTGGTGGCGGGCGTGACCATGATCGCATTGGCGCTTCCGTACCTGCGCGATCTAACGGGGCCGGGCCAAGCCATATCGCTGTTCCGCCTGACCGTACGCGCATTCCCGCTCGCCGCGCTGATCCGGACTCCCGGCCTGAGCGCGGTCTGGCGGCTGGTCCTGGTAAACGGCACGCTGCTTCCCTTGAATTACCTGCTGGAATTCGGGTTCTTCTTTCTGGTGGCGCGGTACAAATGGCGGCGGCGCCGCGTCAGCGGAGAACCGCTCTCGCGGCCCGACCTGGCATGCGCGCTGATGCTGGCGACCAGCGTCCTGATCTGCACATTCGTGCGCTCGGACTACGGTTTTAACGACCTGGGATGGCGCGGCATGGTGGTGGCGGAGTTCGTGCTGCTGCTTTGGGCGGCGGACGTTTTTCCGAAGCGGGGGCAGTTGAGCTACCTGAGCGCGCACCAGCGGGGGCTGATGATGGTGTTTGTGGCGCTGGGCGTGGCGGGCTCGGTTTACGATCTGTCGATCGCGCGAGTGTATCCGATTCTGGCCGACCGAGGTGTGTTGCCGCCTCTGGATTGGATGTCGCCCGATCGCGCGTTCGGCAAGCGCACCTACGCCGCTCGTGCCGCGTATGAGTGGCTGCAACACGCCACGCCGGAGACGGCCGCGGTGCAAGCCAACCCAAAGGTGGTCTTTGAGGACGCGCTAGGGATGATCTACGGCGAGCGTCCCGCCGTGGCTGCCGACCTTGGGTGCCTGGCGGTTTTCGGCGGCGACCCGAAGGAGTGCCCACCACTGGTTTCACGGCTGCAGGAGATCTTCCCGCCAGCCGGCCGGGCGGCATCGGCGGGCATCCAGGAAGTTTGCGGCGCGCTGCCGGTGGACGTGCTGGTGGCCAAGGATACGGACAGTGCGTGGAGCGACCGCCGGAGTTGGGTGTGGCGGGAGAAGCCGGTGTATGCCAACCGCTATGTGCGCATGTTTAGGTGCGGGTTGGTGACGGCGAGGCGGTAGCCCGACGCGGCGACGCGGGGCAAGTCACTACCAATAACAGCGGCCGGTTAATTAACTCCGGTTAGCAGGCGGATGCTTCCCGATTCGAACTTTGCCAGGCGGAAAATCGGCGCTACAGTCAAGTGAGTCAGCAAGTGGAAGTGTGCACTGTACCATGCGTGTTCCGGTTTCCGATTCTCCATCCCGCTTGCCCAAAGCCCGCCGGATGGCTCGGCTGGCCAACACAGCGACTCAGGATGCGGGCGGCCCGCTCAAAAGCCTGGCGATCCTGATACCCGTTTTTGACGATTGGACGTGCGCCGCGCGGCTCCTCCCCCTGATCGATGCCGAGCTGTCCGGAACCGCCGCCGCCGTGCACGTCGTTCTGATCGACGACGGATCGACCACCCCGGCTCCGGAGGACCTCGTTGCGGCGCCGTTACAGTGCATTTCCGACGTACGCGTGTTGCGGCTGCGCGGCAACCTTGGGCACCAGCGCGCCATCGCGATCGGTTTGTACTACGTGCACCAGTTCCTGTCGGCCGACGCGAACATCGTCATGGATGGCGACGGTGAGGACCAGCCGCGCGATATACCGGCGCTGCTGGCCGGGTTTGCGCAGGGCGGCGGACGGGAGATGGTCTTCGCGGCGCGCACCAAGCGCCTGGAGCGGCGCGCCTTCCGCTTCTTCTATCAGGTGTACCGAATTGTGCATCGCGTGCTGACCGGAATACCGGTCCGGGTGGGGAACTTCAGCGTCGTCCCGCGCGCTTGCCTCGACCGATTGATGGTGTCGTCGGACTTGTGGAACCACTATGCCGCGGCCGCATTTCGCAGCAGGTTGCCGCTCCGTACGGTGCCGCTGGCGCGCGGCACGCGGCTGGATGGCAAGTCGCGGATGAACTTCTTCGCTCTCGTGGTGCATGGCTTGAGCGCCATCTCGGTGTTCGCCGATATAGTGAGCGTGCGGCTCCTCGTGGGCGCCACCGCTTTCGGGTTTTCTTCGCTGCTTCTGCTGGCGGGAGTGTTGTATGGAAGATTCTCCATACCGCACGCCATGCCTGCGTGGGCGGCGATCGCGGTGGGATCGCTGGCGGCGATCTGCCTGCAAGCCATGATGCTCTCTCTGGTATTGGTCCTGGCCGTCATCAGCGCCCGGAGCCACACCAGCGTCATTCCCCTTCGCGATAGCGAATACTACATCCTTGAACAGAAACAACTCTGGGGGAAACATGAGCCAGTTGGCCTACGCCGGTGGCGAATTGGCGGTGTTTGAGAAGGCGCGGTGCTGGAAACGCTATTGGAGCAGGCTCATCCGGCCGTTTGTCCACGGCGACGTGCTCGAGGTGGGCGCCGGCATCGGCGCCAATACACGGGCTCTGGTGGATCTGCCCTGCCGGCACTGGCTCTGTCTGGAGCCCGACCCCACGTTGGCGTCGCGGATCGCGCTGCCGACACGCCGGCATGAACTTGTGATCGGCACGCTCGCCGATCTCGATCCGCGGCGCAAATTCGATACCATCCTCTATCTCGATGTGATCGAGCATATCGAGGACGATCGCGGCGAACTCAGCCGCGCCGCCGCTCTCCTTGCGACCGGCGGCAGCATCATCGTGCTCGCTCCCGCGCACGCCTGCTTGTACACCGCCTTCGATCGCGCCATCGGCCACTTCCGCCGCTACAACATGCATGCCCTGCGCGCCATCGCTCCCGCGGGGCTCCGCGAACGCAAGCTGGTCTACCTGGATTCGTGCGGCGCGCTGGCGTCGCTCGGCAACCGGTTTCTGCTGCGCAGCCCTATGCCCACGGAGCGCCAGATCCTCACCTGGGACCGGCTCCTCGTGCCTTGTTCGCGCTGGCTCGATCCGCTTCTGCTGCACAAGGCCGGTAAGTCGGTGCTCGCGGTGTGGGCCGCCGGGGGAGACTCGTGCTGACTCGCGTGGTGAGACGCTTCACCACGATTGGCGCGGTTGCGATCCTGATCTTTGCCGTAGTCTCGCTCGGATTGCTTTGGCTGCATGGCAATCGCCTCGTCTTCAATAACGACGAAGGCATTATCCTCGATGCCGCCGCCCGCATGCTTCACGGCGAGACGCTATATCGCGACTTTTTCGGCTACATGAGTCCGGGCAGCTATTGGTTGCAGGAGGCGGCATTCGGCCTCTTCGGGGTAACCCTGCGGGCTGGCCGCCTGGTGGTCATTTTGGATTTCGCGGTGGAGTGCGCTCTCCTGTTCTGGCTGACGGCGCGCCTTGCTGGAAAGAAGGCAGGTTTCGCCGTAGCGGTCCTGTTCTTCGCGTTTCAGGCCGCGCCCGAGTTCCTGCTGGCGCAGCACCGGATGGATAGCGCGGCTCTCTCGCTGGTTTCCATTGCCCTCTGTCTGGAGGGGCGGCGGCGTGGCCGGGCCTGGTACTGGGTGATGGCCGGCGTTCTGACGGTCGGGGCCGCGGCGTGCACGCCTTCCATCGCGCTGCTCGCGCCCGCAACACTGATCTGGCTCTTTTCGGACCGGTCGTCCCGACGCTTTCTCATCCCCTACGCCTGCGGTTGGTGCGCCGGCTCACTGGCAATACTGGCGGCGCTGGCCGCAAACAGATCGATCTTGCCCTTCATCGACCAAATGACATGGCTGCGCCGCAACTACTCGGACGTGAACATCATGCCCTACGGCTCGCTTATCGGCGGCTACGACACAGCATTCAGGACGGCCACCGGGACGCATCGTGTAGTCCGCTCGCTGGCCTTGTTCTGCTTTGCCTTACCCGCCGTGCTACCGGTAGTGGCGCTGGTGGCATGGAGCCTCCAGATGCTGCTGCGGCGTGCGGAACGGCTGTGGGCGGCGAAGAACGCCATTCCGTATCTGCTCGCATGCATGGTAGCTTACGTCGGGTCCACCTACCCACGAGCCGATGTGGCGCACCTGGCATTCGTCGCCGTCCTGCCGGCCGCGCTCACGGCAGTCTGGGTCGCCCGCTACACTCCCCGTTGGCTGGCTGCCGGTCTCTTAGGGTTTCTAGCGGTCTGGGCCGGAGTCTTTCTCGCTCAAACGGCAAGCTCGCTGCGCGGCGAGGTTGCCGTTGTCACGCCTGTTGGGACGCTTAGCACAACCCCTACCAATGCGCAGGCGGTTGGCGCGCTGCTCAAGGCCGTTCGTCCGGACGATGGTCTCTACGTGCATCCTTACAAACCCCTGTTCTACTTTCTTACGCAGGGCAGGAATCCGACGCGCTACTCATATCTCGCGCCGGGCATGATGACCCATAACGAAGAGGCCGAAGCGCTCGCAGCCCTCAAGAACTCGCCGCCGCGATGGATGCTCTATCTTCCGCTTTCGCGCGACGAATTCCTGCGGGTGTTTCCGCACGCCGCGGGCCTCGACCATCTTTTCCCTATGATAGAAGCCTGGCGCCAGCAGGAATATGTTCCGGTAGAGCCCGCGGTGATTGTTACAGGCTACAGGCTGTACGAACGCCGTGCGATCCCGGTGCCCGCTCCCTGACCTCGGTCCCCGCGCTGCGCATCGTCCGGCGGCCGTTGTTGTTACACTAGGGCAAAGCCCCAATCTTGGTGCGAATCCGGCTCTGAATTCCATGCGGTTAGCGCTTCTTCAGATCAACCCGACGGCAGGCGACCTGGACGGGAACGCCGCGCTGATCATGCGCAGCGCGCGCGCCGGACAGGCCCTGGGAGCGGACCTGCTGGTCACGCCCGAGTTGGCGCTGATGGGTTATCTTCCGCGGGATTTGTTGATGAACCAGGGCTTCGTGCGCCGCGCCAGCGAGAAACTCTCGCATATTGCGGCCCAACTGAAGGATGCCCCGCCGGTGCTGGTGGGCGTGGCCACGCCGAATCCATCGGATGTGGGGCGCCCGTTATACAACAGCGCGGTGCTGCTGCGCGCGGGCGAGGTGGGGCAAGCCTTTCACAAATCGCTCCTGCCCACCTACGACGTCTTCGATGAAGACCGTTACTTCGAGCCGTACCGCGGGACGGAGATTCTGGAATTGAACGGCGTGCGACTGGGCGTCAGCATCTGCGAAGACGTTTGGAACGACCGCGATTTCTGGAAGCGGCGGCGCTATCACCAGGATCCCATCGAAGCCATGGCCAAAGCGGGGGCGCAGGCGATCGTCAATCTCTCGGCGTCGCCGTTCACCGTGGGCAAGCAGATCCTGCGCGAGGAGATGCTGGGGCACATGGCGCGGAAGTACGGTCTGCCGGTGGCCATCGCCAACCAGGTGGGGGCCAACGACGACCTGATTTTCGACGGCCGCAGCGCCGTCTTCGATGCGCAGGGGAAGCTGTTTGCGCGCGCCAAGGGCTTCGAGGAGGACGTGCTGGCGGTGGATGTGCTGGGCGAGACTGGAGAGATCGCCAACGACGATTTTCTGCCCGAGGCGGAGATCTGGAACGCGCTCGTCCTCGGGGTCCGCGATTATGCCCGCAAGACGCGCTTCCGCAAGGTTCTGCTGGGGCTCTCCGGCGGCATCGATTCGGCGCTGACGGCGGCGATTGCGGCCGATGCCATGGGCCCGGAAAACGTCCTGGGTGTCATGATGCCGTCGCGTTATTCGAGCCAGGGAAGCGTCGGCGATTCCGTGGAACTGGCACAGAACCTGGGCATTGAGACGATGCTGCTGCCGATTTCGGACATCATGAAGACGTACGACGGCGTGCTGGCGGATGCCTTCGCCGGCCTTAATCCGGACGTGACGGAAGAAAACATCCAATCGCGTATACGCGGCAATCTACTGATGGCGCTTTCCAACAAGTTCGGCTCGCTGCTGCTCACCACGGGCAATAAGAGCGAGATGTCGGTGGGCTATTGCACGCTCTACGGCGACATGAACGGCGGGTTGGCGGTGATCGCGGACCTGCCGAAGATGATGGTGTACCGGGTGGCGCGCTGGCGCAATCGGCGCGGTCCGGCAATCCCGGAAGCGACCATTACGAAAGCGCCTTCGGCCGAACTGCGGCCGGACCAGACCGACCAGGACAGCCTGCCGCCCTACGATCTGCTGGACGAGATACTGGAATTGCACGTGGAGCAGTGCCGCAGCGCGGAGGAAATCATCGCGCAAGGCTACGACGAGCAAACCGTCCGCCGGGTGCTGCGCCTGGTGCGCATCGCCGAGTTCAAGAGAAAGCAGGCTGCCCCGGTTTTGAAGGTCACGTCGCGCGCCTTCGGCACCGGTTGGCGGATGCCGATCGTACGGCAGGAGTAAGTACCCGATCATGGAGGCTACAGCTATGAAACGCGCTCTCATCACCGGCACTACCGGCCAGGACGGCTCTTACCTCACCGAGTTCCTGCTTGCCAAGGGCTATGAGGTCCACGGCCTGAAACGCCGCGCCTCCAGCCTGAACACCGAGAGGCTCGACCACATCTATCAGGACTTCCACGAGGCCGGAGCGCACTTCTTCCTCCACTACGCCGACCTCACCGACGGAAGTTCGCTGGCCACCCTGCTCCACGACCTCCGCCCGGACGAGATCTACAACCTCGGAGCCCAAAGCCACGTCAAGGTAAGTTTCGAGATCCCCGAGTTCACCGCCGACGTCGTCGCCTGCGGAACGCTGCGCCTGCTGGAAGCGATGCGCCGTACGGGCGTGCAATGCCGCTTTTACCAGGCCTCTTCGAGCGAGATGTTCGGCAGCGCCCCGCCGCCGCAAAACGAGGCCACGCCCTTTCACCCGCGCAGTCCCTACGCTTGCGCCAAGGTCTTTGGGCACGATATCACCGTGAACTACCGGGAGAGTTACGGGCTGCACGCTTCCAGCGGCATTCTGTTCAATCACGAGTCTCCACGCCGGGGTGAGACCTTTGTGACCCGCAAAATCACCCGCGCGGTGGCTCACATCAAACACGGTCTGCAGCAAAAGCTCTACCTGGGCAACCTGGAAGCCCGCCGTGATTGGGGCTACGCCCCCGATTACGTCCGCGCCATGTGGCTGATGCTCCAGCAGGACACCCCCGGCGATTTCGCCATCGGCACCGGAGAGGCGCACACCGTCCGCGAGTTCGTCGAGCTGGCCTTTACGTATGCTAGCTTGGATTGGAGAGACCACGTGGAGGTCGACCCACGCTACTTCCGGCCGGCCGAGGTCGATTACCTGTGCGCGGACGCATCGAAGGCTCGAAGGACGCTGGGCTGGGAGCCCGCCGTGGCTTTTCCGGAGCTGGTACGGATCATGGTCCAGGCGGACATGAAGAATGTCGAAGCCCGGCTCAAAGGCGGCGCCGAGGCGCTCCAGAATGCGGTCGCCGCCGAGGGCAGGCACTAGTGATCCATCTTGCGGACAAGCGAATCGTAGTTACCCGGCCATGACTGCCGCCGGCCCCGAGGTTAACCCTTCCGCCGCGCCGGACGGCGTGCGTCAACGCTCCTATTCCGCTTTCCTCCAGCGTCTGGCGGAATCCCCCGCCGGGCGGGATTGGTGGTCGGCGGTCATCCTTACAGCCGGGTCGAACGCCCAGGCCGAGCTCTATCGCGAGCAGATCCGTCATCGCTCCGAGCGCGGTTACCTGCCCCGCAACGTCTCCTGGCACATCGTCCCGGATTCGGCCGGCGCTCCGGAAGGCCGCCACATTGGCTCTGGCGGCGCTACCCTCCGCGCCCTCCAGGTCCTGGGCAAGTGCGATGCCGGGTGGTGGAGCCGCAATCGCGTCCTGATCGTCCACGCCGGCGGCGAGTCCAGACGCCTGCCCGAATATAGTCTCACCGGCAAACTCTTCGGCATCCTGCCGGAGCGCACGCCCTGGGGCGCGAACAGCACCGTCTTCGATGAGACGCTGGCGCTCTCCACGCTCTGGTTGGAGCGCTTCGCTTCCGGCCTGGTGGTTTCTTCCGGCGATGTCGTCCTCACCTTCAACGCCGCGGATCTGGACTGGGACCGGCCCGGAGTCGCCGGCGCCGCCATCCGCCAGCCCATGGAAGTGGGCACGCGCCATGGCATCTATGTCCTCGACGAGCGCTGCCGGGTCTATTCCTTCCTGCAAAAGCCCACCCCCGCCCAGGTGCGCGCCGCTGGCGGCGTATTATCCGGCGACGCCGCATCCGGCGAAGAGGTCGCGCTCGATACCGGCCTCCTTCATTTCGACGCACCGCTATCCGCCAACCTGTCTCATCTGGCCTCCACCCTCCCCGAGATTCCGTTCCTCGACCTCTACCAGCACTTCACGCTCTCGCTCACCGGGGAATTACCCTGCAATTTGCCCGAACTGGCCGCCCTGCTGCATGGCGTCCCCTTCCACTGCTCGCTGGTCGAGGGCACGTTCACGCACGTCGGCACCACCTCCCACTTCCGCCGCCTGTTCCAGGGCGGAGTGGTGGACAGCATCCTGGCCCCCGGAAGCGAACTTGGCCCCGGCGCGCTGGCCATCGAATGTCACTCCTCGGCGCCCGTCCGCGTGGGCGCGGGCAGCATCGTGCATGGTTTGACCGACTCCTCCGGCCCCTTGACGGTCGCCGAAGATACCGTTGTGCACCAGGTGCCGGTCCGTCTGCCGGATGGCCGCCGCGGTTTCGTGGTGCGTACCTACGGCGTCGAGGACGATCCCAAGACCCCCGTCTGGTTCGGCCGCCCGATTCTGGAAGCCCTGCATACTCTCGATCTCGACCCGGAAGAGGTCTGGCCCGGTATTCCACAGCAGGAACGTTGCCTCTGGAATGCCCGGCTATTCCTGTTCGACAACCACGCGGCGCCCCGCCTCTCTCTGGCCACCAGCACCGAATATGCGGACCGGGAGGCGCTCGCCGAGGCCCGCGACCGCCGCCGCGACGCCAACTGGCGGGCCTCCGCGGTGGCGCTGGCGTGCTCGGAAACGGACGTGCGCCCGCTATTGCTCCACGCCCCCGGCATCAACGCTCTGGCGGAGACCGGCCGCACTCTGGGCACGGAGGCGGTGGGGCTCGAAGCCGCCGCTCCGTCGGAGGCGGCCAGCCGGCACTTTCAGTCCAGCCTGTTTTACGATCAAGCCGGGCTGGCGGAGGAGTCGGTGCGCGCCCGTTCGGCGGCATTCTCGGCCGTGCGCAAAGCCGTGGCCGCCCGTGCGCTCCCCGGGTTCTCCGGCAATTGCCATCCGCGTCCGGCGGGCGCCTCCTGCCTGACCGTAGCGGCTCCGGCGCGCATCGATTTTGGCGGCGGCTGGTCGGATACGCCGCCCTTTTGCCTGGATTGGGGCGGCACCGTCTTCAATATGGCCATTACGCTGAACGGCGCCTACCCCATCCGCACCACTGCCCGTGCGTTGCCCGAACCCGTGGTGCGGTTGGTCTCTTCGGAAGCCACGGAGTCGCTCACCGCCGAGTCTTTTTCCTCCGTGGAAGGGGTCGGCTCCCCCTTCGCCATTCACCGTGCCGCGCTCGACATGCTGGGCTTTGTGAGGCCCGGCGAACCCGTCACCGGCCTCGAGATTCGCACCGAAGTGAACCTGCCCATGGGCTCCGGGTTGGGAACCAGCAGCGTCCTCGCCGCCACCGTGTTGCAGGCCCTCCTGTCGTTGCGCGGCGAGGAGGCCGGCATCCAGGAACTTTCGGATCTGGTGCTGGCCCTGGAGCAGTTCATGACCACCGGGGGAGGCTGGCAGGACCAGGTAGGCGGCATCTATCCCGGCGCCAAGTTGACCATGACCGGTCCGGGGCCCCGCCAGCGCATCCGCGTGGAACCGGTTCCTTGTCCGGCGGAGTTCGCCGAGCGCTTCGTCCTCTATTACACCGGCATCCGGCGCATTGCCAAAGACCTGCTGGGGCAAGTCGTGGGCCGCTATCTGGCGCGTGAGGTTCAGGCTGTGCAGGTGCTGCACAGCATCAAGACCCTCGCCGTGGAAATGGCGTACGCCATGAAGGAATCCGATTGGGATTACTTCGGCAGCCTGCTCGATCGCCACTGGCGGCTCAATCAGGTCCTCGACCCGCACACCACGAACGCGCCCATCAACCAGCTTCTCGAACACGTGCGCCCATACATCTCGGGCGCCAAACTGGCCGGCGCCGGCGGCGGCGGTTTCCTCATGCTGCTGGCAAAATCGCCGGACGATGCCCGGCGCCTTCGCCGCTCTCTGGCATCGCTTCCCGGCCCGGGTGCTTTGTACGAGTGGGCGGTCGCCCCATTGGGTCTGCACACCGCATAATCGGATGCATAGGGACTTCAGAGGTTTTGGACGCGCAGCCAGGGGAAGCTTGCGGAATTCGGCGTCGAAGGTGAGGATTTGACCGTCGGCCCGAGTGCGGGCCGCGTGGGCGAGGGCGGCATCGACAAAGCTGAGGCGGGTTCCGCTTTGCCTGGAAAAGCCATCCAGCGTTTCCAGGAAAAAATCCGAGCAGGGGGCGAATTCCAGTTCCTCGGCTTCCGGCAGAATGCGGCCGGTACGGACTGCCGCAGCCAGATCGAGGCGGAGCATGATTACGGTCACCACCTCCAGGAAGACATATTCGAGCAACAGCCCCTTGCCCCACTCGCCGCCCAGAAAGCGCTCCATGACAACGCTGGCCGCTCGGTGGTGCGCGTCATTGGGGTTGTGAAAGGCGATCAGGAAACTGGAGTCGAGAACGATCACCGCTGGTTCCCGTACACGATCTCGTCAATTTCCATGCTGAGCCGATCGTTTCCCGGCGGATAGGGCTCCGGGCGTAAGAGGCGCAAGCTGGAGGTGCGGCGGCTGGCTGGGCGCGCCAGATAACCGCGGATCGCCTCCGTGATCAAGGCGCCGACGGTTCGTCCTTCCATCACGGCGCGTGCGCGCAGGGCGCGATAGACGTTTTCGTCGAGGTTTCGTACTGTGGTATCCATCTAGTACTACTTGTAACACAGACTGGCACATGCGGTACCCCTCCGCCATTCTCATGCCGCCGGTGCGGGATAATAGCCACAAGGGGCGCCATGGATTTCGTCGAGCAGCTCAAGTCCTCGGTCGACATCGTCAGCGTGGTGGGCGAATACGTGAAACTGCGGCGCTCCGGCGCCAACCGCTACATGGGGCTATGCCCCTTCCACAACGAGAAGACTCCCTCCTTCACCGTCCACGTGGTGCACCAGTTCTACAAGTGTTTTTCGTGCGGGGCCGGCGGCGACGTGGTCAAGTTCGTCCAGGAGAAGGAGGGCCTCAGCTTCTACGAAGCCCTGAAATCGCTTTCCGAACGTTACGGCATTCCCATGCCGAAGCGCTCGGCGTACGCCGATGAAGATTCCAAGCTGCGCGACGCCCTGCTGGCCATGCACGAGCAGGCCGCGGAGAACTTTCGCGCCAATCTGAAATCGCCGGCCGGGGAAGCGGCGCGCGCCTACATCGCCAAACGCGGCCTGGCGCCGGAGACGGTCGATCACTTCGGCCTCGGCTACTCGGATCGCTCCGGGCGCGCCCTGGTGCGCCTCTTCGAGCAGCGCGGCTTCCCCGTGGCCCAGATGGAGGAGTCGGGCCTGGTCGGCAAACGCCAGGATGGCAGCCTCTACGACCGTTTTCGCAACCGGCTGATGTTTCCCATTCACAACGAATCGGGCAAGATGATCGCTTTTGGCGGGCGCGCGCTCTCGTCCGACGATGAGCCCAAGTACCTCAACTCGCCCGAAACGCCCATCTACAAGAAGAGCCACGTGCTCTACAACCTCCACCGCGCCAGGGAATCCGTGCGCAAAGAGGATCGCGCGATCCTGGTGGAAGGCTACATGGACGCCATCGGCGTGACCGCGGCGGGCTTTCGCAACGTGGTGGCCAGTTGCGGTACCGCCCTGACCGCGCAGCAGGTGCAGGCCATCAAGCGCCACTCGCACCGCATCGCCGTGAATTTCGATCCCGACGCGCCCGGCGCCAATGCGGCCGAGCGCTCCATCGATCTGCTCCTCGCCGAAGGCATGCAGGTGCGCATCGTGGAACTCGATGGCGAACTCGATCCCGACGAGTACTGCAAGGAGCGCGGCGGTGCGGCATACCAGGAGCGTGTCGACGGCGCCAAGGGCTACTTCTACTGGCTGGCCGACCGCGCCCGGGCCAAGTACGATATGCGCACCTCCGAGGGCAAGGTCGCCGTGCTCAATTTTCTGCTGCCCAAAGTGCAGAGCATCAACGACCAACTGGAGCGCATGACCATCGCTAACGACGTGGCGGGCTATATCGGCGTGGATCGCGGCATGGTGCTCGATCATTTCCGCAAGGTGGTTTCGGAGCGCAGCCAAAAAGCCATCGAGCGGCCGGCAAGTCCATTGCGGCACGATGAACGCATGCTGCTGGTCGCGATTTTGACGGATCCGGATTTGCGGGCTGAAATGATTGGGCCTCTCCGATCACTACAGACTATCGAGACATTGCCGTCGCGCCGCATCTTCCAGGCCATCTTTGCGCTGGAGGAGGCGGGCGGCCGCGTGGGTTTCGACGAGGTCAACGGAAGACTGGAGGAGGCCGACCAGAACCTGCTGGCGCAAACCGTGTTGAACGAGGACGGCGGCATTTCGCGCGAGGAGGTGGCGGCGGCGCTGGAAAGCATGCAGCGCAGCGAACAACAGAACCTGCGGGTGCGGTTGAAGACGCGCATCGGCGAAGCCGAGCGCGCCGGCCGGCTCGACGAAGCCATGCGTTTGACGGTGGAATTGCAGGGGCTCGAACGCTCCGCGCGCAGCCGGCGCGCAGCCGGGCGCGCATGACAATTCGACATCGGAATGTGCGGCGCGCAGTAGTGTACAATGATCTGGATTATCACCAGGTGGGGGTAACGGGGCTTCGGTGGCGTTAGAAGATAAATACGACGGGCTGCAAAGGCTCGTACAGATGGGCAAGGAAAAAGGCTACGTCTTGTACGACGAGGTCAGCGAAGTCCTGCCCGGCGATCTCGCCGGCGGCGCCGACATCGACGACGTGCTCGCCGGGCTCGATACCGCCGGCATCGAAATTCTCGAAGAACCCAAGGATTTCGAGAAGAAAATCGAGGAAGCCGGCGAAGAGCTGATCGATCTGGAACTTCCCGCCGGAGTCGGCGAGAAGGTCAACGATCCGGTCCGCATGTACCTGCGCGAGATGGGCACGGTTCCGCTGCTCACCCGCGAGGGGGAAGTCGAAATCGCGCGCCGCATCGAGCGCGGCCAGAACACCGTCCTGAAATCCATTTTCCGCGCGCCGCTGGTCATCCAGGAAATCATCGCCATGGGCGAGGAGGTGCTGCAGGACACCCTCTCCGCGCGCGACATCATCCAGATCTCGGACCCCATGCTCACCGACGAGATGGTGGAAGAGAAGCGCCAGGAATTCGCCCGCCACACCGAGGACGTGGCCCGCCACTATAAGAAGATCCTGCAGTGCCGCCAGAAACTGATGGCCATCCCGCGCGGCATGAAGCCCAAGCAGTACCGCCGGCAACTGTGGGAGCTGGGGCGCCTGATCGTGCGCACCTCGCGGTTGTGCCGCACCATCAAGTTCCAATCGCCCGTCATCCGCCATTTGATCGATCGCCTGCGGGCCGCCGTGGAACAACTCCGGCCGCTGGAGAACGACCTCGCCAAAACGCAGCGGAAACTGGAAACCTGGCCGGGCGCCCGCGCCGAGGGCATCAAGGAGCTGCGCAAGGAACAGCGCGCCTTCGGCCAGCGGTTGCAGCAGATGGAAGAGGCGTTCGGCGGCTCGGCGGCGGAGTTGCGGCGCACGCTGGAGATCATCACCCAGGCCCACCAGGAAGCCGAGACCGCCAAGAAAGAGCTCATCGAGGCCAACCTGCGCCTGGTGGTCAGCATCGCCAAACGCTACACCAATCGCGGGCTGCAGTTCCTGGACCTCATTCAGGAAGGCAACATCGGCCTGATGAAGGCCGTGGACAAATTCGAGTACCGCCGCGGCTACAAGTTCTCGACTTATGCCACCTGGTGGGTGCGGCAGGCCATCACCCGGGCCATCGCCGACCAGGCGCGCACCATCCGTATTCCGGTGCACATGATCGAGACCATCAACAAGCTGATCCGGACCTCTCGGCAGATGGTGCAGGAGTTGGGCCGGGAGCCCACCAACGAGGAGCTCGCCAAGCGCTTGCAGTTGCCCGTCTCGAAGGTGCGCAAGGTGCTGCGCGTGGCCCAGGAACCGATTTCGCTGGAGACGCCCATCGGCGAAGAGGAGGAATCGCACCTGGGCGACTTCATCGTCGACCAGAACGGAATTTCGCCGTCCGATGCGGTCATCAATCTCAACCTGCGGGAGCAGACGGCGCAGGTGCTGAAGACGCTCACTCCGCGCGAAGAGAAGATCATCAAGATGCGCTTTGGCCTGGAAGACGGGAGCGAGCACACCTTGGAGGAAGTCGTGCAGAATTTCGCGGTGACGCGCGAGCGCATCCGCCAGATTGAGGCCAAGGCCCTGCGCAAACTGCGCCATCCGAGCCGCAGCCATCGGCTGCGCGCCTTCCTGGAAAACGGCACCCGCGGCGGCGTGTAGAGTAGCCTTTCAGGCTGCCATGACCCCTTTCGAGGGGGCATTCTTTTCATTTGGCCTTTGTCCTCCCCCCCTAACGTACAACGAGGGGCGTCATTGGACGCCCCTCGTTGTCAAATAGCCCTCAAAAGCCTACCAGCGGGGCTCGCGGCGACTGCCACCGCCGCCACCGCCGCCGCCACCTCCCGGCCGGCGGCCACCGCCACCGCCACCGGGGCGCCCGCCGCCACCGCCGCCGGGGCGCCCACCCCCACCACCGCCGCCGAAGCCGCGGTCGGGTTTGGGACGGGCTTCGTTCACATTCAGTGCGCGGCCGTCCAGGGTGTAACCGTTGAGGGCGGAAATCGCCTGATCCGCCTCGCCTTCATTCTCCATCTCGACGAAAGCGAAACCGCGCGAACGTCCGGTTTCGCGATCTGTCATGATTCGGGCACTGTTAACCTGGCCGTAGCGTTCGAAGAGGCTGCGAACGGCCTCTTCGGAGGCGTTGAAATCCAGGTTGCCGACGAATATGTTCTTCACTCTAGTCTCCTGTCAATTTGAAAGCGCGTGCTTATCGGTGAGGGCACACCAGCGGGGACGCTCACGGTTACACTCGGCCGGATTCGCGGAAGCTTGTCAAACGCGATTCGAATATAGCACGCGCCCGGAAGACGGGGCAAATAAAATCGGCGCTTTGATTTAAACCGGGCGACGTCCTACTCTCCCACACACTTGCGCGTGCAGTACCATCGGGGCTGAGGAGCTTAACTACCGTGTTCGGGATGGGAACGGGTGGGTCCTCCTCGCTAGGGTCACCCAGAAACTGGCGACGTCTCCAAAGTCCCTCTCTTTCAAGGGCCCTTTGGAACTGAATATTGACGGGCTAAACGGGTCTCAAGTAGCGTCCACACACATGCTCGTGTGAACAGTAGTATTTTATGGTCAAGCCGAACGGGCGATTAGTAACGGTCAGCTCAACGCATTGCTGCGCTTACACATCCGTCCTATCAAACAGGTAGTCTACCTGTGCCCTACATAGCTTTCGCTTGGGAGATCTCATCTTGGGGAAGGTTTCACGCTTATATGCATTCAGCGTTTATCCTGACCGAACTTCGCTACCCAGCGGTGCCCCTGGCGGGACAACTGGATCACAAGAGGTTCGTCCACCCCGGTCCTCTCGTACTAAGGGCAGGCCCCCTCAAATCTCCTACGCCCACCACAGATAGGGACCGAACTGTCTCGCGACGT
>JBEKDV010000044.1:0-31278 GCA_050014175.1 Candidatus Solibacter sp. | reverse complement strand
GCGAGTGGCCGGCCACTCGGAAAGAGCTTCAAAAGGACGAGTCGCCAAACCGCCAGATGACCCCAATCAAGCGGTAGTGGAGCCGGGCTCCTCCGGAGCGATATCCGGCAATATCGGTAGCTTTCCGGCCAGTGTCAGAAGCCCGCGCTGCCGGGTCCGGGCTCCCACCAAAGCCCCGAAAACTGTTAATCGGTCACGCTGGCGGTTGCAACGCAGGGGGCCATTGACATTGCACTGCGCGCCGCACGGGCTTTTCCGAAAATGATAGACTCGGGCATGGTGCGGAATGTTCTTCTCCCAATGCTGGCAGCCACCTTACTGCTGGCGGGCGATTTCAATGGGAATTGGGACGCCGCGGTGGTGAACAGCTCCGGGCGCATTCCCTTCCGGATGGAAGTGTCTGAATCCCCGGCGCGGGTTTGCTTCTTCGAGGATGCCGAACCGGTGTGTTCCAGTTCCGCCCGCATCGAGGGCGCCAAGGTGACCGCGCAGTGGGACTACCTGAATTCCCAATTGACCCTGATGGCGGCCGATGGCGGCCTTTCGGGTGGCTATGTGAATCTGCGGACGCAGCGCGAGACGCGGATCGAAGCCAAGCCACACCAGGCGCCGGCGGCGCCCTCGCAGCCTCCGGCCAAGTTCGCCGGGGAGTGGGAAGTGCACTCGGCGCAGCGGCCCGGTCCGGGCAACCAGTTGATCTTGCGGCAATCGGGCGCCGAACTGAAGGGCACGATCCTGCGCATCGATGGTGACGACGGGACCCTGGTGGGCGTGGCGGATGGCAGTCATTTCGCCGTCTCGCACTTCTCGGGGGACCGCCCGATGCTGCTCAAGGGAACGCTTCAGCCAGATGGCTCGCTGGAACTGGAATCGGGCGTGCAGAAGCTTATAGCGCTGCGTCCAGAGGAAGCGCGGGCGCGCAATCTCGCGCCGCCGCTCGATCCCATGACGTATGCGCACGCCAAGAATCCCAGCGAGCGATTCCACTTCAGCTTCAAAGATGTGGACGGCAAGACGTACACCGAGGATTCCTTTGCCGGCAAGCCCTACGTGGTCAGCATTACCGGTAGCTGGTGTCCGAACTGCCGCGACGAAGCGCCATTTCTGGTGGAGTTGTACCAGCGCTACCACGCCAAAGGGCTGGAAATGGCGGCCTTCTGCTTCGAGAGCGCAGGCGATCCGACGTGGGCGCCGCTGCGCGCTTTCTTGCGCAAGTTCAACATTCAGTACCCGGCATTGCTAGCCGGCGAGCCCTCTGCCGGGGTGCTCAAGACGGCGGTGCCGCAGATCGAAAACCTGGCGGCCTACCCCACCACCATTTACGTGGGCGAAGACGGCAAGGTGCGCTCGGTCCACACCGGCTTCCCCAGCGGCGGCAGCGGAGGGGAACTGGCGCGAGTCAAGGAAGAGATCCGCGCCACCATCGAGCACATGCTCGCCGAGACGCCGGCTCGCTAAACGCTCTCGCCCGTGACGTGAGAGCCTTATGTCGCAATATCGGTAGCTCCACGGCTGGTCTCGGTCCCGGCCCATGCACATCCGCGGTTTGCGCGTAATACGCCCAAGTGGTCAAGCCACTTTCCGATAACCACCCGTTAAAAATCAGGCGGCGGACATCTCTAACACGATGGAGCGAGGACTCCTGTCTCTTCCGAACGACGCGTTACGGATTACTGATTCAACCGCACCTGCCAGTTCACCACCACGTTCAGCCGGTTGCGGGGGGAGTATGGTCCGACCAGATCCGCGAGCAGAAACTGCTGGCCGTTGGCCGTCACGTCCCACAAGCGAGCAGTGCTGGAAGCGAACCCCCCAAAAGGGAACACCTCGACGGGGGCCGCTGCTTCGATTTCGCCGTTCCCGGTCCGAATTCGTGCCGACATTAATGCCGAGGGGTTTGCGAAAAAGCGATAAAAAATCTCCTTCCCGTCGCTGCGCCAGCGCGGCCAGCCCCCGTGGCCGGCCGAAATCTGCACCTTACCGCCGAGAGCAGCCGACGGAGCGGAGAACGCCCGCGCGTAAACTTCAATGCTGCCCGATTCGCTCGACTCGTACGCAATCCACTTTCCGTCGGTGGAGAAGGCCGCCAGTGTCTGCAGGAACGGCGCCTGCAACAGCGGGACCGGCTTGCGGCCGCCCTCCAGAGGCAACAGCCAGACCTCAAACGACTTTTGCGGGACCTTGTGCTGATAGAGCAGGTATTTGCCATCCCGGCTCCAGTCGTCTGGATAGTTTTCGCCCGGCCCTTCGGTAAGCTGTTCCTCCTGGCCGCTCCCGTCGACGTTCTTGCGGTAGATCTGGAAGCTCCCGCTGCGGCTTGAAGAGAAAGCGAGTTGCCGGCCGTCCGGAGACCAGACTGGGGAATCGAGGGGAGCG
Source organism: Candidatus Solibacter sp. (assembly GCA_050014175.1). GTDB lineage: Bacteria > Acidobacteriota > Terriglobia > Bryobacterales > Bryobacteraceae > Solibacter. Next base: position 28,902 of record JBEKDV010000044.1, on the reverse strand, counting down.
GAATCGAACGTAAGCCGGGTCATGACTTTCCGGCCGAATTCATAGATCCAGATGTCGCTGTTGTTGTCGGCGTCGGAGCGGCAGAGCGCCACGCGCTTACCGTCCGGGGAAAGCGCCAGGGCGTCGTACCGGCCCCCCGGTTCCAGCTTCTCCAGTATTTTGCCTTCCCGGCTAACCCAGCTCAACGCCGAGTTGATGGTGCCGGTGTGGTACACCAGGATCCCCGCATCCGACGCCCAGAACGCCGCTTCGTCTCGTCGGTCAACCGCCACGTGATCCGCGATCGCGACCGGCTCGCCGGTCAGTCGCAGGCCGGCGGCGTCGAAGGGCTGCGCCATGAGCATCTGCTGTCGCAGACATAACAACCACCCTGAGTGGCTGTCCGGGGACACCGTATAGATTCCCTTATAATTCGACGCAAGCAGGCGCCAGCGTTCCTGCGGATGGTCCAGCGAGCTGATGTAGATCCCGTTCGTGTTCGGTTTCGCGCCCTTAATCAGGTAGAGAAAATGCCTTCCGTCCGGTAGAAACTGCGGACACATGTGTTTGATTTCGTTTCGCGCCGGGTCGGTTTCGGTCACTTTTACCGGCACTCCCCCCGAAGCCGGAACGCGCAGCAGGTTTCGTTCGCCCGTTGTAAAGAGAAGCACGCCTTCTCGGCTCCATGAACCACCGGTTGCCCGCACCGCATCGCACAGCGTCACTGGCGGTCCGCCGGCGATTTCGATACGCTTCAACTTCCGATCGGCGAAGAACGCCAATGACTTGCTATCCGGCGACCAGAACGGAGAATCTCCGTCTTCGGTCCCGGCCAGCGAACGGGCCACGGGTGAATCCAGCGGGCGCAGCCATAGAGTGGCCGCGGGCGCGCTGCTGGGTTGTGAGCGGAAGATGATCCAACGGCCGTCAGGCGATACTGCCGTGGCGGAGTCAGGATTCTGGAACCCGGTGTCAGGGGGTGGGGCGATCTCGAACTCCATTGCCCGCGTTGGCGCCGCCGGATGAGGACGCCAGAGAAACGTGAACGCCACCGCGACGAGAACACAGAACCCGGCGAGTGCCAGCCAATAAGTGCTCCGGATTCGTGCCGGCGAGGCTGTCCCGGTGGGCGCGGCAGCGATCCGCTCGAGTTCGGCTTTCAAATCTCGCGCGGTCTGCCAGCGGTCGTCCGGATCTTTCGCCAGGCACCGCTGCAGCAGCCATTCCAGCGCAGGCGGCGCTGCTATCCGCAATGAGGGCGCCGGATGCTCCAGTATCGCCGCCATCACGGTCGCCGCCGAGTCGCCGGTGAATGCCCGCTCGCCCGTCAACAACTCGTACAGCACCACGCCGAAAGAGAAGATGTCGCTGCGCGCGTCCGCTTCCTTCCCCTGTACCTGCTCCGGCGACATGTATTGGAAGGTGCCCATCACCATTCCCGGGTACGAGATTTCCGCGTCTCCCGCTGGGGTGCCCTTTGGGCCGGGTGGCTCTATCTTTGCCAGGCCGAAGTCGAGCACCTTCACACCCGACTTCGTCAGCATGATGTTCGCGGGCTTCAGATCGCGATGCACGGTCCCTTTCCGGTGTGCCGCATCCAGCGCGGCAGCGATCTGCATGGCCAGCGGCAGCACCTCGTTCTATGCCAGGGGGCCCTTGGCGAGCCTCGCCGCCAGCGTTTCGCCCTCCACCAGTTCCATCACGATCACCGGCTGGCCGCCAAATTCCTCGACCCCGTGAATGGTGCAGATATTCGGATGGTTCAAGGCGGAGGCGGCCCGCGCCTCCCGCCGGAAGCGATCGAGCAATTGGGGCGGCGCTTCCGACGCCGGCACAGGCAGAAATTTGAGCGCGACCTGGCGCCCCAGTTTTAAATCCTCAGCGCGGTACACCACGCCCATGCCGCCCGAGCCTAACTTCCCGATCAAGCGAAAGTGGGAGAAGGTTTCGCCATTGAGGTCGTTAGGGTCCCGTGTGGCGGCGGCTGCCGGTTGCTCCTCCGGCGACTCTCCCTCCGCTGGCTCCACGGTGCCGATGAAGCGGTAGCCCCGGCGCGCCAAGGTCTCAATGTAGCGGGGGGCGTCCGCCGAGTCGCCCAACGCATCGCGCAGCCTCTGGATGGCCGCGTTGATGCTGCGATCGAATTCCACAACGGTGTCGTTCGGCCACAGCACCTTGCGGATTTCTTCGCGCAGCACTACTTCTCCCGGGTGGTTCAGCAGCGTGACAAGAACCCGGAAGGGCTGGTCGTGCAGTCGGACCTTGATGCCATGTTTTCGCAGCTCAGCGGCGCGGACATCCAGCTCGAACGGCGGGAAGCGGATGATGCGACGTGGCGGAATACTCCGCCCACCAGTCATGTTCACTCCCGAAGGCGCCCAAAGGGTGCGCAGTGAAGTGTACCACAACTTCTTACATTTCAGCCGCATAGCCCGTGAGATGCGTTTGACGCGCGTTTCGCACTGGAGCGCCTTGAGGTAGCGGACCGGAAACACCAGACTCTCTCCCGTTGCGCAAAGTGCGCGGCGAGAAGTTTCCGAAGGGCTGGCTACAAGGGCCAAAGGTGCCGGGCGGAAACAACGAGTGGGGAGGGGACACCCGTGGCAGACGTGGCTGCCAAGCTCTTGGCGGCGGGACTATTGATTGTTTCACCGGTATGCGCTGTCCCACCGGATGGGGTGCCGGTTGAGCCGGGGACGCCGGCAGAGGCGCAGGCAAGCACCGTTTACACGTTCTCCACCGCGAAATACTCCGTCCTGATGGGGGTCAGCTTCCCGGTACCCTACGACGGGAAGCGGCTGGTGGCATATCGCTCAGCCGCTTCCGGAAAGGAGGATTGCCTTTCCGCCGAGATCGGCACTTCAGGGTGTATCGAAGCTTTCGTCGGGGCGCTGGCCGTCGTCACATTTACAGTAACCCGAACCAGTGACCACAAGTCCGCAACCGCATCCATCCGCGAAGTCGTCAGCGTTGTAGACCAGAGCCCGGGCCTACCTGCGCGAGCCCCCTTTACCATGACTGTCAAACTTGTTAACGGCGTCGGCAGCGATTGGCAGGTGTTTGGCTACGACGAAAGTCCTCTGCCACCGAAGAAACGTGCGCAGGAGCGGGAAATGGCCAGAGCTGCCTGGCGGCGCTATCGCCAGGAACTCTTTTTGGATCAGGACCGCAAGCCATTTGCCGTGGTTTGGTGGCACCATAAGACAACAGGAATTCGCATCCTGCGCGTGGGTACAAACGGCTCCGAAGCGATGAGCGACCATTGAAAGTTGTTCCAGTCCGCCATTCCACTTTGACGGATAGTCGGCAAACCGTCGAATGACCCAAGCCAGACGGTGGTGAAGCCGGCCCGGCGAGGAGCGATATCGGCAAATATCGGTAGCTATTCCGATGGCAAGCCGGCCCACCGGTCAGTTTCCGAGTGCGCCGTCATCCAAGCACAACTGCTGGACGACTGCGCGGCCTGGACCGAGGTTATGCCCATACTTCTGATGGGAATCTAGCTCGGCTGAGCGGTCGTTCTACACAGCCACCCCATGTTCCACCAAAGCCCGGGATAGCCGGCGGCGGGCGGGCGACGCTCCCGTTCGCCCGCAGGTGTAGAATCAACGAACAGGCGAATGGACCCGGGAAGTCCCAATCTCACCGAGTTGCTCCTGGCCTGGGGTGCCGGCGACGCGAACGCGCTCGACGCCCTCACGCCCCTGGTCTACGATCATCTTCACCGGCTGGCCCGCCACTACATGGCCGGAGAGCGTCCCGGCCACACGCTTCAGGCCACTGCGCTGGTCAACGAGGCTTACCTGCGGCTGGTGGACTCCAGCCGCGTGCGGTGGCAAAACCGCGCCCACTTTTTCGCCCTCGCGGCCCAACTGATGCGCCGGATTCTGGTCGATGCGGCGCGCTCGCGCGGCAACCAGAGGCACGGAGGAGATCTGCACAGGACAACGCTGGATGAGGCCCTCGTGGTGTCCGGACACCCGGACCCGGATCTTGTCGCGCTGGACGAAGCGCTGGTGGCCTTGGCTGCCGTCGATCCGCGCAAGGCGCAGGTGGTGGAACTCCGGTTTTTCGGCGGCCTGGGCGAACAGGAGATCGCACAGGTCCTCGATGTCTCCGTCGACACGGTACAGCGGGACTGGAAAACCGCCCGGGCGTGGTTGTACGGCCAGTTGCGGCGATAGCCTGGCCCGCCACGCCTGCTATTCGTCCGCCGCAGGGCTGATGTCTCGTGCGGCCCGCGTGTCTAGCCCCAGATGAATCCACTTGACATCCTCGGGTTCGAAGCGGAGCGGCTTGCGCGTCATGAAATCCATGTCCTTCGGCGTCCAGCGCGCTTTCATGACGCCGGTTTCGGAATCGCCGTCGGTCTGACGGTCGCGGCTGGAACGACGCCCTGGAGCCTCACCGGGCAGCGACGAGGGTGGGCGCCGGGGACATCTCTTTGTGGAAGTGAGCTCGGAGCAGATCCAGGTCCACGGCGGCGAAGGCGAGCGGACGGCGGTTGACCATCCCGGCATAGTCGCGACCGCTCCAGACGGCCTTCATGAGGCCTTCGCTGGAATGCCGCGCCACGCCTTCCAACGCATGGGTCAGCTCGTGCGCCAGCACGTTGCCCAGGATCTCCGGCATGTACACGCGGTCCCCGAAGCGGGCCACGCGGTTGTAGAAGACGTGCACGTCCGCGTCGGCCCCTCCGCCCACGTGGGTGAAAGCGATCGCCTGGGGAGAGGCCTGCGCCAGCGCCGGGCCGTCGAACACCACGGTCAGCATTTCCCCGGCGGCGACCTCCTGCGGTTCTCCGAGCTGCTTGCCCTTCACCCATTTGACTTCTACGCCCACCGCGGCGAATGCCAAAGTCGCCAGGCGCTGGGCCCGCGCCATGACGGCCCCCGGGACGCCGGCCCGGTCATACGTGAAGACCGTCAGCAGCGCGTCCGCCCGGGGCTTGCGTGACTCCGCCCGGCCCGCCATCGCCGCCACCGCCACCACCACCATCGTCGTGAGCTTCATACGCCGTTTGCCTCCGCCCGGGGAGGCGGAAAGCCGGCGCGAAAAGCCGCAAGAACCGTAGCGGATATTCGCAGGCGGTTGTAGTATGTTAGGAATCGGTCGCGGGCACCGCTCCAGATGACACCCGAGCGTTGGCTACAGGTCGAGCGGATCTATCATGAGGCCGATGCGCGGCTCCCAGGCGAACGTGCATCGTTTCTCGACCAGGTTTGCGCCGGCGATACGGACCTGCGGGGGGAAGTCGAGCGCATGCTGGCCGGCGATTCTGAAACCGCCGGTTTCCTGGAAGCGCCCGCCATGGAGGTGGCGGCCCGGGCGCTCGCGCACGACCAGGCGCGCTCGGAGGAACCGCTCACCGGGAAGATGATATCGCATTATCGAATCCTCGAGAAGCTGGGCGAAGGCGGCATGGGCGTGGTCTACAAGGCCAAGGACACGCGCCTGGGCCGCAGCGTCGCCCTCAAGTTCATCAAGGCCCAGTTCAGCCGCCATTGGGAGCGCGAGGCGCGGGCGGTGGCGGCGTTGAACCACCCCCACATCGCCACACTGCATGAAGTCGGCGAGCACGAAGGTTCGCCGTACCTCGTCATGGAGTTGGTAGACGGGCGGCCGGTCAAAGGCCCGCTCCCGGTGAAGCAGGCCATCGAGTACGGCATTCAGATGGCCGATGCCCTGGCGGCGGCGCACGCGGCGGGGATCGTGCATCGCGACCTGAAGCCGGGCAACATTCTGGTGACGGAGAAGGGGTCCGTCAAGGTACTGGATTTCGGCCTGGCGAAACTGGCGGAGCCGGAGGGTGCGCCGGTCTCCACGCAGACCGCCGGCCTGGCGGGCACGCCCGGCTACCTGGCGCCCGAGCAGATCGAAGGCCAGCCGGCCGACACGCGCAGCGACATTTTCGCCTTCGGCTGCATCCTGTACGAACTGGTGAGCGGCCACCGGGCGTTCCCGGGCGAGACCATCACCGCCGCGCTGACCGCCACTGCCACTACGGAACCGAAACCGCTGGAGGGAGTGCCGGAGCGACTCGATGAACTGGTCCGCCGCTGCTTGCGCAAAGACCCCGCACGCCGCTTCCAGCACATGGACGACGTGAAGGTCGAGCTGGAGGAGCTGAAGCAGGCCGGGGGTGGGGCGGCCACTTTCGTGTCGCACCTGTCCAGGAAGCTCCGGAGGATTGCGATTCCCGTCCTGCTGGCTGCCGTGCTCGTCGCCGGCGGTTTGTACTACCGCTCGCGTCAAACTAAGCCGCTGACGGACAAGGACTCCATTGTCCTCGCCGATTTCACCAACACGACGGGCGACAGCGTTTTCGACGACACGCTGAAGCAGGGACTCTCGGTGCAGCTTGAGCAATCACCTTTTCTCAACCTGGTTTCCGAGCGCAGGGTGAATGACACATTGAAGCTGATGGGACGTGCGGCCGGTGACCGGTTGACGCCGGAGGTCGCCCGCGAGGTCTGCCAGCGCACGAGCAGCAAGGCCATGCTGGCGGGGTCGATTGCGGGGCTGGGCAGCCAGTACGTGATTGGCCTGAAGGCTGTGGACTGCGACACCGGGGACGTACTGGCGGAAGCGCAGGAGCAGGCGGCGGCCAAGGAAGCGGTGCTCAAGGCTCTGGACGCCGCGGCAGTCAGTCTGCGGAAGAAACTGGGCGAGTCGCTGAGCTCGGTGGAGAAATACGCCACGCCCCTCGCGGAAGCGACCACACCATCGCTGGAGGCGTTGAAAGTGTACAGCCTGGGGCTAAAGACGTGGAATGCGAAAGGGGACACGGCCGCGCTGCCCTTCTTCCAACGGGCGGTGGACCTTGATCCGAATTTTGCCATGGCCTACGGCTGGATGTCCGTTCTCTATCACGACCTCAACCAAATCGTGGGGGCGGTCGAAAATGGACGCAAGGCTTACGACCTGCGGGAGAAGGTGAGCGAACGGGAACGCTTCTGGATCGAGGGGAGCTACTACGATTTTGCGACGGAAGATCTGGAGAAGGGAGCGGAGATTGACGAACTGTGGCAGCAGACCTACCCAAGAGACGCCATGCCTTACATACGGCTGGGATTCGTTTCAGCCACGCTGGGAAACTGGGAAAAGGCATTGGAGGAATGGCGAGTGGCGATGCGCCTGGATCCAAATAATGGGCTCCTCTATTATCTCCTCAGCGTCGCCTACATGAGCGGCAGCCGGCTAGATGAAGCGGAGGCCGTGTTCAAGCAGGCGGAGGAGCGCAACCTGGAGAACGAGCAACTGCTCCAGAGCCGCTACTGGTTGGCGTTTCTGAAGGGCGATACGGCGAAGATGGCGCAGTTGGTCTCAGCCGCCGTGGGAAAGTCCGGCGCGGAAAACCTGTTGCTAGCCGCGCAAGCGGACACGGAAGGTTGGTACGGCAAGCTGAAGAACGCGCACGAGCTGACCGGGCGGGCGATGGATTCAGCCACGCACAACAACGCCAAAGAGACGGCCGCAGGATATCAGGCAGAGGCGGCACTGCGCGAGGTGGAATCGGGGAACCGGGAGCAGGCGCGCGCCGAAGCCAATGCGGCGTTGAAGCTGGCCCCGAACCGCGATGTGCGGGCCATGGTGGCGCTGGCCCTGGCGCGGGCAGGCGATACAGCAGGGGCGGAGAATTTGGCGGCCGAACTCGACAAGACCTTCCCGCTGGATACGCTGGTGCAGAGGTATTGGCTGCCCACGATTCGGGCGGGGGGCGCCCTGGAAGGCAAAGACCCGAACCGGGCCATCGACCTATTGAAAGTGGCGAGCATGATCGAACTCAGCTCGGCTACGGGCGACCTCACTATATTCCTGTGCCCGGTTTATGTGCGTGGGGAAGCCTATCTCATGGCGCACGACGGCAACCGGGCGGCGGCGGAGTTTCAGAAGTTCATCGACCACCGAGGAGTGGTGGTGAACTTTCCCTGGGGCGCGCTGGCCCGCCTGGGACTGGCGCGCGCTTACGCCCTGCAGGGCGACACGGCCAAGGCCCGAGCGGTGTATCAGGATTTCCTCACACTCTGGAAAGACGCCGACCCCGACATCCCCGTCCTGAAGGAAGCCCAGGCGGAATACGCCAAGCTGCCATAACCGTCAGGACCCGAGCCCCGCGTGGTTCTCAGCCGAATAGATGTGGGGAAGCATTGATCGGCCCTGGCAGCGGGGGCTAAGTTCCGAGTAGTCGTCCACTCGTACAAAGCTCCGATGACAGTGTTGACCCAGGGTTCATGGGAGCTGCGGAATTCTATCGCGCTGTCCCCCTTTCAGACGTTGACGTTCAGACTATCAACCAGTTCGCGAAGTTCCTTGCTCGGTTTGAAGAATGGAATTCTCTTCGGTGGCACTTCGACTTGGGCTCCGGTTTTTGGATTGCGTCCGATGCGCCCTCGTCTTTGGCGCGTGTGGAAGCTTCCGAATCCCCGGATCTCAACCTTGTCCCCGGATCGCAGGGCACGGACGATGCCGTCAAATATGGCGCAGACGACGAGGTCGGAGTCCTTCAGGGGCATCCCAATGGCTTGGTAAACCTCTTCGGTCAGGTCGGCCCTGGTCATCTGGCGCACCCTCGTCGCATCACGAAAAAGAGTATCACAGCGTTGCCTGGTGCTGCGCCGACAGTTCCAGGATGGTAGCCACTCGGACAGTGTCGCCGAAACGGCCTCCGGTCGCGGCAATCGGCTTTGTAGAGGGCGTTATCTACGAATATCGGCTATCGCCAGCGCGTTTTCCGCTGCCGGGCGCGGTCGTGACCCCGGGTACTCCGAGGAGGTTGGATTACGCACGCAAAATAGCTCCCTGGCGAGCCAGGCGGCGAGTTTTGGATTGCCCCGCGAGCAAGCGAATCCGGGGCGCAGGGCAGCACCGGGGCAGCACGTCAGCCATCCGTACGGCCCTAAACGCCCTGGTGGCGAACTGAACTGAACCGAAAACACAACTACTTAGACCCAACTGAACCGAACTAGACTGGCGCTTAGCGGGTTCGACTCCCGTTAGCGCGACCATGTTTTCATAGACTTACGGGCAGCAGGTCATGACGCGCAACGCTCCAGCCGATTTCCCCCGAGAAATACCAAACCTTGCTGTCGGTGTTGGGCTCGCCAGAATTGGCCCGCGATCGCGCACAGGGGCGCAACGGAGCCGACGGCGGCGCCAAGTGGTAGGACGGAGCCAGGGCAGCGCGCGTGTGGCGTCGTGGCTGTCAGTTTGGTGGCGGGATCCACCGGCTTGGTGGTGGCACACGAGAACGGGCGCAGCGCTCCAGTTGCGATCAATCGGGCCTGATGTTCGACTATGCCCTTGACACCCTTGCACGCTATGCTGGATGGTCCGGCAAAACGGGATCAATCCTGAAACCGTTGGCGGAGACAGGCACCCGGAACCGGGGCGGCGCGTACACTAGGGCTTGAGCGAAAATGTCGAAATCAGTGCTTGATGGCAAGCAGTTCCGTGGATTCTTCTTTGATTTCAATGAGCGGTACTGGGGTGGCAGGCTGCCGCCCTACCACATCAGATGCGTGGACCACATAACTGGGGCTCGGGGAGTCCGGAAGTTGCAACCGCCGGCGGAAGCTCATCCGCATCAGTCGCGGCTTGGATGATGCCGCCGCCGTTTCCTGTTTGTTGCATGAAATGGCGCATGCGGCCACGGCGGACAGCCACGGGATGAAGTGGAAAGCAGAAATGATCCGGCTGCGTGTGGCCGGTGCGCCTTTGGTCGCGCCGGACTCAATGATCGCACTCGATGACTGGAGCGGCGAGCGCGTCCAAAAAAGTCATTTTCAGGCTGTTATCGGGGACGCTCTAATCGACGATCAAGGCCTTGTCCTATCGAAAGCCGTCCGATGGTTCATCTCCACCGAGGGCTCCCAGCAGGATGAATGGTCCGCGCCGCAGCCGCGGCACCGCGACATTCCGGGCCAGTTCGATTTCCGGGGTCTTGCCATGACCTTTCAGGAAGGACGCCAGCTTGGCGGATACCTCCTGGATATTCAGAAACAACTTGGGATCGATCGTTTCCGTCACGCGCGGACTGCCCTGTCCGGTACCGGACTGGGGAGGGGCTGCCGCCATGAGCGTCTCGGTCACCACCAGGACAGAATCGTTCGCCCGGAGAACCGGCCGCCAGAAGCGCTCGATCGCCGGCGCCGGCGTTGCCAGCCGGATTCCGGTCACCACAGCGGCCAACACCGCCAAAGCTGCCGCCGCAATCCAGATCCACCGGCGGGATGAGCGCTTAGGGGCCGCGGAATACTGCGCCGCCGGCTCATCCGCGGTTGCAGGCGGCGCGGTCCGGAACTCCGGGACGTAGGCGCCGACCGGCAGACAGATCCGCAGTTCGCGCGCGTGCTCCGCGTCCGAGTAGTACTCTTCGAGCCGCTTGCGCACCTCCGAAGCGGTGTTCCTGACAACCGGGTCGGCGCTGGTGTCATATTCGGCGGGCCGCTTGAACACCACGACGCCAAGCAGGCGTTCCTTCAACTCGTCGATGGCGCCTTCGAGCGCCTTCTGCACCACATGCCGCAGAAAGGCCGGGTACCGCCGGCTGTGCTGAAAGAGGTTGCTGGCCAGGATCCGGTCCAACTCGGCCAGAATCGCATCGTGATCGAGTCCGCCCAGGGGCGCCGACTCAGCATGGTCTCGCGCCGTTTTTTCGGGAGGTCTCACTGCGGCATATTATAGCGAGGCTCGACCTCGTGACCTACCGCAGCGCCGCTTCGAAGGTGTGAGTGCCGGCAGCCACCTCGAACTGCCGGCCGCCGGCCGCCGGACCCGCCGCCTGCGTCCTGACGGGGCCCTCCCCCGGCACGAACACGCCGGCAGTGGTCCCGGGCGGAACCGTGACAGTCAGCTTGAATACGCCGTTCTCGATCCGCCAGTAACTCACGATGTCGCCGTTTATGGAGTGGTACTTGGCCCGCGCCGACGTCAGGTCGCCGACCACAGCCGGTTTGATCAGGAAGTGCTGGAATCCGGGCGATTTGCCGTCACTGCGGATGCCTGCCACGCCCTCGATGAACCACGCCCCGATCGAAATCAGCGTGTCGTGGATGTGCGACTGGCCGGTCCAGCCCTCCCAACTCGTCGTGGCGCCGTTGGCCAGCATGTAGCCCCAGCCCGGATAGTCCGGCTTGCTGGCCATCTCGTAGACCAAGTCGTTGCGGCCCGCTTCCATCAGGTACTTCATCACGACGTACGTCCCGTGCATGCCGGTATCGACGTGCCCGCCGTTTTGCACACGGATGGTGTTCTCGAGCTTGTCCATCACGGCCTTGCGCTGGTCCTCGGGGACCATGCCGGTCAGGAGCGGAAACGCCTCCTGCATCGAGTCGCCGTTGGTATAGCCGTGCTCGGCGGCGTTGTAGAACTTCTGGTGGATGGCCTTGGCCACCGCGGCTGCGCGCGCTGTGAACGCCGTCGCGTCGGCGGCCTTTCCCAGGACGCCGGCGATCTTCGCCGCAAGCTGGAGCTGGTACAGGTAGTGGACCGTGTTGACGGCTTGCGCGGGACCCGGATTCGGGCCGTTGCCGCGAATACTGCCCTTGGGCGTCAGCCAGTCTCCCAGGAAGTTCCAGGTCTGCATCGACATGGCGTGGCTCTTGTGGTCCAGCAGGATGCCGTCCGTGGTCTCCGTGGCCAGGTAGGCGAGCCACTTCTGAATCATCGGGTAGTTCGTTTCCAGCACGCGCCAGTCGCCGTACTGCAGGTACATCTGCCAGGGCAGGGTCACCACCATGCCGCCCCACATCGGGCCGCCGCCTCCCTGGTTCTGGTAGTTCGGCGCCGTGTGGGGAAGGGACCCGGTCGCCTGCTCCTGGGAGTCGCGCCAGTTGGCGAGCCACCGGCTGTAGAGTCCACCGGTGGAGAAGTTGTACATGCCGGTCTCGAAGGAGGTGCCGGCATCGCCTCCATAGCCCAGCCGCTCGCGCGTCGGGCAGTCCACCACGTAACCACCGAGCGTGAGCGCCTCGTAGGTCCGGGTGACCATCTGGTAGATCCGGTTCAGCAGGTCGTTGGAGGAGGTGAACTCGCCCGCCCGTTCGTAAGCGGTGCGGATGAGGTAGCCTTTGGCATCGGAAACAGCCGGCGCGGCATCGGTCCCGATCACCCGTACATACCGGAAGCCGTGATAGTTGAAGCGGGAGCGGAAGGTGACCGGCTGGCCGGTGCCCACCACCTCGTCCCGTTGATTGAAGGTGTTGGGGAAGACCGTCGGATTGCCACCCCGGCCCGCCCTTCCCGCGGCAGCCTGCGGCGAGCCGCCCCGTCCGGGCGCTCCGGCGGCAGGGGCGTTACCGGCTCCCGCTCCGGCGCCGCGGCCCGCGGCGGCATTCTGTCCCGGCGCATTTCCGGGTGCCCCGCCACCGGCACCCGCCGGCGTTTGTGCGGGCGTGCCGGGGGCGGGCTTATCGGGTTCCGCCTGATCGGAGTATTCCAGCTTGACCGTGGTGCCCTGCGGAACCGCCGGCAGGCGGACCTCCGCCCACCCGGTGAAGTTCCTGCCCAGGTCGATCACCCAGCCGCCCTGCGGATACGGATCGACCCGCACCGCCGGGATGGTCTCGATGATACGGTTCGGCTCCACCATCTGCGCCGCCGTCAGGACCTGCGGCGGCTCGAATGCCGCGGCGGCCTGCCAACCGGAGTCGTCGAGCGCGGCGCTATTCCAATCCGGCAGGTCCAGTGCGGGATCGTAGCGCTCCCCGCCGTAGTCTCCGAACGCCGTTGCGCGGCCCAGCGGACTCAGAGAACTCTCCCTGACCTTCCAGCTTTCGTCGGTGACGATCTGAATAGGGCTTCCGCTCCCCATCGAGATATCGAACTGCGCGCGCACCAGCGGGCCATCGTGAATCACGCCGGGGTGCCCCTTTACGTACCAGCCCCTCCCCAGCCAAAGCGCGACGACGTTCTTTCCGGGTACCAGGTAGTCCGCGATCTCGTGCGTGACGTACAGGGTCCGCTTGGAGTAGTCGGTCACCGCCGGGCTGAGAACGTGGTCGTCCACCTTTCTGCCGTTGACGTACAGTTCGTAGTAACCGAGGGGATTGACGTAAGCGACAGCCCGCGCCGGTTTTCCGGCGAGGGTGAATGTCTTGCGCAGCCAGGGGAACGGCAGGGGAGTGCCCTCCGCGGTTCCCTCCGGGCGCCGCTCACCAATGTACTTGCCCTTCCAGTCGGAAGCCTGCAGCAGCCCCATCGTCCAGGATGCCGGTTCGCTCCAGGATGGGGCCTTTCCGTCCCCGCTCCAGACCTGCACTTTCCACCAGACCTGCTGCCCGGAGGCCAGCGCTCTTCCGACGTACTCCACCCAGGTGTGCTGCGCGGACGCCACCCGGCCCGAGTCCCACAGATCGCCGCGGTCCTTTTGCAGGAGGGACGGGCTGGTCGCGACAAGCACGCGGTACGCCGACTGTCCGCCGGCGTTCCCCCCCGGGCCCAGCATCCAGCTCAAGCGCGGTTTCGCGACATCGATACCCTGGGGGTTGGACATGTACTCGCAGCGGAGTTCCCGCACGGAAATTCCTGGATTCTGCGCAGCCTGGCCGAAGAGCAGGACGGCTCCCAGGGGCAGTGCGATCACGGCGGCGGTCAGGTAATGCTTACGACGGCTCATCATCCCCATCATGATCCAGTCCCGGGGAAAAAGTATGCCCTTAACCCGACAATTCCGTACGGCATTTGCTTTTAGTGGGTTGCGGGCCCGTAAAGCATCCCGTAAAGGGGGCGCCCGTGAATCCTCCGCAGCCTCTTATGAGCGCAAGCGTCTCGCCAGATACTACGACGAGCCCGGGCGCGCCGAGGAGATCCGGATCGAATTGCAGAAGGGCTCCTACCCGCCGGAATTCTAGGCGCCAACGCCGGGAATCGCCGACGCGGGCGGCGCGCCGTACCCGAGCCCGCCCCCGCGGTCCCTCCTGCGCGTTCCAGGCGGCATCTCGTCGCGTACGTAACGCTGGCAGCGGCGCTTGGCTTCGCCGGTTCTGGGCGGTTCGACCAAAGCGCCGGACGATTGGCCGAAGCACAATTTGCAGATCGTACTCGAGACAACCGCCCTGCGGGCCGAGTCCGGCGTGCCACACGTGCTTGCCGTTCACGCCTGGTAAACCCGGCCGGTGATTGACGCCAGTCGGACGTGGAGCGTATACCATTGAAAACAAGCGTCGCGCTCGGGCAGAGGTGCGTCGTTGCCGTAACAAACGCCGCAACAACTACGTCCGGATAGCCGTCGGCGTGGTACCGTCTTTCCAGATAGGCCGGAGTGTCCGCAGTCAGGTTCCCGGCCGGAGTACTGGAGGCTCCAAGATGAGACTAGGATTCGCGATTTGCCTTACCGGAGTCCTGGCATTCGCTCAGAGTCCGGCCGGACGCCTGCGCGCGGGCGCGGCGAAGGTGGACATCACGCCCCGTGCGGACCAATTGACCATCGCCACCGACTCGATTCGGGATCACCTGTATGTTCGGGCGATCGTGGTGGATGACGGCCGGACTTGCGCGGCGCTCGTCAACATCGACGGCGGCGCCAGGGATGCCGTGGTAAACCCTGCGATCGAGAAGTCCTCGGCTTCGACCAAGTGCCCCCCTGAGAACTACATCGTTTCCGGCACCCACTCCCACAGCGCCAGCACCGGCGGACTCGGCGGCGCCGGTTTTCCGGACGCGCAGACGATTACCGCCGCCATCGTTTCGGTCGTCGATACGGCAAAGTCGAAGCTCGCCCCGGCGCGGGCGGGCTACGGTAAGACCAATCTGGATTTGAACGTCAACCGCGACGTGTTCAATAGCAAGCAGGAATGGCGCCAGGGACCGAACCCAGAGGGGACCTCCGACAAAACGCTCGCCGTGGTGGAGTTCGTCGGGGCGGATGACGTGCCGATCGGGGTCTACATGAACTACCCCATGCACCCCATCAACTTTTATTTGAGCGGCGTGACCAGCGCGGATTTCCCGGGCGAAGCTTCCAAATACATCGAAGAGCTTTTCGACGGCAAGACCGTGGCGGTCTTCAGCCAGGGGGCGTCCGGCGACCAGAACCCGCGCCTCGGGTATTCTCAGAGCTTCAACGTGCGCGCCCATAACGTGGATCAGCGGCAGACGGTGGGACCGCCGCCGCCCCGCCCCGAGGAGCAGACCGCCCAGGGTTTCAATGCTGCGGCGGCGAGTTCGAACCGTCAGGCGATCCCGCCGGAAAAGATGGAAGCGTACAGGAAGGCCATCGCGCGCACTGGCGCCTACGCTGTGATGCTTGGCCAGATGATCGCGACCACGGCGGTGCGGCTCATGCGCGAGGAGATTCAGCCCGTGGACAGTGCCGCCATCTGGGGCGGCCAGGAGCGCTTCTCCTGCCCGGGCCGCGAACGGCTGGATGCCGCGAATCCGGCGCGTGAGAATGCCTTTCCGGGCTACAAGGACGGCGCCGAGGTGAACCTCAAGGTCGGGCTGCTGCGCATCGGCGATATCAACTTCGTCAGTTTGAACGGCGAGGCGTACAGCAGGATCGGACTGAAGCTCAAGGAGTCGGCGCCGGCCAACAAAACCATCATGGTGACGCTGGCGAACGGGGCCGCCAATTCCGGCTACATCTATTCCGACGATGCGTACAACCACCTGACCTTCCAGGTCATCGGCTCGCGCCTGAAGCCGGGTTGCGCGGAGGGAAAGATCATCTCCACCGCGATCGGGCTGATGCGAAAGTCGGGCGAGTAAGGGATGCGAACTTCCCTGCTCTGCGCGGTTCTCCTAACCTCCCTGGCCGGCGCAGCCCGGGCGGGCGCGATCAAACACGCGGCTTTGGAGCAGACGGGCCCCGACACCTACGTGGTCACCTTCGACGCAGTCAAAACAGCGTTTCCGGTTCGGGTCTTCCGGATTCCGCGGCCGGGCGGCGCCGCCGACACCAGGGAACTGGCCAGAACCTCCCAGCCCCGCCTGGAACTGCGCCTGCCCGCTGTGACCGGCCAGCCCTTCCTTCTTCTGACACCGAGCAGCGGCAAGGCCGTGGTTGTTTCCATTCGCCGCCTGCCGCTTGAAGGAGCACCGAACTTTCGCGACCTGGGCGGATACCGCACAGCGGACGGAAGGCAACTGCGCTGGGGAACCATCTACCGCTCCGGGCAACTCTCGGCTCTAACGGATGCCGACTTCCGCTACCTTTCCACCCTGGGAATCCGCCTCGTCTGCGACTTCCGGGTGGACTCCGAACGGCAACGGGCGCCCACGAAATGGAAGGGCGAAACGCCTCCGGAGATTGTTGCCAGTTCGATTGACACGGTCGGCTACTACAAGGCGGGAATCGACATTCGGGACCACATGAAGAACGTGTACAACCGGATGCCGTTCGACGGCAGTGGGGAGTACGCTGCTCTGCTTCGCCGGATGATTGACGGCGACCTGCCCGTGCTCCTGCACTGCACGTCGGGCAAGGACCGGACGGGATTCTTCGCCGCCCTGTTGTTGACTATCCTGGGGGTGCCGCACGAAACCGTGGTGGAGGACTTCCTGTTGACCAACCGGTATCTGGTCCCCGACGAGCGGATCCCGCAACTCGCCAAGGACATGCAGGAACGCCAGCATCTGGCGGCGCCTCCCGACGCAGAGACGGTTCGAGCGGCGAGCGGGGTGCTGGCGTCGAACCTGGAGATCGGGTTCGCGGTCATCCTCGAGAAGTACGGTTCGGTAGAGAATTACGCGCGGGAAGCACTGAAGTTGCCGGCCGCCGACATCCGGAAGCTTCAAGCCCGTTTGCTGGAGTAGCACCAACGCCTGCGCCGTGACGACTCCGGCGGCTGGCAGAATGCGAGAGACGAACATGAACTCATCGATCAGACCTTCGCGGCGTGACCTTCTCGCCGGATTCCCGCTGGCGCTGACCGGCGCCGCCGCACTCGGCAGGACTGCCTTCGCGCAGCCGGCAGAGCCGGATTACATCGAAGTGAAGACGGCCTACGGCCGGCTCCGTGGCGCCAGGACGGGCAACCTGACGACCTTCAAAGGCATCCCCTACGCCGGGTCCGTTTCCGGCGCCAACCGCTTCAAAGCCGCGCCTCCGCTCAAACCGTGGGACGGAGTCCGCGACGCCCTCGTGTTCGGCGCCCCCTCGCTGCAACCCGGGCAGCGCCGCAACGAATCGCCGCCGGCCGAAGACTGCCTGTTCCTCAACATCTGGACGCCGGCGGCCGACAACCGCAAACGGCCGGTGATGGTCTACAGCCACGGCGGAGGCTTCACGAGCGGATCGGCCGCATCGGGCTATCAGGACGGAGGGAACCTCGCCCGCACCTTTGACGTGGTAGTGGTGGCGACCAATCACCGTTTGGGCCTGGTCGGCTACCTCTACCTGGGGGACCTGGGGGGCGAAGAGTATGCCACCTCCGGCAACCAGGGACTGTTGGATATCCGCGACGGCCTGAAGTGGGTGCGCGAAAACATCGAGGCCTTCGGCGGCGATCCCGCGAACGTAATGATTTTCGGCGAAAGCGGCGGCGGCGCCAAGACCTCCTGCCTGTATGCCATGCCTTCGGCCGCGCCGTACTTCAATAAGGCCTCGATCGAGAGCGGTCCCGGCATCCGCATGATGCCGCGCGACGCGGCGGCGGAGACCACGCTGATGACGCTGAAACAGCTTGGCATCGAGAAGAGCGATTGGCGCAAGATCCTGGAGGTTCCCGCGGACAAACTGGTGGAGGCGCAGGGCGCGCTCGGCCGGACTGGCGGCGGCCCCTTGGGCATGAACGGCGGCCGAAAAGGCATGGGGGGCGGCTCGCGTCCCGGCGGGTTCGGACCGGTAGTGGACGGTACCGTTCTGCCGCGGCACCCCTTCGACCCCGAGGCCCCGGCCATCTCGAAAGAAAAGCCACTCGTTGTCGGTTACAACCGCGACGAAACGGTGTTCTTCTTCAACCAGCAGCGCAACACGGAGGTCTTCAATCTGACCGAGGCCGCTCTGAAGGACCGGCTGGCGAAGGAATTCGAAGGCAACGCGGACGCGATCTTCGAGACGTACCACAAGAGCCGTCCAGAGGCTTCGCCGTCCGACCTTTACATCGCCATCACCACTGCGCGGATGATCGGTATCGGTGCCATGACCATCGCCGAACGGAAGACCGCGCAGCGCGGCGCGCCGGCCTACATGTACGTCTTCAAGCACGAGAATCCGGCACTCATCCCGGGCACGCAGCACAAGATGGGGACTCCTCACGCGATGGAGATCACGTACAAGTTCTACAACGTGCCGCAACCGGGCCAGCAGAGTGGGAATTCAGCACAGCAAGGCGGGAATGCCGGCGGCGGCCTGATGGCGATCTCCAGGCCGGAGTCGGTGAAGGCCGCGCACAACATGGCGGAAATGTGGAGCGCCTTCGCCAGAACCGGTAAGCCGGCGGCCAAAGGTCAACCGGAATGGCCGGCCTACACGCCACAGTCGCGCGCCACGATGGAGATCGATGCCGACTGCAAGGTCGTGGACGACCCGTACCCGCTGGAGCGGAAGCTCTGGGAGCAGCTCGATCCGTAGCCAGCGGCCCCGGCCGCTGTCGGCGGTGCGGCAACCTCTGGAAACGGTGGCGTGAATAAGCGAACCGGAAGTGTTGCTGCGTTCCATCGGGCCCACAGGCGGACGATCCGTCGACCCGGGAACCGGAATGCGTCCGGATCAGGGTTCCGACGGGGGTGATTCCACTTGGCTGTCTAACGCCCTAGTCACGGAAGTGCCCGGATTGCAGCCCCGGTCGGATGCCGCTACTCGTAGGGAGGTTGCCCGGCATCCTGGGCATCGGCACGCCAGGCCGCAATGGAAGAGTGGCGCGTCATCCCGACGAAATCCGTGATCTTCTAGGCCGACGCCTCATCGAGAGTCAGATTGTGCCCGCACTCAGCCTCATTTAGCTCCTCCGGCATGACCGAGATGGCGACCGTAGAAGGCCGTCAGCTTCGCAACTGCGGGCGTTACGAATTGCGGCCGGTCGTACATGTCGACGTGGGTCGCGCCTTCGACGATGTGGAGTTCCTTCGTCTCCTTCGCCTTCTTATACACGTCCTGGCTCCAGAAGAGCGTGTCCGCTTTGGAGCCAGCGATGACGAGCAGCCGCGGTGAGATCGTGTCGAGCTGGTCGAATGGGAAGTCGGCCATCTGCAGCGGGAGACTGGAGAACACGTACCGGTTCGCCGAGTTCGGATTCTGAGCCCGCGTCAGCGGCGGGTCAGTCGAGCTTCTTCTCTGACAGAAACTTCGACATCAGGTCAGCCACTTGTTTGTTATTCAAGTCGGAGAACGGGAAGTGGGTATTTCCATGGACGCCAACTTCCGGTAGGCGGACAATGGTCACGTCGCCACCGTGACGGCTGACTGTGTCCCGCCACTTTCTGGCCATCTCCAGCCGAACTCGCCATCCATCCTGGCCGGGAATATCGCTGGGCTTCTCAGGGATGAAGTCACCGTAAAAAATGATGATGGGAATCTTGGTGAGTTTCGTGAACTCGGCCACGGGCACGCCGATGGCCGCGAGCGGCCCACCGGAACTTGGCAGCGGCTCTGGAACTTCTCCCTCTGGAAACACGAAGCCACTGCCTGGCTTATACGAGACGATTCCTCGCACATTGCCCGTCCTAAGGGCTGTCGCCCATCCCAGTCCACCACCTTGAGAGTGAGTTACAAAGACTGCTGGCCCGACCTTGTTGAACAGTGCCGCGCAGGCGTCTGAGACCACCTCGGGATGGTACTGTCCCACGTTCGGTGTCATCTGACGAAAGTATTGGTTGAGGGCTTCAGGATCCTTCGAGAACTGGACACCCGGAAAATATTCCGGCCAGATACCAACCCGGAACGTATCGAACCATGTCTGCTCATCGGGCGTGGCCGCGATCGTCGCCGAGACCGTACGACGGCCCGCATTGCCACGACGCGGCTGATCGATTAGATATACGGGAAAGCGACGACGGAGAAAGATAGTCTGGAAGCCCTCTCGGCCATCGGGAGTGGTCTCCCAAGTCTTCGAGAACTGCCCTGTGCCGTGCAGAAACACGAGCGGAAGCTTACGCCGATTCACTGGAATCTGGTAGAAGACGTATGCGTGGTCGCCATGCAGTGTCTGGCCATCAGGCGTTGGCTGCTTTGGATTGAAGGTTCCAGAATTGGTGATGACCTTGCCACCGACGGCGAAGCTGCCCTGCTCCTGGATCGTCAGCGGCTCGGCCTTGCTCTTCTTGGCTTTCTGTCCGCTTGCTGCGGCAAGTAGGGTGGCGCCGATCAGCCCGAGCGCGAGGAACGATTTGCGATGCTTTCCCTTCCCATGTCCCTGCAGTTGCATGTGTTCTCCTGCGATATACCCCACGGCTACCCGCTACTTAACCGGACGCGTCAGTCCTAGCGCTTCCAGCCAGTAGTAGAACTCATCGATCCAGTGATCACTCGTTCTGCCTTGCTTGCGCATGCCCCAGCCATGCCCTCCGGAGTTATAAATGTGGAATTCCGGCCGGTTTCCCGCGGCCTTGAGAGCCTCGTAAAAGCGGAGGATGTATTGGCCGGCGAGGTTGTCGTCTTGCGCCATCGCCATGAAGAAGGGCGGCAATCCTTGCGGTATCGGTAGAATGGATGCGATCGGGGCGCCGTAAATCGGCGCCGCGTAATTCGGGCGCGCGTCGGCCTGGATGGCCGTGTAAGCAGTGATCATCCCACCGGCGGAAAACCCAGTGAAGACGACACGATCCGGAGAGATGCCCCACTCGGCGGCGTGCGCGCGAACCACTTTCACAGCCTGGATACCGTCGGCAACGCCCGGCTTCCCGTCCTCATCGATCAATGGGAGGTTACGAAGTTGAGCTCCAAAGCGTGCGCCCGCGGACTGGCGGAGTTGCGCGGCATCCTGGCCTTCGATTTGAACCGTCCGGTACTTCAAAACGATGGCTGTGACGCCGCGAGCCACTAGCCATTTCGCGACATCGTGACCTTCCGAGTCAATCGACAAGTTCACGAAGCCGCCGCCGGGGGCGATGATGACCGCAGTCCCGGTCGCGGCGGACGGGGCCGGCTGATAGACAGTGAGCGTCGGCGTGATCACGTTGACGATGGTGCCCGGACCAAGGCTGGTTTCCGCCTGCTTCCATTGCTCGGACCCGGGCGCGACGCCGGGCCATACGTTGATCACTTTCGTCGTGAAAGCCTGCTCTGTGCCGCTCGTTCTTGCTTCCTGCGCAACCGCCGAAGTAAGAAGAATGGCTGAGAACAGCCCTAGTGGGATCAACTGACTTTTCATGATTTCTCCTGCATATGCCTTTCGTATTTCATTTCTTCTCGAAAACTTCCCGCGCAACGGCGATGGCGCTTACGGCGTTAGGCCAGCCCGCGTAAAATGCCAGGTGAGTGATGGTTTCGATCAGTTCCTGCTGCGTGACTCCGTTTTCGCGCGCGATGCGAAGCTGCGACCGGAGTTGGTCCGGACGATTCAAGGCAATCAGCGCGGCCACAGTCACGAGGCTACGGTCACGTTTCGAAAGCTCCGGGCGCTCCCAGACGTCGCCGTACAGGACGTTGTCCGTCAACTCGGCCAACTTGGGTGCGAAGTCGCCGATCGCTCCCTGAGACGGTCGGGGCCGCGCGCCGTCGTTGGCGGCCGCTGTCTGGCCGCGCAACGGCGCGCCATACTGCGCATCGGTGACCTTCTTCATCCAGTCGACCGATTGGCCGTCGAGCTGTTCCACGATGGCGATGTGCGTCATCGAGCTGTTCGGCGCGGCTCCGTGCCAGTGCTTCTGACCGGGCGGAATCCAGACCACGTCTCCCTGCCTGATTTCGTCTATGGGGTCGCCCCAGCGCTGCACGCGGCCGGTACCCGCCGTTACGATCAGGAGTTGGCCAAGGGGGTGGGTATGCCACGCAGTTCTTGCACCGGCCTCAAACGTTACTCGAGCGCCGGAGAGCCGGATGTCGGCCTCAGGGTCGCGCGCCATCATGGAGTATTCGTTCTGAACAGCCGTCACCGGCTGCACCGCGTGCGCGCGGCGGAGCGTCTTCGGGCCGGGTTCGGAAAGCCCGAAATGCAATACCTTTCCTTGCGCGATCAGATCCTTGACCGTGCCTGCGACGGCCTCGATCGGGACCGCGGGGTCGACGCGGTGTTGGTAGAGCAGATCGATACGGTCCATCTGGAGCCGCTTCAGCATGCCGTTTGCGGCGCGCCCATTTCCTGACGAGTGCGACAAGTGCCATATTCTGCGGGCGATTGTCGGGTGCGAACCATGGCACCGCCGCGCGGAAGTCGCCCCGCTCGAAGCGCGTATTCTGGTCAATGGCGCCAGTCAGAAAGGCCATGGCGAGCGGGCTCCAGCATACAAAGCCGATTCCCAGCTCTTCACAAATCGGCAGGCGGTGCTGGAACCTGGAGGCTGACAAAAACGGCCTTCACTGAAACTGGACTCCGCCGGTCCGCTTCGGTGGGCCAGTTCGACAAAAGCTACATATCTGCCACAATCCCCGGTTTGAGCCACAAAGGCGTTACACGGCCACGTGGAGACTGCGCAGCTACAGCTTTCTGCATCGGCCAGATGTCCGCAAGGTTGATCTGGCTTCCTGGAGCCGCTGCTGTTATAATTCGGACCAAGGAGTCTCTTATGCGTACCCAGTGCTTGATTTGCTCTGTTGCCATGGCCGTCGCAATGACCGCCTGCTCGAATGCTCCAGCCCCGTCGGCGGATACGCGCGCGGCTGATGTGCAGGCTGTCAAGGATGTAGAAGCCGCATGGATCAAAGTCATCCAGTCAAAGGATTTGGAAAAATCCCTCAGCTACTTCGCCGATGATGCGGTGGGGCTGTACTCGGGGATGGCCGCGTTGAACGGGAAACAGGCCCTCAAAGAGGCTTTCACATCGATCCTCGCCGATCCCAACTATGCGGTCACCTTCCAGAACACCAGAATGGAGGCCTCCAAGGGTGGCGATCTGGTTTATTCCTTGGGCACTTACACCATGACCTTGACTAACCCAAAGACCAAGAAGCCCGCCACGGACAAGGGAAAGTATCTAACTATTTACCAGAAACAGGCGGACGGAAACTGGAAGGCCCTGGTGGATTCCACGATCACGGACTCGTCAACGATGTAGCCAGGTCCGCCTGGATTTCGTGAGGGTTCCGGCAGGTCCGACGAAACCGCGGTGATCGAGGGGGGCGGAATGCCGGGGGGTAGGACCTGCGTCTAAAGAAGGGAAAGAAACGGTCGTTGAGGCCAAGGTGTCGGCGGCCATCACAAGGCGACTGTCCCTCAATGGCGACCTCACAGAGATCGGCCATGCTTTCTACAAAGGCGGCAATCAGCGCGTCTGGGTGGACATCGCCCCACACTTCGTTGCAAACGCGGCCCTGACCTCGCGGGTGGCGCGGATGGAGCAGTTCTCTGCGGATGAGGGAGATCAACCATTACCGTCTCGATGGCGGAGATCCGTCCACAATGGCATCGGGCACCGGTGTTCGGTCTCGGGATCGCCGACAGATTCATCGCGGCGTCGAGTTCAACCTGAGCCTCGACAACCTCACGAAACGCCCCGGCACTTCTGCAATCTTGAACACCGCCCAAGACGTCCGTTGCGCTCCCTTGACCGGACTTCGGAGGCTGGAGTTCTCGCGGGTGAAGTACGGCGGGCAGCCGGCATGGGAGACGAGGATGTGGTCGCAAAACCGGCTTATCGTACACTGGCCCGCTACGACGAACAGAACCGAGGTCCCGACTGTTTGAATCTCGGCCCGATCCGGAGGCGGGGTTGCGGGATGCCGCATCTGCGGACGCCTCGAGTTGGCAGCATCACTACCGATATTGACCCTTAACGCTTCTCGATTCGCGTCCGGGTCGCGCGGACCAAGAACCTGAAACTTATGGAGGGCCGCCCTCTTTAGGTGACGGTCTGCAGCGCCACGAGATCTCCTTGCGTCCGCACCACAAGCCCAATGTCCGAGTGGGGCTCGTTCCCGCGGCGCGGTGACAGATCCATGGAATCCATCAAGGAGATCATCGGCCAGTCAGGGTGTTCGGGAAAGTCCGGCCAGATGGGCCAGGCATTGCAATGGGGCGGCGGCTGGATGGGTGTAGACCGAATAGGACCTGGGCGCCTAACATGGAACTCCCGGTTGACATCGACCGCGCAACCACTTACCAAGGATCTGTATGAGACGCTCGCCTATCATCCTCGTCTTGCTGGCCCTGGTGCCGCTGCACACCAAGGCCGCGCCCCGCACCGATCCCTTCGAACAGAACCGCAGGCTCGGCCGCGGCATCAACATCCCCGGTGTGTTCGATCGCAATGGGGGGACCGTTCCCGATCCGCCTATGGTGCCGGAGTACTTCAAGAAGATCGTCGATGCTGGCTTCAAGAACGTGCGGTTGGTGATCCGCTGGTCGTCGTACGCACGGCAGGAGGCCCCGTACACCATCGACCCCGTATTCTTCAAAAAGGTGGATTGGGCAGTGGAGCAGTCGCTTGCCAACAAGCTGGTCGTGGTGCTTGATTTCCACTACTATCCCTTCATCAGCTTCACCGGCACGGAGACCAGCCAGCCAGACCCACAAGAGAACCGCACCCGCTTTCTGGCCCTCTGGCGGCAGGTGGCCGAGCACTACCGGCAAGCGCCGCCCGAGGTGATGTTCGGCGTGCTCAACGAGCCCAGCCGTCCGAATCTGGGAATCGACGGTTGGAACGCCCTGGTGGCGGATACGATCCCGCTGCTCCGAAGCGGCAACCCCGACCGCACGCTGCTCGTCCAGACCGCCAATGGCGGCGGATTCGGAACGCTCGAAGGCCTCCGTATTCCAGAGAGCGAGCAGAACGCGATCATCGAAGTGCACTACTATGATCCCGGCCGCTTCACTCACCAACAGGCATCGTGGTCATCTAACCGGATATATAAAGACATCCATTGGACCGGAACGCCCGAAGAGAAGGCTGCCGTAGACGAGTCGTTTGCCAAGGTGGCGGCGTGGGCGAAGCAGAACAACCGCCCGCTCTATCTCGGCGAGTTCGGAGCGTATCAGGCGGCCGATATGCCATCCCGAGTCCAATGGACCGCGTACGTCGCCCGGACGGCTGAAAAGCACGGCATGAGCTTCGCTTACTGGGGATTCTGGCGCTGCGGTTTCGACGTCTTCGACGCAAAGACCGAAACCTGGACCGAGCCCCTGCTTAAATCGCTCGTTCCGTAAGGAACCCCGTGAGCACCATCTCTAGGATAAAGGTGGCAGCTACCGATATTGTCCGATAACGGGGTGCCGTCGGACGATGCATCGGCAAAGGACTTGCCGGACTTTCGGTTGCAAGGTCTTTCGTGGGATCCTGGGGCGTTTATCTGGCCTTATGCCGAGTTCCGGATTATGCCGAGGAAGGCGTACAGTTGGCGCTGCCGACCCCGGACAAGGTGAAACGCGTTTACAGCAACTCGGCATAATGATCCGATGCTTGGGACATGGTCATTCCGGCCATTTAAGGAGAACCAAGCATGGAGCGATCCCACGACGTCCGCCTCAAAGACAACAGCTCTGCGGCCGTTACCGACGATGTCGACGAGTGCCTGAATGCGTTTGACAGGCATCTGGAAAGCGAGCGCGGCTGCGCCCCCGGTACGCGGGCGCATTACCTGCATGAAGCGCGGTGCTTTCTTGTCGATGTCTTTCCTGATCTGAAGACCAATTGGGAGGGGCTTAACGCCGACCATGTTGCCGGCTTTGTGCTGCGCCGCGCCGAAAAGCTCTCCAGATTGAGCCAGCAAGGCCCGGTCACGGCGATCCGAAGTTTATTGCGTTTCCTCACCTTTGAAGGGCGAATTCGGGCAGGTTTGGAGGGCGCGGTGCCCCCGCTTCGCGGATCCCGGCATGCTTCGATTCCACGCCATCTCTCATCCGAACAACTCGATTTCGTGCTCTCATTATGTCCGTCCGACAATGCTCTGGATAAACGCAACCGAGCCATGCTTCTTCTGTTGGCCAGGCTGGGCTTGCGTGCGGGAGAGGTGTTCCGCGTTTCGTTGGACAATCTGAACTGGTCGGGGGGTGCCGTGTTGATTCGGTCCAGCAAAACGGCGCGTGAAAGGATCCTCCCGATGCCCGAGGATGTTGGCACTTCCCTCGCCGCCTATCTGACCAAAGGGCGTCCGGCCAGTTCTGAGCGCCTCGTTTTTCTCAGTCACCATCCTCCGTACCAGCCCCTTCGTTCCACGGGGGTGCTGAGCAGTTTCGTCAATTCGCTATTGAAACAAGCGGGGATACTGGCGCCTCCATCCGTTCAACTTCCGGGGCTGGTACGATTTCGGCACGGGGGGCTTGGGCGACATGGCGTGTCACACATTCCACATCATCGTGAAGGCACTCGGGCTCACCTCCCCAAGCAGCGTGAGCGCAGAAACAACCGTGATCCGCGAACCGCTCAAGAAGGGCGACAAACCCGACCCTAGCTGGGCACGCTCCAAGCGCGCGAGCTATCCCGAAGCGTACGCGAGTTCCTCGATGGTCACGTGGGACTTCCCCGCGCGAGGCGAGCAGCCACCGGTCCGCATGACTTGGTACGAAGGTGGCCTGCGCCCGCCGCGCCCGCCGGAGTTGGCGGCGAACCGCGACCTGGGACCCGACGGCCTGCTGTTCGTAGGCGAGAAAGGGACGTTGCTGAGCGGCTTCAGCGGCGGTATTCACTTTCTGTCCGACGAGCAGAAGAAATCCCTCATCGCACCACCCAAGACCTTGCCACGCACCAAGGGTCACTACGTGGAATGGGTGAATGCCTGCAAGGGCGGTGCGCCAGCCAACTGCAATTTCGAATTCGCCGCGCCGCTCACCGAAATCGCCCTGCTGGGAGTGGTAGCGCAGCGCACTGGCAAGTTCCTGCTGTGGGACGCCGAGGGAATGCGGTTCCCCAACGACGCGGCGGCGACACAACTGCTCAAGCCGGAGTACCGGAAGGGATGGTCGTTGTAGCGCGGTCGGGAGGAAAATCGGCATAGATAGAGTGGTTTTGATTCTGGCCACGGCGGCCGCCCCAGCGTGGACGGGCCGCGAGAAAGCCCTTCGACGATGCATGATGACGAGTGTGTGCCTAGTCCAGCGGACCGGTCGCGGCAAAGGGGTGTTGTCTACCGATCCCGGATCCGCCATTGAAGCAGTTCCTCTCGCTGGCCGGCACGGGCGACCTGCATTCGCAGGGATAGCAAGGCGGGCGTGGGCCGATGGATCATGACAAGGCCGTTGCGGCGGGCATTCTGCCAGACGGCTGGAAGCGCGATTATTGTCCGCGCAGGCTGACGGGAGGGAAATAGGTGCCAAGCGACTCGCGCTTCCACCAATTGCCGGTCCGGCGCCGCTCGTCAAAATCCGTAAAACGATACCGGTAGATCATCGCGCGAATGTATTTAGGCGGCTGGGCCGGGAAGGGATTCTGCTCGATCAGTTGTAGCACGGGCGGCGACCCCTGCAAAAGGCGCATCATAAAGCGCAGAAGCCACGGGTTTTCACGGTAGGTTCCCAACGCGGCGAACCACATCTGCCAGTCAAGCCGTGGTTGGAACGGCGCCGCCCAGCCCAGCGCTCGGTTCATAGGGCCGGGCTTGTAGGGGAAGATGTAAGGCTGCCATTCGATTGTGTCGTTAGAGCCTTCGATGGAAATCTCGGGACGCGTGGTTGTCATTGTGGCAAAGAGGCCGTAACTGTTGACGACGCCGAATGGCGATACCATGGCGAGCGCCCGTCCGAGCGAAACGGGGGTGTCGATTCCGAACATGCCGCCCACCAGCGTCAGCGACAGAACCATCACGAACGCGAACAGAAAGGCGGATACAAGGCGATTCGAACGGACCGGTTTGATGGAACCCGGAGGTCGCGGTTCTTGCTTGTTTCCAATCATGCGAAGCATAGACCTGTCGTCAAGGAGGAACAGGCACAAGGCGATGGTCAGCAGATTGAAAAACGTGTAATTTCCGGTCAGCAGAATGAGGATCTGGAAAACAACGGTGGCGAGAGCCGCGATTTGCTTGCATCGCCGCGGGCCAAACATGAGGAATGGCAATATCAGCTCAACGAAAAAGACCGACCCCGTGGATACCCTGTGGAACCACAGAGGCGCTTGCATCATGTACCAGGCGACCGGCGTGGGTAAGGGCTGTGATTCATAGTGCACGGCAAGCGCGGTGAGACTGTGCCAGGAAGGGTCGCCGCTCAGGAGCTTGACCGCACCCGATTCCAACATGAGGCGGAAGAGAAGCCAGCGAAACAGCCACACGCGAGTGTACGCCGGGTTGAGGAAGATTGCCAGAAAGCCGGCTTCGAGGAGCAGATAATCCCACTGGTAGCCCATGAAGATCTGGCCGCCGTTCACGATAGAGAGGTAGAGCACAAATAGGACGGCGAAGGCGGTCTTCTGGCCGGATGAGTGCGGGCGGATAATGGCCGCGACACACGCCAGAGCTGCTCCACCCCACGCGATGAATTCGAGCGCGTGTTCGGTGTTGGCCCACCAGCAGAGCGTCGGTATCTGCCAGAAACGAGAGGCTCCGAATTGTCGTGCCGCTTCGGCGAGGAATTCCGTGACGGGGAGTATTCCCTGCGCGCCGATCAAACCCCGGATCTGATGACCAAAGGACGCGAAGGCTACGCAGTAAATCAGTGCCAGGGCGCGAGAAAACAGCGACGAAGCGATCCTGTACGAAGGTTTGTCAACACTCTTGCCCCATAAGGCGCGGGTGACTTTGTAGCCTGCGTTACGATGGCCGGCGACAAATGCGTACAGCCATTCCGTGAGGGCCGCAATGCCGGGGATATGCTGATACAGCCAGAGAGTCCAGCGCCATCCGGGAACTTTCGCCAGGAGATGAAAAACGGCTTCGGCCCCGCTATAGCGTTTGCCACTTTCGAAATACTGCACCGCTCTATGGAAATCAGACCTCGGCACATCGGGCAACCGGCC
>JBEKDV010000043.1:0-31342 GCA_050014175.1 Candidatus Solibacter sp. | reverse complement strand
CCACCACGCCATCGCGTACCTCGAGCCGCGCCGCATCCACGCCCAACTGCCGGCCCGCCGCCGCCAGCAGCAGCTCGCGCGCCGCTCCCGCCGCCCGGCGCACCAGCGGCGCCGTGCGCGGCGTCGTTCCGCTGCCCGCCGTGCCGCCGTCGTTGGGCGTCCGCTCCGTGTCGCCCATCACCATGCGCACCCGGTCGAGAGGCACGCGCAGCTCTTCCGCCGCCGCCATCGCCAGCTCCGTGAGCGCACCCTGCCCTTCCTCGATCTTCCCGCTCAGCACCGTGATGAGGCCGTCCTCCCCGATGTGCAGCCTGCTCTCCAGCGTTCCGCCTCCGCCGCCCCCGCCGCCCCGCTGCGCATCGCTCAACGGCGCCGCCGCCACAATCAGCAGACCTGCGCCGGCAATCTCCAGAAACTCCCTGCGATTCACCGTGGACATGGCCGCCTCCTATCCTTTCTTCCCCGCGCCTGCCGCCGCCCGCCGCACCGCCGCCACGATCCGGTTGTAATCGGAACAGCGGCACAGGTTCCCGTTCAACCCCTCGACAATCTGCGCATCTGTCGGCTTGGGGTGGTTTTCCAGCAGCGCCACCGTTTGCAGCACCATGCCCGGCGTGCAGTATCCGCACTGCACCGCGCCTTCGTCGAGGAACGCCTGTTGCACCGGGTGCAGCTTCCCGCTCCCGGCGAGACCTTCGATGGTGACGATCTTGCGCCCCTCGGCCGCCCGCACCGTCGTCACGCAGGAAACCGCCGGCTTGCCGTCGAGCAGCACGGTGCACGCCCCGCACTGGCCTTCGCCGCAGCCGTATTTCGTTCCCGTCAACCCCAAATCTTCGCGCAGCACCTCCAGCAGGGGCCGCTCCGGCTCCGTATCCACGCTACGGGCCTTTCCATTGACCGACAACCGGATGGTCGCCATGTGGTCGAAACCTCCTGACATCGCTTCTAACGGGGGCTCAAAAGGCGAGCCATGCCGCCTCTTGAATTATAAGGCGATTGCCGGCCGAAACAAGACTTGCGGACCCGAAATCTCGGTATGGTTCCTGCCAATGGCGCGGGACGACGCCATAGCCGTTGACCTGGACTTGTCGCTGTAGGAAGATTGAGTCGAACGACAGGAGCGCGGTCTTGATAAGGCGTCGAGACGTATTAATGTCCGCCTTGGCTTCCGCCTGGGCGCCACTCGTGCCGGTGGATGTCACCGGAGCAAAGAAGCTCAAGTTGCTGTACTTCACGCGCAGCGCCGGGTTCGAGCATTCCGTCGTCAGACGCCGCGCCGGCGAACTGAGCCATTCCGAGAGAAACCTGCTGGAGATGGGCCGCCGCAGCGGGTTCGAGGTCGAGTGCACCAAGGACGGGCGCATCTTCGACGGTAGCCTGGAACAGTACGACGCGATCGCCTTCTTTACCACCGGGAACTTGACCGCGTCGGCGCAGGACGGCTCGCCCGCCATGACGGCCACTGGAAAACAGAAACTGCTGGACGCGATTGCGGGCGGCAAGGGCTTTGTAGGCATTCATTCCGCTGCCGATACGTTCCACTCCAAGGGCCGCTCGGATGAGAATCAGACCAACGTGGATCCTTACGTGGCAATGCTCGGCGGGGAATCTCTCGCGCACGGCGCACCGCAGGAGGCCTCGCTGCTGGCCCCATCGGACTTTCTCTCCAAGAACATCGGAGTGCCTTCCGAGGGGTTGTCGTTTACCGACGAGTGGTACACGTTCAAGAACTTCGAGAAGGACCTTCACGTGATTCTGCTTCAGGAAACCCGGTTCATGAAAGGTGACGCGTACCATCGTCCGGACTACCCCGCGACGTGGGCGCGGATGCACGGCCGCGGCCGCGTCTTCTACACCTCCCTGGGGCATCGCGAGGAGGTGTGGACCGATCCGTTTTTTCAGGCCATCGTGCAGGCTGGCGTGGGGTGGGTCATGAACCGGTTCGACTTCGACGTCACACCCAACCTCGAGAAGGCCGCACCGCGGGCGGGCCAATTGAAGAGCTAGTGTCCGGAGAGCAGCGTATGCATGATCCACGGATTTCGCGACGTGAATTCGTTCAAACTTCCCTCGGAGTCGGCGTCGGGGCGGCTCTCAGTTCGACTACCGCGGCCGCGGACACGCCGCCTGACGTGCGAAGAACGCGAAGCTACAACGAAAACATGGAGTACCGCCGATTGGGGCGCACCGGGCTGATGATCTCGGTCATCAGCTTGGGAGGGCACTGGAAGCGTATCCCCTACCGCCCTGGCTCGGAGGAATTCAAGAAGAACCGCCGCGACGTAACCAACGCCTGTCTGGACCGCGGAATCAATTACGTGGATGCCTGCAGTGCGGGCGAGGTCATGGTCTACGCCGAGGCTGTGAAGGATAGGCGCGAAGAAGTGTACATGGGCTTCGACTGGACCATGGCGCGTACCCCTGAAATAGCCGGTTCGATCGAGAAGCTCAAGCAGGGCCTGGACGATGGGCTGAAGAAGTCCGGTCTGGACTATGTGGACTTGTGGCGGATCACCCTGCGCGAGCAAACGACGCAGAACTCGGTTCGGGAAATTGAGAACGTCATGGCCGCGCTCGAGTGGGGCAAGAAAACGGGCAAAGCGCGATTCACGGGCATCTCCACACACCATCGCCCCTGGATCGCCGACGCCGTTTCCAGGTATCCCCAGATGGAAGTGGTGGTGACACCATACAGCGCCGGCAGCAAGCAGAAGCCCGTGGGCAGCATGTTCGATGCCCTGCGCAAGCATCATGTCGGGTTGATTGCCATCAAGCCCTTCGCCAGCGGCAACCTGTTCGCTTCGCGTGGCGCCCCGGATTCGCCCACCAAAACCGAGGATGACGAACGCGCGCGCATCGCGCTCCGTTACGTCCTCAGCTCGCAAGCGCCGAGTGCCACGATACCCGGGCTCATCACCGTGGACCAGGTCGCCAATGCCGTCGCCGCCGTGAAAGAACGTCGCCGGTTCGACGTCGCCGACACTGCCCGCCACCGGCAACTTGCCGCCGGCATGTGGCGCAGCCTGCCACCCGATTACCAATGGCTGCGCGACTGGGAGTGGGTGTAGCGGCATCGCCGGCCGGCGGAAGTGCCTCGCCCATGCCAAACCCCGCGCCTACGCTGGCGCGTCAGACACGGTGCGGGTCCATCGTGCTGGCGTAGGCCATCGCCAGGGAGATTGTCGACGCTGCTGTCCGCGTTCCTGCGACGCTTGGCCCGGGCTTGCTGGAATCCGTCTACGAGACGGTCTTGGCGTACGGACCAGGCTATACCTAGAAGCTCAGCAGGACGTGCCAGATGTAGAGATAGGCGAGTCCCTCGGCGTCATTCCAGATGCGCTCGGCAATGAGCGGGTCGCCGCCCATCGGCGGCAGTTCCTTTAGCTTCTCTTCCCAGGGGAAGCACACGCCGGGGCGGGGACGCGGCGATGTCGCCCATCCAGGCAGGCCGGGTGTGGCGGACGGCCTGGCCAACGGCGGAGACGGCGAGGAGGGCGACCGGTAAACGCCGTACTCCAGCGTCGCGTCCGTCATCGCCCGCAGATTCTCGATGGTGGCGTCGTTCTGCATGATGGCGCTGGCGTCCATGATGTAGCCGCCTTCGGCGCCGATGCTCTCGATGAGCTTGCGGCAGTGCGCCTTGACTTCGTCCGCATTCCCCATCGCCAGGAGCGCGTTGGGCACGCCGCCCGAGAGGCAGAACTTCTTACCCAGAACTTCGTGGGCATGCTGCGGGTTGTCGCGGTCGATGTGGTAAACGATGCATCCCGCCGGCAGTTCGGCGAAGCGCTCCAGGTGCGCACCCCACTTGCCTTCGGCGTAGAAGAGTGTCTGGTTGCCCTGTGCCCAGAGCGCCTCCACGATGGGCTTCAGGGTGGGCCAGAAAATGGTCTCAAAGTGCTCGCGCGAAATGAACGGCACGCAGCCGCGATGCATCCAGATGGGGATGGGGATCTGCCGCTCGGGGTCGGCGCCCGTTAGCGCCAGATACCCGAGGTGCGGCATCAGCGCTTGGCACGCCTTCTGTACCTTCTCGGGAACCTCTTTCAGATCGAACGCCAGCCCGATGTAACCACGCAGTTTGTCGGCCAGGATATCGAGCGGCGCCTTGAGCATGCCGCAGATCGCCGAGACCGTGCCGCACTCGCGCCGCATCCGCTCGATCTGCGGGCCGAAAGCGTTGAAGTAGCTGAGCATCGACATCCCGCCCTTGACGAACGAGAGGTTGTGCCGCATCGTCGCCGGCTGGCCCTTGGGGCGGATCTCCGTCGAGACCCGGGGCAGCCAGGTCTCGTACAGGAAACGCACCGGATCGGCGATCAGCTCGTCGTATTCCTCCCGCTTCATGAAGGCCGCCTGCTCGGCGGGCTCGCGATATTGAAAGCCCACGTCGGGACCGACGTCGATGCCGGGGATGCCGTAGTAGCGCAGGCCGATCGCCTGCGTGAGTCCGGTCCACACGTAGACCATGTTGGGCACCACCGCGTCCCAGTCGAAATCGTTGCAGCACATGATCACGGCTTCGAAGGCCTTCTTGTAGTCGTGGGTCACCTCCTGGCAGGTGTACCCGGCGTAGCGCGCCGTGATCTCCGCCGCGAAGGGCCGGAGGGGGACGCGGTCCGGCATGCCGTTGCGCATGGCCGTAACGTAGCGCTGGAGCCGCTCCGCGTAAAGTTGGTCGGGTGGTTTCTTCATGACGGTGGCCTCAGCCGATCTTGGGCAACTCGAAGCCCTGGCCCCGGGGCGAAATCCTCGTGCTGCATCAGCCACTGGGCGCGGCCGCCCACGCCTGCGAATCCCACCTGGATGCGGTCGTTGGCGCCGCGCACCGGCGGCGCCGCGACGTAGGGGAAGGCAGCCGCTGCCGCTGCCTTCCGCATAAAGTTCCGTCTGTTCATGGAGCCCTCGCTCATGGTCATCCGATCTGTAATTGTAGCGACGGTTTCGCTCTCGTGGGAGTTGGGTTTATCTGGCGCCGGCCGCATTCCCGCAAACAGTTTGTCGGACGCCGACAAAAATGTCTCGCAAATCGCCTACAACTCCTTTAAAATCAATAAAAGCAATCCTAAAATCCGGACAGGCTTGTCCGCTTCGCAGAAGAATTCCGCGTCCGCCCCGCACCCAACCCAGCCATCTCCCGCCCTCCAACTTATCCCCCACATTTGACAACACTTCCTTACCTTCCCTATCATGGAATTTCAATCCAAACGTTTGGCGCAGTCCCCTGTGTGCGCCGATTCGCGCCCCAATGGCAGCTACCACGTCTATCCGATCCGGAACATCAATATGATCAAAGTCGAAGGTCTAACCAAGCGATACGCACGTACTGTCGCCGTAGACGACATCTCCTTCGAGGTGGAAAAGGGCCAAATCGTCGGCTTCCTCGGCCCGAACGGCGCCGGCAAAACCACCACGATGCGCGTCCTTACCTGCTTCCTCCCGCCCACCGCCGGCACCGCCACCGTCGCCGGTTTCGATGTGCGGGAGAACCCCCAGGAGGTCAAAAAACGCATCGGCTACCTCCCCGAAACCCCTCCCCTCTACCCCGAAATGGAGGTCACCGAGTACCTCACTTTCGTCGGGCAGATCAAAGG
The DNA here is from genome assembly GCA_050014175.1 of Candidatus Solibacter sp. Classification (GTDB taxonomy): domain Bacteria; phylum Acidobacteriota; class Terriglobia; order Bryobacterales; family Bryobacteraceae; genus Solibacter. The sequence goes on along the minus strand of JBEKDV010000043.1, from coordinate 25,745 downwards.
CATCCCCTCCGCCGACATCAAGCGCCGCGCCGACGACGTCATCGGCCGCTGCGCCCTCGGCGACGTCCGGGACAAACTCATCGGCAAGCTGTCCAAAGGCTTCCGCCAGCGCGTCGGCATCGCCCAGGCCATCATCCACAACCCCGACGTCCTCATCCTCGATGAGCCCACCAGCGGCCTCGACCCTAAGCAGATCATCGAAATCCGCGAGCTCCTCAAGGCCCTCTCCGGCGAGCACACCATCATCCTCAGCACCCACATCCTCAGCGAGGTGGAGCAATCCTGCGAACGCGTCATCATCATCAGCCAAGGCAAGCTGGTCGCCCAGGATTCCGTCGCCAACCTCACCAACCGCCTGCGCGGCGCCGAGGCCGTCTCGCTCGAAGTCGAAGCCGCCGATGGCCGCCCCGAGCCGGGCGAAGTCCAGGGCCGCCTGGAACAGGTCAGTGGCGTCAGCCGCGTCATGATGAAGGAGGTCAAGGACGGCCGCCTCACCTTCGAAATCGAAAGCCTGCAAGGCCGCCACATCCGCGCCGATCTCGCTCGCAGCGTGGTCAACTCCGGCTGGAATCTCAGCGAGCTCCGCTCCGTCGGCCTGAGCCTGGAAGACATCTTCCTGCAACTCACCACCGCCGAAACCAAACAAGAAGGAGAACAGAAGTGAGAAACATACTCCTCATCTGCCGCAAAGAAATCAAGAGCTATTTCGCCTCTCCCATCGCCTATCTCCTGATGGCGTTTTTCGGCCTGATCTTCGGATTCGGCTTCTTCACCGCCACCCGGGATTTCGTCCGCTTCAGCTTCCAGTCGCAGATGATGGGCCAGCAGCAACCCATGAACGTCAATGACCAGATCATTCGCCCGCTGCTCGGCTTCGCCTCCACCATCGCCCTCTTCCTGGTCCCCATGATCAGCATGCGCCTCATCGCCGAAGAGAAGCGCACCGGCACCATCGAGCTCCTCCTCACTTCCCCCATCAAGGACATCGAGATCATCGTCGGCAAGTGGTTTGGCGCCCTGGCGCTCTTCCTGTGCGTGCTCGGCATGTCCATGATCGACGTCGCCATGCTCTTCGCCTGGGGCAAGCCCGATCTCAAACCCGTCCTGGTCGCCTACCTCGGACTCATCCTGCAAGGCGCCTGCCTGCTGGCCATCGGGACTTTCATCTCCACCACCACCCGCAACCAGATCGTGGCCGGCGGCGTGACTTTCTTCGTCTGCCTCCTGCTCTGGCTGCTCAGTTGGTTCACCGCCTTCGATTCCGGCCCCCTCTCCCAGGTGGTCAACTACATTTCCATCGTGACCCACTTCGAAAACTTCAGTAAGGGCGTACTCGATTCCAAAGACGTGGTTTTCTATCTCTCCATGATCTTCTTCTCACTGTTCATTACCTCGAGGGCGATGGAATCCCTCCGGTGGAGGTCATAATGGCTGCCAGCTTCCTCAAATCCCGACAAACCCGGTACACGGCCTACGCCGCCACTTACATCCTGGTGATCCTCGCCATCCTTGCCGCCGTCAATTTCCTCGCCAACCGCTACGACAAGAGCTACGATTCCACCAGCAACAAGCAGTTCTCTCTCTCCGACCAGACCATCAAGGTGGTCGGCGGCCTCAAGAGCGACGTCAAGCTCACCTACTTCGACGAATCCACCCGCTTCCCCCAGGCCCGCGATCTCCTGGACCGCTACACCGCGCTCTCGCCCAAGCTGAAAGTGGAATTCATCGACCCGGTGAAGAAGCCGCAGCAGGCCAAATCCGCCGGCTTCCGGCGCGACGTCACCATCCTGGTGGATAACGGAACGCGCAAGGAAGAGGCCAAGAGCCTCACCGAAGAGGAAATTACGGGCGCCCTCATCCGCGTCGGCAAATCCGGCGAACGCGATGTCTGCTTCGTCAACGCCGCCAATGAGCACTCCATCGACGACGAGGCCGCCGGCGGCTACTCGCTCATGAAGCAGCTCCTGGAACGCGACAACTACAAAACCCGCACCATCGATTTCAAACCCAAGGCCGCCGAACCCGGCAAGCCCCTCGCCATCGGCCAGACCCCCGCACCCGCCGCCGTGGAAGTCCCCAAGGAATGCCTCGCCCTCGTCGCCGGCGGACCGCAGCTCGCCTATCCGCCACCCATCGTCGACGCCTTCAAGAAGTACGTGGAAGGCGGCGGCCACGCCCTCTTCCTGCTCGATAACGTAATGAAGATCGGCCGCGGCGATTCCGCCGCCGAAAATACCGACCTCGTCGCCCTGCTCACCGAATGGGGCGTCACCCCGAACAAAGACCTGGTGCTCGATCTCAGTGGCATCGGCAACATGTTCGGCGCCGGCCCCGAAATCCCCATCATTCTCCAGTACGAGGCCCACGCCATCACCCGCCCCCTTACCCGCGTGCCCACCGCCTTCCCCGTCCCGCGCTCGCTTGAGATCAAGAGCGGCGGCAAGAGCACGGTGGAAAAACTTTTCGGCACCACCGAAGACTCTATCGCCGTCACCGAGGTCGGCGCCAACGGGTCCATCGATGCCAAGAAGGGTAAGAAGGGGCCGTTCACCCTCGCCGCCGCCGGCACCGTGCAGGGCACTCCCAGCGGCCGCTTCATCGTCGTCGGCACCTCGCAGTGGGCCGAGAACCGCGCCATGGGTTCGCGCTCGCTGGGCAACCGCGATCTCTTCATGAACATGATCAACTGGCTCAGCGCCGACGAAGACCTCATCAGCATACGTCCCAAGTCCACCGAAGACCGCCCCCTCAACCTCACCGCGCAGAAGCTCAGCTTGGTGTTCTGGCTGAGCGTGGTCTTCTTCCCGCTGGCCATCGTCGGCTTCGGCCTGGCCACCTGGTGGAAGAGGAGATAAGTCATGAAGCCGAAGGGACTCCTCATCGCCGTCGTTCTTTTGGCTGTTCTGGGCGGAGTAACCTGGTGGAGCAACAAGAGCCAGGCCGACAAAGCCAAAGCGCCCGCCGCCGATGCGCCCGCCAAGCTGCTGACCATCCCGGACGACCAGTTCCAGGAAATCAAAATCAAAAAGGTCACCGGCGAGTTGCTCAGCCTCAAGCGCGAGAACGGCAAGTGGCGGATGACCGCACCTGCCCCGCTGCCCGCCGATCAGGACGCCGCCGCCTCCATGGTCTCCACCCTCGCCAATCTCAACGCCGATAAGGTGGTCGAAGAGAAGGCCGCCGACCTCAAGCCCTACGGCCTCGACCTGCCTACCCTCGACGTGCAGGTGGTCCGCAAGGACGGCAAGACCGACCGCCTGCTGATCGGCGACGATACCCTCAACGGAAGCGGCGCTTACGCCAAACTGGCCACTGACGCCAAAGTGGTCACTGTCACCACCATCACCAAGACCAGCCTCGACAAACGCCCCGACGACCTGCGCGACAAGCGTCTCCTCACCTTCGATTCCGACAAGCTCTCGCGCGTCGAACTCTCCGCCAAGGGTCCGGCCATCGAATTCGGCAAGAATGGCCAGAACGAGTGGCAGATCGTCAAGCCCCGCCCCCTGCGCGCCGATGGCTCCGCCGTCGATGGCCTCGTCGGCAAGCTCAAAGACGCCAGGATGGATCTTTCCGAGACTGACGCCGCCAAGAAGTTCGCCGCGGCCACGAAAGTGGCCACCGTCACCGCCACCGACGCCGGCGGCACCCAAACCATCGAGGTCCGCCGCGACAAAGACAAGAACGTTTTCGTCAAGAGTTCCGCCGTGGAAGGCCTGTACAAAGCCAACGCCGATCTCGCCGACGGCGTCGACAAGGGCGTGGACGATTTCCGCAACAAAAAGCTCTTCGACTTCGGCTTCAGCGACCCCTCCCGCGTCGATGTCCAAGGTAAAAGCTATTCCAAAGCCGGCGACAAGTGGACCGCCAACGGCAAAACCATGGACAACTCCAGCGTGCAGACCCTGATCGACAAACTGCGCGACCTGGCCTCCATCAAGTTCGCCGAAAAAGGTGGTGGAGACCCCATTTTTCAGGCCGGCGTAGTCAGTAACAGCGGCAAGCGCACCGAAAAAGTCACCATATCCAAACAGGCCGACAAATATTTCGCGCAACGTGAAGGCGAACCCAGCATCTATGAACTGGACGGTAAGGTTGTCGAGGACCTGCAAAAAGCCGTTTCCGACGTGAAAGAAGCAGCACCCGAGCAACCCAAGAAGAAGTAATTCAGCCGCCGATGAACGCAGATGAACACCGATAAGCATTGTTTTCCATCTGCGTTTATCGGCGTTCATCGGCGGCTAGAAGTTTTTTCATGAACGGCCTTCTCACCGACCTCTACGAACTCACCATGGCCGCCGGCTACTTCGAGTCCGGCAAGGCCGCCGAGAAAGCCACCTTCGAATTCTCTATCCGGCGCTTGCCCGATCACCGCAACTACGCCGTCATCGCCGGCATCCCTCAAATCGTCGACTACCTCCTCAACCTCAGCTTCACCGCCGAGGAAATCGCCTACCTCCGCGCCCTTCCCCAATTCGCCCAGGTGAGCCCCGCCTTCTTCGACTACCTCCGCGACTTCCGCTTCACCGGCGATCTCTTCGCCGTCCCAGAAGGCACCGTCCTCTTCGCCGGCGAGCCCGTGCTCACCATACGCGCCCCCGTCATCGAAGCCCAGATCCCGGAAACCTACCTGCTGAGCGCCGTCACCTTCCAGACCCTGATCGCCTCGAAAGCCGCGCGCTGCGCCACCGCCGCCGCCGGCCGGCCTGTGATGGAGTTCGGCACGCGCCGCGCCCACACGCCCGAAGCCGGCACCCTGGGCGCGCGCGCTGCGTGGCTCGGCGGCTGCGCCGGCACCAGCAACACCCTCGCCGGATTCCGCTACGGCATCCCCGTCATGGGCACCGCCGCCCATTCCTGGGTCATGTCCTTCCCCTGCGAGAAAGACGCCTTCCGCAAACTCCAGCGTGTCCTTGGCCCCTCCACCGTCCACCTGATCGATACCTACGACACCCTGGAAGGCGCGCGCCGCGCCGCCGCTCTCGGCGGCCCCATGTGGGGCGTCCGCCTGGATAGCGGCGATTTCGACGCCCTCTCCCGCCAGGTGCGCGCCATCCTCGACGAGAGTGGCCACCCCGGCGCCAAAATCATGATCAGCGGCAACCTCGACGAGTACCGTATCCGCGACCTCGTCGCGAGCGGCGCGCCCATCGATTCCTTTGGCGTCGGCACCCAGCTCGCCACCTCCGGCGACGCACCCACCATGGGCGCCATCTACAAAATGGTGGAGCTCGACATCTCCGGCATCAAGCGTTTCACCGCCAAGTACAGCGAGGACAAGACCTCCTTTCCGGGCGCCAAGCAGATCTTCCGCGACGTGGCGCGCGACGTGGTGGCGCGCTCCGGCGAATGCGGCAAAGGCGAGGCGCTGCTCCGTCCCATCCTGCTCGGCGGCCGCCTCATCGAGCCGTTGCCCGCGCTCGTGCAGGCCCGCGAGCGCGCCGCACAGTCTCTCGCGAATTTGCCGCCCGCTCTGCGACAATTGGAAGTAGCGGAGCCATGGCCGGTGATCCAGAGCCGCGAATTACGCGCGCTGATCGGCCAGACGCGCTCCAATCTGGGCGCATGAAAACCATTTTCTTCGATATCGATTCGCAGCTCGATTTCCTCTACCCCGCCGGAGCCCTCTACGTCCCCGGCGCCGAGCATGTCGTGCCCACTATCGCGCGCCTCAACCATTACGCCGCGGCGCACGGCATCCCCGTGATCTCCACCACCGACGCCCACGCCGAGAACGATCCCGAATTCCGCGATTGGCCGCCGCACTGCGTCGCCGGAACCACCGGCCAGCACAAGGCTGAAGCCACGCTGCTCGAAAAGCGTGTGGTGGTGCCCAACCGGCCGTGTGACCTCGCACTCGATGGCGCGCAGCAGATCGTCCTGGAAAAGCAGAACGTGGATGCCTTCACCGTCCCCAATCTCTCACGCATCCTCGAACACCTGGCCGCCGATCGCTTCGTGGTCTACGGCCTGGTCACCGAGATCTGCGTGCTCTTCGCCGCCCGCGGCCTGCTCAAACTCGGCAAGCCCGTGACCATCGTGACCGACGCCGTCCGCGCCCTTAGCGCTGAAGCGTCGGACCGCGCGCTGGCGGAGATCCGCGCCGCAGGTGGCATGCTCGCGCAGATGGGGCAGGCGCTTTCGCCTGCCAACTAATGAAGCCATGAAGTACATCCATTACGAACAGCCCGGACCACCCGAAGTTCTCCACCTCGCCGAAGGCCCCACGCCCGTGCCGGGACCCGGCGAAGTGCTGATCCGCGTCGAAACCGCGGGCGTCAACCGTCCCGACGTCATGCAGCGCGCCGGCAAGTACCCGCCGCCGCCGGGAGCGTCGCCCATCCTCGGGCTGGAAGTCGCCGGCACCGTTGCCGCGGCCGCCCCGGATTCCGGTTGGCAGGAGGAAGACCGCGTCTGCGCGCTGGTCCCCGGCGGCGGTTACGCCGAGTACTGCCTGGCGCCCGGCGTGCAATGCCTGCCGGTGCCGCGGGGATTATCCATGCAAGAGGCCGCCGGCATCCCCGAGACCTTTTTCACCGTCTGGGCCAACGTCTTCCAACTCGGGCACCTCACCGCCGGCGAGCGCTTCCTGGTGCACGGCGGCACCAGCGGCATCGGCACCACCGCCATCCAACTCGCGCGCGCCTTCGGCGCCACCGTCTTCGCCACGGCGGGGAGCGAAGAGAAGTGCCGCGTCGCGGAGGAACTCGGCGCCGAGCACGCCATCAATTACAAGCAGGTGGATTTTGCCCAGGAACTCCCGCCCATCGATCTGGTACTCGACATGGTGGGCGCGGCTTACACGCCGCGCAATCTGGAGGTGCTGGCCTTCGGCGGACGCCTGGTGCAGATCGCCGTGCAGCAAGGCGCCAACGCCACCGTGAACCTGGCGCGGATCATGCAAAAGCGCCTCACCGTGACCGGCTCCGCCATGCGCCCGCGCCCCATCGCCGAGAAGGGCGCAATCGCCAGCGAACTGCGCACCCACGTCTGGCCGCTCCTCGAATCGGGCGCCGTGAAAGTGCTCGTGGACCGCGTCTTCCCGCTGGCCGAAGCCGCGGACGCGCACCGCTACCTGGAGAGCGGAGCGCACATCGGAAAAATCATTCTGACGGTGTAGAGCGACCTTTTTGGGTTGCCACGCCGGCGTCCGTGCCGGCGTTCTCGCGAAGAATCCCGGCAGGAATGCCGGGATGGCAGGCGAGACGCCTACGCTACTCTTCCAGCGCCCCCAACTGTTCCAGCAACTCGTAAGTGCGCATGGCCTCGGCCTCATCGATCTTGCTCACGGCGAAGCCGACGTGCACCAGGACGTAGTCGCCCACCCCGGCCTCCGGCACGAAATCCAGATAGACCTGGCGGGTGACGCCGCCGAACTGCACTTTGGCGACGCGGTTCCAGCCGCTCTCCGCCGTCTCCAGGACTTTACCGGGTATGGCCAGACACATGGGAACCCCTCTTCAGCATAACGGAACGGCGGCGACGTTATCCATCCAGCACCGAGGGCGCAACGGTCAGCACCAGTCGAATCAGGTCGGCCTGACGCCGCACCCCGGTCTTACCGAAGATCTGCTTCAGGTGAGAGCGGGCGGTGTTGAGGCTCACCCCGCTTTCCCGCGTGAACGCCTGCAGAGTCTTGCCCGCGGCCAGGGATTTCGCCAGCCTGGCCTCGGCCGTGGTCAATTGCAGGAGTTGCTCTAGTTCCCGGGCCTTGGGATCGGGCACCCGCTCGGGATCGTTCACAAACACAATTGCCGCGCTCTCGCCCGATATCTTTGGCAAGCCGGAAACAAGCGGGGCCACCATGAGGTTCAAGCCGCGCCGGCCCGATGTCCGCGTAACCGTCATCCGCCCCCCCGGAAGCGGATCCACTCCGGCTGAGTTGGTTGCCTCGGCGATGAGGCGGAGCAGGTGCAGCGTTTGGTCGGGGCGCCGCGCATGCAGGATGCTGCGTCTCAGGGTCAACCCGTTCCCGGCACGCAGAATCTCCTCCGCATACCGGTTCACGAATCCCGGCTTGCCGTCGGCATCCACCAGCATCACCCCTTGCGCCATGTGGTCCAAAGCGTTGGTCAAGCCGTTCAATCGGTTTTCGAGCGAGGCGATGCGGCCGTGCACGCGCAAGGCGCTTTGCAGGTGCGGCGTCAGCTCGCGCAGCAACTCCACCTCGGTTTCCCCGAACGGTCCGGCCGATTTCGACCGCATGGCGGTGATGCAGGAGATGACTGCCTCCTACTCGGTGAGTACCGAGCCGAAGGAATAGAAGTGGTTCTGCGGGCGGAGAAAGTCGTGGCCAAACTCGGTATTTGCCAACTCCCGGTCAGTCATGACGTGATCGCTTCGCGGGATCATACCCGGCTGAAAGAGGTGCGGGGCACGCTCGATCCAGACGTTGATGCCGCCGAAGTATTCCCCGTAGCGGCGCTCCCAGAGCGGGTCGAATCCGAGGCCCTCCGACACACTGCCGCGCGGATTGCGGAGGTCTTGCACGATGAGGGCGACGGCAGGGGATTTGACTGCCTGGGCAAAGCTATCCAGGAAAACCGACCAATGGCAGGGATCGGCTGCGGCCTCATAGGCATTCCGGATGAGGCCACATAGTACTTTCTCTGAGCTCATGGTACTTGTGGCGTTTTTCCTCACCTATTTAGGTGAGGACGTAGAAAAACTTCTCACCTAGTATAGATGAGAATTCGGGTCGGTCAAGGCCAAAACGAAGTTTCACCGGAGTTTCAGATGCAAATATTTTACACACGTCCAGTTTTGATGGTTGTTCTCGGTTTGGCCGGCGTCTGCCCGCCACACGGTTGGAGTCAGACAGAACTCCCGATGCAGAGTGCGGTCCGCCCCAGCGTCGCCCCTGCTATGAACCCGGAGAGAACGTATTCTCCTACTCATGCTCGAACAGGAGAAACGCTCGCCTCATCGACGCCACAGGCCGCCGCGGTGCTGCTCGCCATGATGACGCGGAACAAACCCGCAACATGCGATAGCACCCTGCCGCCGGTCGCCGAAACCAATTTCCTCACCATCGATACGCAGGCGTTTGTTTGGTTCTTTGTGACGGGCGCCCAGTACGGGGATCGCGTAGCCGTTGAATTCGATACGCCGACAGGACAGGTATATACCGCCGGGGGCTCAATTTGGGATCCGCTCTCCGCCGCCGGGAACTATTGCTTCACCTCCTTGCCGCTGGTGATCGCCGGCGCCGCACCTGCAAACCTGGTCGGGAGGTGGACCGCGAAGATCACCATCAACAATCAGATGTTCGGCAGCGTGCCGTTCAACATCCTCCGCGCCACGTGTTCCTACTCGCTGAGCCCGACGGCGCAGAACATCGACCCCAGTGGGGGGAACGGATCGGTGAGCGTCACCGCTACTTCCGGTTGCACCTGGACCGCATCCAGCGGCGTAAACTGGATCACCATCCAATCGGGGGCCTCCGGGTCGGGCAACGGCACGGTAACGTATGCCGTCGCCGTCAATACCGGCCCCTCCGCGCGAACTGGCGCGCTCACCATCGGCGGGCAGACATTAACTGTCGCTCAAGCGGCCGGATGTTCCTACTCGCTGAGCGGAACATCGCAGACGATTGGCGCCGGCGGGGGGAACGGGTCGGTGGGAGTCATGTCGGGCTCCGGTTGCGCCTGGACCGCATCCAGCGGCGTAAGCTGGATCACCATCCAATCGGGGGCCTCCGGAACGGGCAACGGTACAGTGACTTATACCGTCGCCTCCAATAACACCAGTTCCGCGCGCACTGGCGCGCTCACCATCGGCGGGCAGACATTCACCGTGGCTCAAGCGGCAGGGGCGAGTCTCCCGGACCTCGTCGTTACGGCCTTCACCGCGGCCACTACCGGAATGATCGGCGCCAAGATCACGGGGAGCGCGACGTTGGTGAACCGGGGCACCGCGGCGGCGGGCCACTTCTGGTTCGGATTTTATCTCTCAAAGAACCCTAACGTTACTACGAACGATATCGACACCGGGTATGGTTGCGCGACGGATAGCATCGCTGTTAACGCTTCGTGGAGTTGCGGCGGCGATATAGGGATACCCGCCACTGTGGCGCCAGGTGTGTACTATTTGGCTGCGATCGCCGACGCCGGGAACGAAGTGGTCGAGTCGGACAAGACGAATAACATGCTGGTTTCCAGCGCCGGGCCGATCACCCTGACCGCGCCGCTCGTCGTTACGTCCGTGAGCCAGATTCTGCCACAGCAGAACCAGACCATCACCATCACCGGGTCGGGTTTCGGATCGCAACTGCCCTACATCGGCGATTCGGCGTACCTGGAGATAGAGGACACGACGCTAAACTGGGGCGCCGGACTACGGAGCAATACCGGGGCCGACACGGTCAGTCTCGTCGTTACGTCATGGACGGACTCGCAGATCACGGTGGCCGGCTTCCAGGGGGCGTATGGGCAATTCGGGTACGTGCTGCAACCTGGCGACCAGGTGCAGGTCAGGGTGTGGAGCGCCCCGGCGGGCGCCGGTCCGGCAACGTTTAACATGACGGTCCAGGCCGCGGGATCGTCGGGCCCATCGATTACCAGCGTTCTGAATGGCGCGAGCTTTCAACCCGGGATCGCTTCCGGAACCTGGATCGCCATCGCGGGAAGCAACCTTGCTCCGAATACGCCCAACGGCCGGACCTGGGCCGGTTCGGACTTCAACGGAAACTCGCTGCCGACGGCGCTCGACGGAGTCAGCGTCACGGTGAATGGCAAGAAAGCGTACGTCTATTACATCAGCCCATCGCAGATCAACGCGGTGGCGCCGGGCGACACCACGGTTGGCATCGTCTCAGTGCAGGTGACAACCTCCAACGGGCAGAGCAATGTGCTCAGCGTGGCAAAGGCTGCGGCATCTCCGGGGATCTTCACTTACTCCAACAGCCATTACGCCATTGCAACCGTCGCCAGCGGGTTCATCGGCCCAGCGGGATACCTGGCGCCTTCGACCCGTCCTGCGGTGCCTGGTGAGATCATGACGTTCTGGGTGACCGGCCTGGGTGCGACCACGCCGCCATATCCCGAAGGGCAAATCCCACAAGCCGCGCCTCTGGCCTCAGACATTCAAGTGACCATCGGAGGGGCGGCGGCAACGGTACAGTATGCCGGCATCAACGGCCCTGGCCTTTACCAGATCAACCTCTACGTGCCGAGCCTTCCGAGTGGCGACGCTGCCGTCGCGATTACCTTGAACGGGATCCAATCCGCGCCCCAGGTATTCATTCCGGTCGGCAAGGCGGCGGGCAGCGCGAGCGTGGATCTCACGTCCGCCTACAACATTACCGGCATCTATACCGACGGGACGACATTCTCCCCTAACGGCGGAGTTGACGGAACCGGGGCTGCCTGCTCAGCGGTTTTGCTGGGGGCGACGCAAGTGTGGAACGGGGCGACCTTCACGTTCGGGCCAGCGAACTCCCTGAATGCGGTCACCGGTAAAACGGTTGCGCTGCCCGCCGGGCAATTCGGGAGGCTGGGCGTCCTGGCGATCGGCATCAACGGCGGCCAGGTCTCCCAGACATTCACGGTGAAGTATACGGACGGCACATCGTCAACTTTCAGCCAAAGCGTGAGCGACTGGTATTCACCCCAGCACTACGCCGGCGAGAGCGTTGCGCTACAGATGCAATACAGGGTAACTAGCGCTGGCGGAAAGGATGGCCGGCCGTTCGACCTTTACGGCTATTCCTTCAATCTGAGTACGGATAAAACCGTCAGCCAGGTCAGTCTGCCCGGAAGTCCGAACGTGGTGGTCCTGGCCATGACTCTGGGGCCGGCCCAGTAGGGATGGACTGTCGGGCAACTCACGCGACCGGCCCTACAGTCCTTTTACCTTCCAGCCCTCGCGGTACTTGGTGCGGACGAAGTGGTTGGCTTCCGGCGAGTTGCCGAATTTCAGCTTGGCGGAGCTCCACTCCAGCGTGGTCTTGGGGAAGCGCGTGGCCAGCGGACCGAGCAGCACGGCCTCGGTCAGCGGACCGGAATAGTCGAAGCTGGTGGTGGTCTTGCCGTTGCCCATGACCGCTTCCACGAACTGGAAATAGTGGTTGGCGCTTTCGTTCTGCGGCATGGGAAAGCCCTTGAACTGATCTTCCGGCAGCAGCACCGGCATGGCGATGTGCGGCAGCAGCATCACGCCCTTGGTGCCGATGAAGAGCGAGCCCTGGCCGGGCAGTCTGCGCGGCGCCACGAGCGCCTGAATTTCCTCGGGCGGGCGGGCCTGGCCATCGTACCAGGTGATGGGCACGGTCTTACCCTCGGTCACCGCGGTCCCCGGGAAAACGTAGTGGATCACCGAATGCAGCGCCCAACTCTGCCCGTTCGGCGCGGCGCCTTCGGAGCGGACCGAGAGCGGCGCGGCCAGACCCAGCGCGCCGAATACGGGGTCGAGTATGTGGCATCCCATGTCGCCGAAGGTGGCCGTGCCGAAATCAATCCGCTTGCGCCAGTTCTCCGGATGATAGACGTCGCGGATAAAGGGACGCGGCTGCGCTACGCCGATCCAGTGATCCCAGTTGAACGTCGCGGGCACGGGATCGGTGCGATCGGGCAGCAGGTCGGAATCGCCCCACTTCTTCTCGCTGAACGAATGCACTTCCTTGATCTTGCCGATGGCGCCCGTTTGGATCAACTGGACGGCGGTTTTGTACTCTCGGGCGGAATGAATCTGGATGCCCATCTGGGTGACCAGATTTTTCTTGTGCGCCATGGCGGTGAGCATGTGGACTTCGTGGACGCAGTGAGCCATGGGCTTCTGCTGATAGACGTGGAGCCCGAGGCGCATGGCGCTCATGGCCATGGGCGCGTGCATGTGGTCGGGCGTGCCCACGCAGACGGCATCGAGGTTGCGGTGTTCCTTGGCCAGCATCTGGCGCCAGTCCTGATACACGCGCGGGTCGGGATACTTCGCCTTGAGCTGACCCAGCCTGGCCGAATCCACCTCGGCCACACAGATCAGTTTCGCTTTGGGATGGCGCGCCACGCCATCGATGGTGAAATACGCCATGTTGCTGGCGCCGAAAGCACCGAGGCGGAATTGGCCGCTGGGTGGCGCGGAAATCAGGTTCCTGACGAAGAACGGCGCCGCCAGGAAGGTGCGGCGATCGATGAGTAGTGGCATAAAGGGTGACTCTATTGGTACCGCTCCCTAACGGTCGCGGCTCTGATCAGACTTTCTCGGGCACTACGAACGGCTTGCGGTAGTCGCGCGTCATCATCGCAGCCGCTTCCTTGTCGCCCGTGATGGTCATGGTCTTGGGATCGAAATTGACGGTCCGGCCCAGGCGATACGAGATGTTGGCCAGGTGCACCAGCACGGTGGACGCGGCGCCTTCCTCGACCTCCGCCGTCAGCGTTTCCTTCCTGCGGTTGCGCACGGCCTCGAAGAAATTGGCGAAGTGGCTGCCGCCCTTGGTCATGGTGGGTCCGGGCTCGCCGTTCCTGCCCAGGAAGGTGCTGTACTTGCTGTAGCCCGCGATGGCCAGGTAGCCCTTGGAGCCGTAGAAGACGTTGCCGATGGTGTTGGCGTCCCTGCCGCCCTCGCCGATGCCGGCTTCGTGGTTGCTCATCCAGTGGCGCACCTCGAATTCCATCATCTGCTTCCTGCCGTTTTCGTTGAATTCGAACGCGCAGTTGAGGGTGTTGGGCGTTTCCTGGTCGTCGTCGAACATGAACTTGCCGCCGATGGCGGTGGCCTTGGTGGGGAACTTCACGCCCAGGCCCCAGCGCGCGATATCGACTTCGTGAATGCCCTGGTTGCCCAGGTCGCCGTTGCCGTAGGCCCAATACCAGTGCCAGTTGTAGTGGAAGCGATTTTCCTTGAACGGCACCTTCTGCGCCGGACCCTGCCACAGGTCGTAATCCACATAGGAAGGCGGATCGCTCACCGCCTTGGTGCCGATGGTGTCGCGCCACTTGTAGCACAGGCCGCGCGAGAGGTAGATATCGCCGATCAGGCCTTCGCGCATCTTTTGGACGCCATCTTGCAACGCCACCGACGAACGGCTCTGGCTGCCCTGCTGCACCATCCGGTTGTACTTGCGCGCCGCCGCCACAATCTGCTTGGCCTCGAAGATATTGTGCGTGCACGGCTTCTCGACGTAGACATCCTTGCCGGCGCGGCAGGCGTCGATGGTCATGAGCGCGTGCCAGTGGTTGGGGGTGGCGATGGAGATGGCGTCGATCGACTTGTCTTCCAGCAGCTTGCGGTAGTCCGTGTAGATCGCGGGCTTCTTTTTGGTGATGGTTTCGACGTTGCCCGCGGCGGCGTCCAGCACCTTTTGGTCGATGTCGCAGAGCGCCACCAACTCGACATTGGGCTGGCCGGTGATTTCCTTGATGTGGTCTTTACCGCGGCCGCGCAGGCCAATGGTGGCGACGCGAATGGTATCGTTGGGGCTGCCAAAAACGGTATTGGAGGCGGCTGCCGCAGCCGCCGTGGCGATAAAAAAGTTTCGTCGATCCATGGGTTTTCGTTACCGCTATTTGAGCGCTACTTTATCACATTCCGTGGATTTCCGTTCAGAAAGCCGGAAATGTTGGCGATGACGGCATCCATGAGGCGCGCGCGCGCCTCGTGAGTCGCCCAGGCGATGTGCGGCGTCACCAGACAGTTGCGCGCCGCGAGCAGCGGGTTGGTCTCCGCCGGAGGCTCCACGGTAAGCACGTCCAACCCCGCTCCGGCCAGGCGCCCCGAGTTGAGCGCGTCGGCCAAATCCCGATCCACCACCAGCGCGCCGCGCGACGTATTGATCAAAAACGCCGAAGGTTTCATGAGCGCGAGCGTGCCCGCGTGGATCATGCCCTTCGTCTCGGGAAACAGGGGCGAATGCAGGCTCACCACGTCGCTTTCACGGAGCAGTTCGTCGAACGCGGCCCAGCGGAAGCCCTCGTAGGCGGGGGGATCGCCTTTGTACGTATCGTTGGCGAGGACGCGCATGCCCATGGCGTCGGCGATGCGCCCCACGGCGCGGCCGATGCGGCCGAAGCCGATCACGCCCATCGTCTTGCCCGCGAGTTCGACCAGCGGCGATTTCGAGAACGACCAATCGGCATGGCGCGACCACTCGCCGGCGCGCACCGCGTCGGAGTGGAGCTTCACGTTGTGGCACAACTCCAGCAGGAGGGCGAAGACGAACTGCGCCACCGAGGCGGTGCCGTATGTGGGGATGTTGGTGACGGTGATTCCCTGCCCCCGCGCGGCGTCCACATCGACCACGTTATAGCCGGTGGCCAGGACGCCGATGTATTCCAGTTCCGGCAGTTGCGCCAGAGTGTCGGCGCTGAGCGGCGTCTTGTTGAGGAGCACGGCGTCGGCGCCGTGAGCGCGCGCGGCGGCTTCGGAGGCGGATGTGCGGTCGTAGACCACCACCTCGCCGAACGCGCGCAACGCGTCCCAGGAGAGATCTCCCGGATTCACACAGTACCCGTCAAGCACTACAATTTTCATGTGTCTTCTCTCTGTGGCATAAGGCTCCGCCTTGTGCATCTTGCCAATAAAGCGACGGTCCGAGCTGCGCTCGGATGCACAAGGCGGAGCCTTATGCCACCCACTCGAAAACTCTAACAGGCAGGAGCGGGCCTTCCACTGCCAGGGCGGCGGCGAACCTTGGGCCGGCGTCGATCTCGGTCACGCTCCAAACGCCCGGGGGCGCGGCGCCGGCGCCGTAGAGTCCCGCTCCGTGCGCCTTGAGCAGCGCTTCGAAGCGCGTCCAGTGGCGGAAGAACTCACGCACGCTGGAGGGCGTGGTGTAGCCTGCCGGAAAGTAGCGCTGCGCAATCGCCGCGTACTCGGGCAGCGGACGGACGCGCTCGATATCCACGCCCACCTCCAGGTTCAACGCCACCGCCACCAGCGCCATTTCGCCCGAATGCGCCAGGTTGAAGCGGATCTCCGGCGCCGAGACCAGGTACGGCTTTCCCTTTTCGTGCAGTGCAAAGTCGAGCGGCGCGGAGGTGACACTTCCCAGGATGGCGCGCAATGCCGCGTGGGCGCGCAGGTAGCGGCGGCGCAGCACCGGCGTGGCGAAGCGCGCGGCGCGCTCCGCCTCTTCGGCAGTGGGCGGCGACCCCTGGCCGCGATTCAGGCGCACTCGCCAGATGTGGACCTCATCGGGTTTCAGCATTTCAGATCGATCTCCAGATCCTCTTCCAGCGCTGCGAGAAACGGCTCGCGCGCCGTGTTCAGATAGAAATGTCCCCCCGGGAAGACGCGCACAGAGAAAGACGCGGTGGTCTGCTCCGCCCATCCGTCGAGATGCTCGCGGCGCACGTTGGGATCGTCCGCGCCGCCGTAGGCGCGCACGGGAATGGGCAGCGGCGCATCTTCCGCGTAGGCGTAGTTGCGATACAGGGCGGCGTCGGCTTCCAGCGCGGGCAGGATGGCGCGCATCAGCGCCGCGTCGCCGAGCACTTCCGCGGGGATGCCTTCGAGGCGGCGCAGTTCCCCGATGAAGGCCTCGCGCGAAGGCGCTCCCGGCGGCACGTGATTTCGGCGGAACTGCGGCGCGCGCGCGCCGGAAGCGATCAGCATAGTGGGCAAGGGACGCGAGCGGCGGCGCAGTTCGCGCGCCAGCTCAAAGGCCACCACGGCCCCCATGCTGTGGCCGAAAAACGCGAAAGTGCGGTCGAGATAGCAATCGATGTGATCGGCCAGCGCGGCCACCAGCGGGCCCATGCGTTCGAAGGGCGCTTCGGCGAGGCGCGATTCGCGGCCCGGCAGGCGCACCGAGACGGCCGTCCAGCCGGATAGAGCCAGCGGTTGGCCGGCCCCGCCGCCGGCGTGGGGGAAGCAGAAGAGTCGCGGGGCGTCCGCCGTGGCGGCGTTGGGGAACCAGGCGGCGGGCAGCGACTGCTTGCGCAGACGCAGCGCCAGGAGCTTGCGTTTCTCCGGCGAGAGCGTTTCCAGGTTGGGCCGGGCGGGTTGGGCCGGGACGCGCACGGCCTGCTTCTTCCCGCCCAGCAGGAGTTTTTCGAAAGGGGCGGCATCAAGTTGCTTCGCGTACTCCAGCGCTGTGCCGCGCGATTGGCGCGAGATCTCTTCGTAATGCGCGCGATCGGCCACGAGACGCGCCAGGGCATCGCGCCACGGATCGATGTCCTGCGCCGGCACATCCGCCACGGGGACCATCTGCTCGTCGAGGCGCATTTCGTACTTTACGATCGGGCGCACGGGCAAGAGGTACGGGACACCCATCATGGCCTCGGGAATGCCGCCGACATGGGCCGCCATCACCGGCACGCCGCGCAGCAGCGCTTCCAGCACGATGCGCGATCGCGCCTCCGCCCAAAGGGACGGCACGAGCAGCACGCGCGTGCGCGCCAATAGAAGGTTGATGTCGTCGACGGGCGCCAGCAGGCGCACGTTGGGCCGCGCTCCGAGCGCCGCGCGATCCTGCCGGTTGGTGCCCCAGGTGGGCACGGCGGCAAACGCCGTCCCGGGAAAAGCGTCGGCCAGCGCCAGAAAAATGGCGATGCCCTTCACGGCGCAGGGATTGACGAAGGTCACGAACTCGTTATCGAAGCGGCCCAGCAGCGGCCAGTCTTCGGGCTCCACGAGGGAAATGGGCACGTGCACGGCATCGATACCGGCGTACTTGCGAATGTAGTCCGCCACGTACTGGCTGACGGCGGCCACGGCGTCGCAGGCGCGAATGCGCTCCGTCTTGGCTTCGCTGGGGAACGCGCAATCGGGGCCGAAAGGGAGGGCCAGAGTGGCGCGCGCCAGGTAGACGACGCGCGCGGTGGCGTGGCGCAGCGCTACTTCGAGCAGCAACTGGGCGGGGTCGTCGGTGGACGCCAGGATGACATCGGGAGCGAACGCCTCCGCCTGGGCGGCGAAATGCGCGCGGAGATTGCCGTGGGTGACCACGTGCACCTCGACGCCCGCGCGCTCGAACACCACCACGCCGTCCGCGGACGACTGGTGCGTGACGCCGCGCGCCGCCAGGGATTCGAGATATTGCGTGTGCCCGGCGTCGCCGAAGACACTGATGCGCGCCACCACGCGGCACTCATGGCCGCGCGCGGCCAGAGCTTCGACCAGCAGGCGGTTGGATTTATCGCCGCCGCCGTGGGCCGGGTAGTAGAGCGAGTTCTGTGCCAGCAGGATGCGCATCATGTCAGCCATGGTGGGGTGGACCCCCTGGTCGGGGTGCCCTCTGGGCCAGGACGCCCTCGTCCCGCTTCTCGCTGGGGGAGTCGAGTTCCCGGATAAATGCAAGAGGCCGACGAGGCGTCGGCTGCGGACCAGGGGGTCCGCCCCACCATTCCCGCAGGATGCCCATTTATCCCGCCCTCTTGCGTTTGCGCAGGCGCTCCAGAAGGAGGGCGCGCCTTTCGGGTGAGAGGGATTCGATGGTGGCGTGGCCGGGCGGCGCGTCGGGGCGGGCCTGGAGCGATGTCAGATAGCGCTCCAGCTCGGCCGCGTCCAACCCGGCGACGAAGCGCTCGGCCGCCGCCCGCGAGGCCGCCGATTCCCCCTGGTAGGCCGCGCGATCGGTGAGCAGTTCGCGCACCGCGGCCACCCAGGGCGCGGCATCGTTTTCGCGCACCACGGGGCGCGGCATGGCGTGCTCATCGAACACCGGCTGATAGCGCTCGATGGTGTTCACCGGGATGACGTACCCGGTGCCGTGCTTGGCCTCCACCAGGCCGCCGGAATCGCTGGCCACCACGGGAATGCCGCGCAGCATGCTTTCCATGACGATCAGCCCGAAGCCCTCGTGCCACAGCGACGGCATGAGCAGCAGGCGGGTACGCGCCAGCACCTCATCGATATGGCGCGGGTTGGGCAGGAAGCGCACGTTGGGCAGGCGCTCCAGGGCGTGGCGGTCGTCGGCGGTGGTGCCCCATCCGGGCACCACGCCGAATTCGATTTCCGGGAGGCGCGCGGCGGTTTCCAGAAAGATGGGCAGTCCCTTGACGGCGCACGGATTCATCATGGTGACCAGGCCGCGAGCGAAATTGCCGTAATCGGCGAACGGCCCTTCGCCGTAAATGGGCGGATGAATCACCACCGCCGGGCGCCCCAGCCAGCGCGCGATGTAGTTCGCCATGTGATGCCCGATGGCCACCACTCCGGCGGCCCCGGCTGCCAGCGCGGCGGCTTCGCGGTCGGGATTCCAACTGGCCGGGCCGAAGGGGAAAAACTGCGGCGTGTGGGCCAGGTACACCACGCGCCCGTGGGCCGAATGGCGGGCTTCGCGCAGCAGTCCGTGTCCCAGATCTTCGCTCGATACCAGCACCCAATCGGGCTGGAACTCGCGAATCTGCTGGCGCAGCACCTGTATGCGGCGCGAGGGATCTTCCACGGCGAACACGGCGATGGAGGCGTGAAAGCGCAGCTCGGCGCCCTCGCCGGAAGCCCCGCAGACGATGCGGCATCGGTGTCCCGCACCGGCCATCTGGTCCATCCAGATGAGGTTGCTGCGCGTGGCGCCGCCGCGCGGCGGCACGTAGCTGGCGTTGGCGGTTAACAGGATACGCATGCGTTATGTGGCATCCTGCTCTTCGGCCAGGAGGGCGTGAACCTCGGCGTCGCTCAGGCCCTCGAGTTCCTCGATCAACTCGCGATAGTCCCCGCCGGCCTGTTCGATTTCCTTGAGCTCGATCGCCTTGGCCAGCTCCGCCACCATGAACTCACCAGAGTAGACCACCTCCAGCGAGAGATCCACTCCGTAGATCTGGCGCACGCGCGAGAGCAGTTGGACGGCGAGCAGCGAGTGGCCGCCCAGCTCGAAGAAATTCTCGTGAATGCCGACGGCTTCCACGTTGAGCAGCTCGGTCCACAGGGCTACCAGGTCGCGCTCCAGCGCGGTGCGCGGGGCATCGATGGCGCGGAGCGAGGTGCGGCGGCGGGAGGTGGCGCGCAGGGCGGCGAAGATTTGTTCCGGCGTGCGGAGGTCGCGGGCAATGCGCGCATAGTCCGCCCTGGCGTGGGGCGGGGGCGCCAACGGGGCCGGATCGGTGGCGAGCGGGCCGGCGGGTTGCCCCGCGGAGGGGTGGTACCGCAAGCCGGCGGCGTTCGCGGCAGCCAGCCGGAAGAGCCCCTCGCCGGCCACCGCGCCGAGCGATTCCAGGAAGAGGAGCGCGGGCCGGTTGCGCTGCGCGGCCACGAACGGGATCTCGACGGTTTCCAGGCCGCGTTCCACGGCGATCTCGCCCAGACGCGCCACCATGCGATGCTCCACGCCGCGGCCCAGTGCGCGGCAACTGAGCAGGAACGTGTCCACCACCAGCGCCGGCGCCGCCACGCGAAAGAGGATGACGCCGGTGAGGCCATAGCTGCCAAAGCGGTCGGTGACGTGGACGGTGAGGCACTCCTCGGGCAGGCGCTGGATCTCCGCGGCGGTGCGCCGGATGCAGGTGGCGTTCATCTGGTTGGTGCGCTGGGTGAGTTGCGCCACGCGGTCCAACTGCGCGGGCTCCACGGGCGCGATTTTGACATCGAGAGCGAGCGACGCCAGGAAATCCTCCAGGCTGGGGGAGGAACGCGCGGCGCGCGCCCGTTCGGCCCGTTGGGCATACATCTCGCCGCGGCGGCGATCCTCCGCGGTGACGCGCGCGCGGTCGAAGGCCCAGACGTGCGCCAGGAAATCGGGGATCTCTTCGGCTCGCGGGGGCAGGAGCAGCGCCAGCACCTGCGGAGCGCCAGTTTGCACCTCCTGCACCTCCTTGGGATTGTCGTCCACCAGGATGAAGGTTTCGAGGCCGAGATCCAGCTCTTCGGCCAGGGAGGCGAGGTTGCCGGCTTTGGAATCCCAGTTGACGCGCTGCGCCACGAAATCGCCGGGCGCGAGCGCCATCTCGGGATGCGCGCGGAAGGTGGCGGCGACATCCTCCTCGTTATTCTTGCTGCAGAGGGCAAGCAGCATGCCCTCCCGGCGGCGCTGGGCCATGAACTCCTGGAGCGCGCGGCGCGGCGGGTCGAGGACCACGCCCTCGGGACCGTCCTCGCCGCAGATGCCGGCCCACAGGGTGTCGTCGCAATCGAGCGCGATGGTTTTGAAGGGCGGCGCGGCGATGGCGTGAATCTTACGCGCCAGCGCCGTGGCCAGGGCCACGAAATAGAGCGGGGTGTAAGGAACGCGTCCCAATTCGTTGCCGTGGGGATCGTGCACTTCGGCCACGGGGTAGCGGGCGGCGATGTCGCCGGCGGTGAGCAGATAGACGGAAGGCAGGCCGGCGACGCCCTGGCGCACCTCGTCGTCGAATTGCACGGCGCCGGGGCACAGGACGACGATCAGCGGGACCGCCATGCGCCCGGCCGCGGCGCGCACGGCATCGACGAATTCGGCGACCGCGGCTTGTCCGGCGGGCCAATCGTCGAAGCGGACGAGGACCACGTTGACGCCGCCGGTATTGCGGGCGAGCAGTCCCGCGGGATCGAGCAGTTCCTGGAAAACCTGATTATAGGGGGCGAAGCGGACCTCGGCGGGGAGTCCCAATTCGCGCATCCAGAAGGCCAAACCGGGCTGGATGGCTTCGGCGGTAAAAGTAGCGCTAATCGCGAGGAGCAAATCCCATTATATTGAAGGCTCCAGGGCATCGAGCGAAGATTGCAATTCCTTACAAGAGGTCCGACAGGAAATCGACCGGATCGGCCGGGAAAACATTGAGCGCATCGGGCAACGCGCCCGATACGTGGAGGCGGCCGCACGATTTAAGACCAGCGCAGCCCACGGCGGCCATGCTGGCCGGGAGGCGGCAGTGGGCAGAGCGCGAAGGCCTCGATGGCGCGGTCATCGACGATATCTACCGGCGTTTGATCGAGTACTTCATCGCGCGCGAACTGGGCAATGGCGAGACCGGGGCTAGTGGCCGGCGCGGGCGGCGGCGTGGCGGCGCATCAGCTCTTCCTCCGAGAGGTCCTCGATGCGGGCGCCCACCCACCAGAGATTTCCGCACATATCCTGGACACCGCCGCTGCGGTCGCCGTAGAACTGGTCCTTCGGCTCCGCAATCGAGGTCGCGCCGGCGGCCAGCGCGCGGGCATAGGCGGCGTCCACATCCTCCAGGTACAGGTACAGCATGGCGGGCATGGCCTTCCATGGGCCGCGTGCCTCCGACAGCATGATGAAGGAATCGCCGATGCGCAGTTCGGTGTGGCCGATGCTGCCGTCGGGCTGGACCATACGGACGCCTTCTTGCGCGCCGAAGGCGGCTTTCAGGAAGTCGATCAGCTTTTCGGCGCCTGCGACGACAAGGTACGGCGTGACGGAATGATACCCCTCGGGGACAGCTTTGACTGGTTTGCTCATGGGGACATTTTCACTCATTTGCGTGGCGGGTGGGGAGGAGAGGTGCGGCGAATTTGCCTTGATCGCCGCATGTCAATATAATCGCGGTTTATGACTGTGTGCCCATGGTGAGACCCGAGAATGCCCGCGTGGCGCTCTTCGACTTTGACGGAACGCTGTCTCTGATCCGCACGGGATGGCAGCAGGTGATGGTTCCGATGATGGTGGAGATCCTGCGGGAATGCTCCGGATCCGAGGATCCCGCGCTGATCCGCTCCATGGTGGAAGAAAGCGTGTTCCGGCTCACCGGCAAGGACACGATTTACCAGATGGAGGCGCTGCACCAGCAGGTGGCGGAGCGCGGCGGGCGGCCGCTGACGCCGCTCGGCTATAAGCGCGAATACCTGCGCCGGCTGCTGGAGGAAATTGCGGACCGGCTGGAAGGCCTGCGCAGCGGACGCATCCATCCGGACCACCTGCTGGTTCCCGGGGCGCGACCGTTCCTGGAAGCGCTGCGCGCTCGCGGCCTGTGTCTCTACCTGGCGAGCGGAACGGACCACGCGGACGTGGTGGAGGAAGCGCGGTTGCTGGGTGTGGATGGTTTTTTTGCAGAGCGGATTTACGGGGCGCGCGACGATTTCAGTTTTTCGAAGGCGCTCCTGGTGCGGCGGATTCTCTCCTCGGCGGACTGCCGGCCAGAGGAACTGATCGCCTTTGGCGATGGATACGTGGAGATCGAAGAAGTCAAAAAGGCCGGCGGAACGGCCGTGGGAATCGCCACCCACGAACCGGCGTGCCTGGAGATCGATACCTGGAAGCAACAGCGCCTCGCCAGGGCCGGCGCCGACCGCATCGTGCCCAATTTTCTTTCCCTGGAAGAGTTATTGTCGATGGTGTCCGGACAGGACAGATAAACCCACCGCGCGGCCACCGATTCTGGAGGACTTGGCAATGTACTTTTGGAAAACGATCGCGGCGCTGGCACTGAGCGCTTCCGCCTCGGTTGCCGCGGATCTCGGCAAGGCGGTAATTCTGGTGCCGCAGGGCGCTCCGGCACCCGAAAAGAAGGCCGCGCAAATGCTCTCGGAGGAGATCGCGAAACGGACGCAATTGCGCCTCGAAGTGACCAGTACCGCGCCCGCCGACGGGCGGCCGGCGATCGCGCTGGGGACGCAGGCGGAGCTCGGCTCGCGCGCCAGCGGGCTGCCGGCGCCGGTCCCGGGAGCGGATGGCTACCGCGTCAAGGCCGGCGCCAATGGCGTGGTGATCGCGGGCAACGACGCCCGTGGCACGCTTTTCGGCGCGGGCTATTTGCTGCGCCACCTGCGCATGGAACGGCAGGTCCTGGAAGTGGAAGATACGCTCCAGGTTTCGACGGCGCCGCGATACCCGCTGCGCGGCCATCAGCTCGGCTACCGGCCGAAGGTGAATACCTACGACGGGTGGACGCCGGCGCAATTCGAACAGTACATCCGCGACCTCGCCGTCTTCGGCACCAATGCCATCGAATTGATTCCGCCGCGGTCGGACGATGACGCCGACAGCCCGCATTTTCCGCTGCCGAAGATCGAGATGATGGTGGAGATTTCACGAATCTGCGCCGAATACGGCCTGGATGTGTGGATCTGGTATCCGGCGATGGACAAGGATTATGCCAATCCCGCCACCGTGGAATTTGCGCTCAACGAGTGGGCCGAGGTCTTCCGCCGCCTGCCGCGCATCGATGCGGTGTTCGTGCCGGGCGGCGATCCGGGCGACGCCGAGCCGAAATTGCTGATGGCGCTCCTGGAGAAGCAAACCGCATCGCTGCACAAATTCCATCCCAAGGCGCAAATGTGGATGTCGCCGCAAGGCTTCTCCACGCCGTGGATGAACCAGTGGCTGGACATCGTGCGGCAGCAGCCGGCGTGGCTGAGCGGCGTGGTCTACGGCCCGCAGGTGCGCATTCCGCTGCCCGAGTTGCGCGCCCAACTTCCCGCCCTGTATCCCATCCGGCGGTATCCGGACATCACCCACTCGCGGCACAGCCAGTATCCGGTGCCGGATTGGGACCTCGCCTTTGCCACCACCGAGGGGCGCGAAGTAATTAACCCGCGGCCAACTCAGGAAGCGCAGATCTTCCACGCTTACGAGAAATACGCGGTGGGATTTTCGACTTACTCCGAGGGATCCAACGACGACGTCAACAAGTTCGTGTGGAGCAGCCTGGGATGGAACCCGGACACCCTGGTGGTGGACATTCTGCGCGAATTCGGCCGCTACTTCATCGGCGAACGCATGGCGGACGGTTTCGCCCAGGGCTTGCTGGCGCTGGAGCGCAACTGGGTGGGACCGCTGGCGGCCAATGCCGGGGTGGATACCACGCTAGAGCAGTTCCAGGCGATGGAGCGCGGCGCGCCGCCGCAGGTGACGGGCAACTGGCGGTTTCAGCAGGCGCTCTATCGCGCTTACTACGATTATTACCTGCGGGCGCGGCTGCTCCACGAATCGCAGTTGGAAAGCGAGGCCATGGACCGCCTTCGCGAAACGCCGAGAGTGGGCAGCCTGACGGCCATGGACGAGGCCGAAGCGACCCTCAAACGCGCGCTGACGCACCCCGTGGCGCAGTGGGCCAGAGCCCGCGTCTTCGAGCTGGCCGAGGCGCTATTCCAGAGCATTCGCATGCAGTTGAGCGTCTCCCGGTACCGGGCGATCGCGACGGATCGCGGCGCCAACCTGGACACCATCGACCTGCCGCTGAACAACCGCGGCTGGCTGGTGACGCGATTTGCCGAGATCCGCAAACTGGTGGACGAGCGCGAGCGGTCGGCGGCCATCGACGAGATGGTCAACTGGACGAATCCGGGCCCCGGCGGGTTCTATGACGACCTGGGAAACCTGGCGCGCCAGCCGCACCTGGTGCGTGGGCCGGGGTTCGGCAAGGATCCGGCTTACTTCGAGTCCTCCATGGTGGGGTTCGCCATCCGCAACCTCGGCGGATCGCTGCTCAACCAGCCGCGCTCCTGGTGGGACGACGCCGAAGCGCTGTACGACGCGCCGCTCGAAATGGCGTATACCGATCTGGACCGCGGTGCGCAATACAAAATCCGCGTCGTGTATGCCGGGGATGCCACGCGTCCGAAGATCCGCCTGGCGGCCGGCGATGGAATCGAAATTCATCCCTTGCTGGCGCGTCCGGTTCCTTTCAAGCCGCTGGAGTTCGACATTCCGCGCGAAGCTACCGCCAAAGGCGAACTGCATCTGAAGTGGTATCGCGAAGCCGGCCTGGGCGATGCGGGGCGCGGGCTGCAAGTGGCGGAAGTCTGGTTGATGAGAAAGTAGAGGGCCGGGAAGAATAAAACACCCGGAACCTCTTCACAGACGCAGCTGCTGCTTCAATTCCCCGTGGGAGATGCTCTCCCCTGGTTCGGCTTCGGCGGCCTGGATGCGGGCAGTGGTCTCTTCATCGACTTCTTCTTCGGAAACCTCTGCAAGGCGGCGGTCGAAC
>JBEKDV010000042.1:0-31426 GCA_050014175.1 Candidatus Solibacter sp. | reverse complement strand
ACAAGTCACACGGCACGCGGCGGCAAACGCAGAATCTGCTGTAAGTTCCTTTGTGTCAGGCGTTTAGCGCCGACTGCTAGATTCTTGTGGTCCGGCCTCGCAACAGTGACAAAGTAACGCCTGCCCAAGCGGCGCCCACCACTCTGAAATGTCAGCCGATCGCCTGCTTGCTGCTTGCTCGATCAGCGCCCTCTTATGAAATCTCGCCTTGATTCGCTCCTCACTGTTTGTTCACTTATTGAGCATCAATGGGTACGTAGTGCGGAAGATCATTACACCCGATTGCCGGCAACTGTCAAGAACAAAATGGGCAGGAGTTTACCCAGAATACGGGGGCCGAGATGCTCAACGGCTGAAGAATCAGCGTGTTAAGGTCTTCCACAAGTGGCCTCGGCAGTTTCCGCACTCGACTGCTCCAAGGAAGCTCGTAGTGCCACCTGAGGCCCATTAGAAGGCCCACGGACCTCGCCTGTCACACACCGGTTCGCTCTTTTTCAACAAGATACGTCGCCCGCCCTTACGCCCCGGGCGGAACCGGGTCGAGCGCCGCACTCGGAAAACGGCAGTCCGTGGGCAGCGGACAGAGACACGGCCCAAAAAGTGGGGAAACTCCTGCAAAATGGGCCAGGAGTTTCCCCAGAATGTTGGAGCGCTTGTCGCCAACCCATTTGCATTTAGCGTGTTGCCGATTGCGAGAAGTAGCATCGCGCGATACGGCTCGATTGACCCGGAAACCTCATTGACGTCTTAAAACCCGGCCCGTGCGCCACCTGGGGCGAAGGACCGAATAGTTCACGCTTGTTCATTGTCAATGACATACAGCATGGCTGCATGCGACCGGATGGGCGGAAATCAAGTGCGGCACTCGCCCGTGTTCCGCAGGCTTGCATGGAAGGGGCCATACGCAAAGAAAAATGGGGAAACTCCTGCAAAATGGGCAAGGTGGGTGAAGGGCCGGTTGCTGAATGGTGGCCGGTCTTTCTGCATCAGCGTCTGAACATCGCACCGCTGGGCCACACTGCTTTCCGGGAGTACCGCGTAGGCTTGGCTGACGTTTCAACCGGGCGCGGTAAGCGACATGGGGGCAGACCGTTTCGCAAGCACGGGCATCCGGTTGATCGCTGTCGAGACGCATGTCCGGGGCAACCTGATTCGGAGTAAACCAACTGCCAAGTTGGCCGGGTCCGGCCACAGATCGGATTTGCTATAGGCATAGTTCAGACCAACAATTCCAATTGCTGCACGGTGAAGTTATAGCCGCCCTCGGGTCCGCGATAGTTGCCCGCTTCAACGATCCACATCCGTCGGCCGCCGTTCTCGAACCACTTTGCCGGGAAGTTGGGACAGTAGAATGACGGTCCCCATCCCGCCTGTGCATGGAACAGTCGCCACGGTCCCCACGGTTTGTAGGCCCACTGACCCATAATGAAACGCTGGAGGGCTGGCACATACTGGATGCCCGTCGTGCTGGTGTAGCCTTTGTGCTCGAAGATCGGCCCAGCCCCGGGCATCTTATCCGGATCCCGGCTGACGGCTCGATCCTCCGGTCACGGCTGCGCATCCCCGCGTAGTCCGCTCACTCGCCCGAGGGTTCGGGATAGTACTGGTGGATATTCGTGCAGTCAATAACCACGTGCTGGGTGAACACGGCCGGCGGCACGGCTTCGTGGTGCAAAATGGACAGCGCCAGCCTCAGCATTTTGGAGCCGTACCGCTCGGGGAAGTAGGCGATCGAGGCAATGAAACGGCTCGCTGGGTTACAGATTTCCTGCCGGCCTTCCTCGGTGGCGTTCTGGCCGACCACGGCGACATCCTTTTCGCGGCCTGCAGCACGGATAGCCTGCAGAGCACCGACTGCCGTGAGGTCGTTGAATCCGGAGATCAGCATCCTCGTTCTCGCTTTGCGGGGCAGGCGGGTCAACAGAGCCTCCATCGCCTGACGGCTGGACTCTACGTGCAGGTGGCCGTACAGGTGGACCACGTGAGATTCATCCACGCTGCCGAGAACTTCGCGGATTCCGACCTGCACGCCGGCCACCCGCGCCTCGACGTTTGTGCTGCCGGACGGAGATTCGATCAGAACCAGGCTGTCGAAGTTCCCACGCCACTGTTTGACAGCAAAGCGCCCCAGTTCTTGCCCCGCCAGTTTTCCGGCCTGGTAATTATTGCCGCCGAAGTAGACCGCGCCCTGAATTGGTCTTTCGATCGTGACGAGCGGTATCGCGGCCTGCATGAAGCAGTCGGCCACGGCGTGACCGATCGACTGGTTGGGTTGGAAAATCATGGCGAGATCGACCTTGGCGTTCACCAGGATCTGAGCGTTCCGCAAGCTTGTGTCCGGATCGTCCTCCGCGTTGTCTAGCACCATCAGATCGACTTTCGACTCGGCGGCCGCTCTCTGCAAGCTGCCAAGGACTTCCGTGCGGAAGGCTGTGCCGGATAACGGAGCGCAATAGCCAAGCAGAACACGGCGGTGCACCAGCAATGAACAGTATCGCTTGTCCTTCAGCCGCTCCACATAGCCCCGCTCCTCGAGGGTACAAAGCAGCCGGAATACAGCGCTGCGCTGTACACCGGTGGCATCCGCAAGCTCCGCGATATTCAGAGGCCGCGCGGCCTTCTCGAGCTTTTCGAGGACAGAAAGGCCCTTTTGGAGAGTCCCAACCGAGTAGCGCCGCCTCGAAACAGAATGCTGTGTCGTCATGATTCACTACTTGAACACACGGCTATATCCCGGTCAACTTCGTAGCACACCACTTTCGCAACAGCGGGCGAATCTGGCAGAGCTACCGCCTTGACAGCGCGAGGTGTTGACTCCGGCCGGTCACACGGCTGCGCCAGGCAGAAGTACGACCGCCCGCCAGCTTCAGCCGCTCAGATCTTTTGGCGGAGGCCTGCAAACCAGAGTAGTCAAGGAGTTGTGGTGAGGACCGTACGCCGAATCCCGTGGCGGTGGACTTGGCGCAGCAGGTGACGGGCCGAGCATAGAAGGCGGGCTGGCCCCTTCCATGCAGGCCTGCGGAACGCAGCCGAGTGCCGCACTCGCTTTCCGCCCATCCGGTCGCACGCAGCCATGCTGTATGTTGTTGACAATGAACAACCGCGAACTACTCGGT
The DNA here is from genome assembly GCA_050014175.1 of Candidatus Solibacter sp. Taxonomy (GTDB): domain Bacteria; phylum Acidobacteriota; class Terriglobia; order Bryobacterales; family Bryobacteraceae; genus Solibacter. Next base: position 28,310 of record JBEKDV010000042.1, on the reverse strand, counting down.
CCCTAGCCCCGGGTGGTGGCGCACGGGCCCGGATTTCAATATGTCAATGAGGTTTCCGGGCCAATCGAGCAGTATCGCGCGATGCCACTTTTGGCAAACAGCAACACGCTGAATGCAAATGGGTTGGCGACAAGCGCCCCAGAATTCTGGGTAAACTCCTGAAATCTGGAACCTTCAGCGATTCCGCATCCGGTGTTGTGGAGTGCGGGCAAGCGACGGTATCGAAAGGAATTCGGAGGGATCGCGCGATTAGAGCAGGTTCCGGTTGGGTATTGAGGGGCTTGGCAGGGGTAAGGAAGGACGGTGGGAGACACGCGTGGCGGAGGCGCCAAAGAGGCAGGGGCAAGAAATAGCTGAAGACAGGGAACGGCGGGTGTTGGGCAGAGGCGGAGGCAGATCAGGGAGCGCGCTTGCGTGTCCTGGTTCCGACGTCACGGTAGAGTTCGGCGGCGATTAGACAAGCCCAGTATTTCTCCGGCTTGCTGTCGCGTAGTTGGGGTTTGAGGTTCAGGCCGATGAAGGCATGAAAGATGTTGTAGGCGAGGAACATCAGCAACAGGAATGCCTCGATGGCCTTGGCGTCGTGTTTGTAAATGTGGTCCGCTTCCCAACCATTGACCAGTTCATTGAAGCCGAAGTTCTCGATGTCCCATCTTTGATCTTTGATGGCCCCAAGCGACGATGCGCTCGGTGGGCGCTTGCTGGGGCGGTAAAGTCGTCACCCAGACCCAATCGCTGGTTTCCTGGGTGACCGTTTTATCCAGTTGGCGGCGCACGGAGTAAGTTTCCAAGGACCGTACCACGCGCAGCGGGGTTTTCACCTGCGGCCAGGAAACCAGATTCGGAAAGTCCCACCACTGGCAGTCTCGACCGCGACGCTCGGCGCGCTGCGCTGGGACGTGGGCGTACAGGCCGGCTGCATCCTGATACAGATGGCGGCGCTCGTCTTTGAGAACCACCAGAGCATGTTTGCCGCGGTCGATCAGGAAGTTGAAAAATGGAGCGGTGGCATAGAGGGCATCGGCCAGTACCAGATCGAAGGCCCGCGGGTAGGCTGCCAGCACGCGGGTCAGTAAGCGCATCCCGCAGGCAACTTCATCTTCATCGGGAAGCATCGGTTCGCAGTCCAGCAAAACACGCAGGGGCTTGCCGCTGGAACGAGCCCCAGGCAAGAGCATGAGCGTGACTTGCCGGTGGTAATACTGAATGCGCTCTCCCTGTTCAGTTTTCACGGTGCGCTGGCGGCATCCCGCACAATGGCGACGGTAGCTGGCATGTTGCTCGTGGCCATCCAGGACGGCGATGTCCAAACCCAAATTCAGGGGCAGCGCCTTGTTCCGCTTCAGACGGCTGTAGATCTGGTGGAGGCCATCCCGCAGTTGGCCGACGTCCATGGCGGCAGGCACTCGTCCCATGGTGTCGGCGCTGACCATGTCCCCTCCAGCCACCGTTTCCAGAACCGGGCGGAGGAAAGGGTTTCCAGCGCATGGAGACTTCCCAAGCGCGCCCAGCACATCGCCAGAGCGGATTTCAGAATCTGCGTGGTAGGCGTTCGCGGCTGCTGACGCGTGTCGGTGACTTTGTCGAGCACCTCGCTGGAAAGGTCAAACACCTTCTCGGCATAGCGAATGAGGCGGTGGAGTAAGCCCTCAGCGTCCCGGCATTTTCTTCTCCCGCATGCGCTTCCATTCGAGTTCGGAGACTTCTTCGATGAGGCGTTGCAGTTCCTGGTAATCGTTTACCGCCTGCCGGACGCGGGGTTCCCACGGCTTGGGGATGCAGAGTTGTCGCGGTTTACCGTCGTGGCTTTCGACCAGATACAGGGAGGCGTGCAATTCGCCGTTAGCGCAGTGGCAGGAGGCCTTGCCACACTTGCGACTACGAACCGACAAGGTACCGCGAAGCAGCCAGGTGTCGTGAGCCAGTTGGGCGAGCCTGGAGCGGAAGTTTCGCTCCGACGGCGAGAGGCTGGCGCGGTTCATGTGGTCCTCCGTATCTGAGCTAATAATACTATCTCAGATAACCGCAAAAAACAAGACCCATAGCGAATGCGAATTTGCCTCCGATTGAGCAGAGTACACGCCAGATGCGCAGGCAGGGGATGTACGCGCCAATCAGAATGTTGGTTGCGGAATCACCGTGGAACCTTGGAGTCTGAAGGTCGGAGTTTGACAACGAAATCCGGAGCAAAAGACCTGGAGCGAGCCAGATCCGCGGGTTCTTCGCAATCAACAACAAATGTGCATAATATGAATATGCTATGTCGTCGCTAGGTGGCGTGAGTATGTCGCTAGGTGGCGTGAGTATTTGGACATGCCCGGTAAATCAGGCAGAGATAGGCAGCGCATTTATACCGTGGGAACGCTCGACAAGGCACTGACGGTATTGGAACTGTTGGAGGGCTCGTCCACGCCGTTGAACTTGCAGGAGATTTCAGGCCGCACTCGAATCCAGCGCCTGGCGGTGTACCGGATCCTCTCCACGCTGGAGAACCGCGGTTATGTGCGCCGCCAGCAGGACAAACGGTATCTCGCCGCTACGCGGCGGCGTCCCGTGCTCGGATACCTGGCCCCACTGACCGGAAACTCGTTTCGCGTGTTGGTGGCCGACAGTCTCGCCGCGGCGGCGAAGCAAGCGCGGGTGGATCTGCGTGTATTCGACAATCCCGAGGATGACGAGCAGGCGACGATCGGGAACGCGCGTCGGCTGGTAGCGGCCGGAGTGGACATAGTCGTCTTTTTCGAACCGGTCGAGGTCATCGGCCATGCCGTCGCGGATCTCCTGCTTTCGTCACGCATCCCGTTCATTACCGTCGAAATCGGTATCGAGAGCGGGGTGTACTACGGCGCCAACAACTACCAGGCTGGCAAGATGGCCGGACAGGCGCTCGGCGCCTTTGCGCTCCAGCGCTGGAAGGGCCGCTTCGACTACGCCGTGTTGATCGAGTCCTCGGTGAGCTCGCAACGGGTCCGGGCCCGCGTCGGCGGGGCGCTGGCTGGCCTTCGCGAAGTGGTTGGCGAGATCCCCAAACGAAAGCTCATCAGCTACGACGGGCGCGCGCGCCAGGCGGACACCTACCGTGCCACCCGGGAGTTCCTGCGGGAACCCACCGCCAGCGATAAGCTGCTGATTTCGGCCGTTAATGATCTGAGCGCGATCGGCGCGCTCCAGGCCTTGCGCGAAATGGGGCTGGAAGAAAACGCCGCGATTGTCGGCCAAAACGGGAGCCAGGAATCCTGGCCGGAACTGAGGAACCCCCGCAGCCGGCTGATCGCCTCGGTCGCCTATTTCCCCGAAACCTACGGACAGGGCATCATCGACACCGCGCTGTCCGTGCTGGCAGACCAACAGGTTCCTCCGGCGGTCTATACGGAACACGCGCTGCTGACCCACGAGAACATTGACCGGTACTATCCCGTGGCGGCAAAGCCGGGGATTAGGGAGCAGGGGAACGTAAAACCCGGTTAAGCATCTGCGTCGTTGGGGTTGCGTAATGGCCGCAGCTCGCCTCGAGTGACCGCCTCGGGCACTGCGAAGGAGTAGCGTCCCAATAGGTTTATGTGCCGCTCACGAACCAAGGGCGACAATCGCGCCACATCCTCATCCCGAGCCGGGTAGCCTTCTGCCGTAGGTGCGCTCCCTAAACCCCATACTGTGGATAAAAACTCCGGCTGTTGGCGACCCTGTATTGAGCGACGGCCTCCCGGTTGACGTCCAAGCCCAGCCCCGGCGTCTGCGGCACCTCGATGTAGCCGTCCCGGATGGTGAACAGCGAACCGGCGTTCAGCACTTTCAGCGCGGGACTCCACTGCTCCTCCGGCATCAGCGGGGGAGTGATTATCGCTAGTTCCTGCCACTCCGCTCCGATCGCCGCGCTCGCTTGAAGCCAGCCGGCAAGCCGCAGCCCCATCGATCCGTGCAGGGTGACTGGCTTGTGAAAAGCCTCCGTCAGCGCCGCGATCTTCCTGACCGTCAAAATGCCGCCGCAAATTACCACGTCCGGCTGAAGAATGTCGTAGGTCCCGTGAACCAGGCACTCGCGATACGCGTCTAGCCCCTGGAACCTCTCTCCGCCTGAGATCCGGATGTCCACTTCACGCGCTAGCCTTGCCGAGGAAAAGAAGTCATCGCGCGCGAACGGCTCTTCGAGCCACGCCACGGTGTGCTTTTCCAGGGCGCGGGCGACTCGCAGCGCGGTGGAGTAGTCCCACAATCCGTTGAGGTCCGCGGTGCGGTCGACCATGATCGAGAAATCGGGCCCCACCGCGGCACGGATTTCGCCGCAGGCGTCGGCATCGTCGGTAGGATTGGGCCGCCAGGCGCGGATCTTCAGCCCGCTGAACCCGGCCTTCTTGATCTTCAGCGCTATCTCCGCCTGATCTTTGTACAACACCTGCGACTGGTCCGCTTTCCCTCTCCACACACAAGTCAGGTAGACTTTCAGGCGCGACTTGGAGCCACCGAGCAGGCGATAAACGGGCTGGCCGGCGATCTTGCCGATCGCATCCCAGATGGCCTGTTCCACGCCGCCCCACCGGCCAAGCCCCGCCTTCAGGTGCTGTTCGATGGCGAAGAGATCTTTGCCCACCAGGGCCGGCCGGATGTCCCGGTCGAGCACGCGGTAATCGGTTCCGCGGTCGAAGCACCACCCGCGGACGCCCACGTCCGTCTCCACCTCGAAGAACGTATTCCGCGCGTACTTCCCCATCTCGAGTTCTTCTTGCGGGATCGGGATTTCGATCGGGAAGATCTCGATATTCTTGATCCGAACAGGCCCGGCCGCCGCCGCGGCAAGCCGGACCGGCCCGGTCAGGGCGCTCGCGACGGCTCCTGAAGCGGCAAGGAAGGTCCTTCTGGAAGACGACGCCACGCGATCACTCCTCCCGGCTCAAGGCAGCCGGAGCCTCAGCTCTCAATCTCATTGTTCAGCTCCTCGAGCGCCGGACGCGGAAGCCCCGAAAAAACCATGTCGCGACACATTCTTGTTCGAGATAATTCTCCTGCCATCTCTCCTACGCCCTGAGGTAGGGCTTTACGTACTCCTGCGTTTCGCGAAGCGGGCCGTCGCGGCCCCGGCCTCGCCACGGGCTCTCTTGACCGCGAAAATCGCATTCGATGCCGAATCATCATTTCGGAAGAGGCTCCGCGGCGCGCAGCACGACGGGGCCAAACAGCCCCGAGGGGATGGGTTCCACCTTGGCCCATGGCATGCCCACGCCATCTTCGGTCGTAGAGGTAACGTTGGTGCGGCCATACTGCTTTCCGCCCGGATCGCGGGCATCGCCAATCAATCGGTTCGCCCAGTCATTGGCAACCCGCACCCGCAGTTCGTTGGAGCCGGCATGCACGGCGGCAGTGATATCCGCGCGATAAGGTTGCTTCCAGAGCACGCCTGACGGACGGCCATTCACCCACACCTCCGCAGCCGCCCACAGTCTGCCCAGATCGAGGAACACGTGTCGCTGCCGGGAAAGCCAATCCGGCCCCAGTGAGAATTGCGTTTGGTACTCCGCGATGCCGGAGAAATAGCGAACGCCCGGATCCGCATGTTCGGTCCACGAGATGAGCTTCGGAAAGCTCACCGTGGGGGGCGCGCCCCAACCATCCGGGAAATGCACGGTCCACGGACCCGTGATTTCGGCGGCCGCAGGCAGCGCGCCGACCTGGAAGCGCTTGTGCCTGCGGCCGGCCAGTTCGAGGTCGTAGGCTCCACTTTCAAACGCCAGCGATCGGAGCCAATCCACCGCGGGAAACGGAGCGCCCCCGGCATCGATGGGCAACGCCAGATGGTCACGGCTCACCGAAGTGATGCCCGGCTGCGCCGCGCCTTTGCGGAAGACCACGAACATGGCGCCTTCCGGAGCGAACCGCAGCGGCACGCTGGCGCCGCCGGGAACGCGGCTGGATAGCGGATATCGGACGATCTCCCCGCTCTCCGGGAACCAGATCTCAGGCTGCAGGCCCTGCACGCGGAAGGTCGCCGTCACTTCCTCCCAGCGATTCTGCTTGTTCCGCACAAAGTAGATCTCCGCTTCAGGGGTGTGCCGGTGAATGAAGTCGAGGTCCGTATCCGCGCGAGGGCTCTGGAAGGTGAAATCCGGCCCCACGCCGCGCTCCTTGAGAACATCGCGCAAGGTGCGGCCCCAGACTACCTTTCCCTTGCCGTAGGAATGTGTGAAGACAGTCTTGCCGTCGCACGGTCCCCATAGCTTGGAAGCCAGCTCCCGCACTTCGACATCGCGTTGCGGGTAGCCGCTGAATCCCACGGATCTCTGCGGTTTGGGACCGATCACCGTGGCGCCACCCTGCACCAGGTCCACGAGCCGGCGCAGCACGGGAAGATCGATATCCTCCCGGTCGGGCAGCACCAGCACCTCATAGGTCATGCCGTCGGGCAGGGTTAGCTTGCCGTCTCGCGCGCCGAGGCGGTGGAGAATGACATCCTCGTTGGTCACGTCATAGTCGTAGCCGAATCCAAGCGATGGGTCCACGGCCTTCGCCTTCACGAAGTTGTAGCCCTGGTCTCCGTAATAGTAGAGGACGTCGCCTACGAACCTCCCCTGTTGCAGCAGGAATGAAGAGCGGCCCAGATAGTCCAGGAACGGCTTTGCCATCGGCCACCAGATTCGGTTCTGGCTGAGATGGGTGCCGGCGCCGTAGACCCATCCGGGCTTTCCAGCCTCTGGCGGCTGGTGCGACGCCGTGTGCCACACCACGTGGTTCATACCGTCGCAGAATGCGCGGTCGGCGGCCGCCTTGAGGAAGGCCAGGCTTTCCTGCCAGTGATAACTGCTGGTGAACGATTCCATGTGCACCCGGCGCTTGCCATAGATGTGTGCAGCACTAGCGGTCTCCTTGATGACCCACATGCTGCGCACCAGGGGCCGCCAGGGCCAGAATTCTCCACGCACCACGTCCACCGTGCCCAACGCCTTCAGCGCATCCACCGGCACGCGGTGAATGGGTGGACCAGGACCGCCTGCTTCGGATTCAAGCACCACACCGGCTTGATGCGCCACTTCGGCCGCGGCGCCGTAAAATTCATCCACCAGCAGCTCGCCCATGGTTTTGTCGAAGTCGTAGCGCACGCGATCGGTGACCTCCTCGCCGTCCACCAGGCCGCCGCGAAGCACCGGGAGAAACGGCTTGAGATCGTAACCCCGGCGCCGCTGAAACTGAGCGAGGAAATCCGGCGTCCAGATCTGGCCCTGAACTTCGTAACTGGCCAAGTAGAGATTCTTGAGCGCCGTCTGATGCAAGTCTCCCAGGGCTGGCTTCAGGCGGTCCACCACATACTGCACGCTGCGCTTCGTGGCTGCGCCGTTGAGATGATCGGTGGCCAGACCGTCGGAGTGCGGGCTGGGCACTTTGAGCCGCTCGCCCGTGTTGACGCAAACGTAGCGCAAGACCGTCCACTTCCCCGGTGGCGCCTTCCAGCGCAGCCGGCCGGCGGCATCGATCGCGCTCGTCAGGTCCACCTCAGCCCGGCTGTCCCCGATCGAAAGCGGCGGTGCGCCCGCTGAAGACCAGCTCCCGCGAGGCCCGCTCTTGATGCCGTCATTGATGCGGTCGGCGGACCATGCGCCAAGCTGCCCCAGTTCCGAAGAAAACCGCATGATCCGCGGCCCGTCCACCTGGCGCTTCGCGCTGTGCGAAAGGAGCACGTTTTCCCCCTGTGGGGTGTACAACTCGAATTCGCCCAGCTCCACGCGATCGAACTGCGGATTGTAGCCGTTCAGGATCATCAGGCGCACATACTTGGCGCGCGCCTTGGGAAAACGGACCTCCTGGGCTCCCTCCCGGGGCTCGAGCGTACCCCGCGCCACCTCGCGGAAGGACCTGGATTGCGAGGTTGTATCCGAGACCTCCACGCTGAAGTCCTTCGCAAAGAGTTGCTGCGGGCCATACTTCGCGGGGTCTTCACTGTTCGTGTTGTAGAGCACCGCCCGATCGACCTCACGCGGCTCTTCCGGCAGTTCGAATACAAACTCGAACCCGGAGCGGGGCTGCGGGTTGGGAACCGCGATCACGGCTATGTCGCGATGAAACACGGGCAACCCATCTGGGCCCTTGGGCATGGCGGCGGGCATAGCGGGAAACGGCAGCGTGCCGTCGAAATCGTTCGGCCCCTCCAGATCAAGCTGCGAGCTGAGCAGGGTCATACTGGCATCCCGCGGCTCCACCCAACTGCCGCCCAGGTCCCAACTGCTGCTGAGCGAGAGGCTCACTTCCATGCCGAGCCGCCCCGCGGTGCGGATAATGTGAGCCAGGTTATTGACAGAGCCCGGGCTCATAAATTCCGGTCCGGCGGGCGGGACGTTGCGCGGATTGCCTCGCGCGCCCATGTCGAAGAGGCACAGCCCGCCAATGCCGGCTTTCTTGTATTCTTCCAGTTCGTGATCGACGTAATCGAGGTTGACGTAGCCGTTGAGCAGCAGGAAATAGGTTGCGGGCCGCGCGGTCACCGGCGGATTCCGAAAACCATCCTCGAGGAGATTGGCCTGCGCGGAGGGCGCCGGGCCGGCGCACAGCAGCAGGCCGCAAGCGGCCGCCGCAGCCAGCAGCAAAGCACACACCAGAGCTTTCGATCGCATAAAGCACACCGTCTTTCTAACAAGGGCTAAACTCATTTTTCGAGCACACCGTGTTGGCGCAAGAACTGCTCGATGGCCCGCTGCACCCGGATGGTGTCAGCATCGGTCCACCGGAAACGGCCGTGCATGCCGCCGGGAACGGTTACGAGTTGATTCGGCACATGGGCACGGGCGAGGGCCTCATGCAGGCGCACCGAGTGGCTGTACGGCACCATCTCATCGGCGTCACCGTGCAACGTGAGGACCGGCGGCAGGTCCGCGCGCACGTAGGTGAGCGGCGAAAGGCGTCTGGCCATCTCCTCGGGTTTGGGAACGCCGCGAAGCCATAGCAGCGCCGAGGGATCTCCCTTTCGATATAACTCGGCGACGTCGGTCACGCCGTAATAGTCGATGATGGCGGCCGGTTTGGGAGGGGCGTCCCACGGACAGTCGCGATCAAAGCCCGCGTCGGGGGTCAGCATTCCGGTCATGAGCGCCAGGTGGCCGCCCGACGATCCACCGCTGACCACCATGCGTTTGGTGTCGATGCCGTATTTGCCCGCGTGCTGAGCCAGCCAGCGGAATGCGCAGCGGCAATCCTCGACTGCCGCCGGCGCAGGCGCCACACCGGACAGGCGATACTGAACGCTGACCACGCGCATGCCCAGTTGCAGGTAGGGCAGGAACCACAGCACGTACTGCTCCTTGCCGCCGTTGGCCCAGCCGCCGCCGTGAATATAGAGGACCGTGGGGCCGGTGCTGTTGTCGTACCTCACATACAAGTCCACCTTGGCCTGGAACGTTCCAATGGTCTTGTAGACTACGTCGCGCTCAACCCGGAAGCGCTGGCCGATGAGCGAGGCCCAGTCGCGCGCGGAGCCGGAATCCTGAGCAGGCAATGCCATCGAGGCGAGCAGGAGGACGATTACGGTACCCAGGTTCATACTCTGTTTCACCAGGAAATGAGCAGATTGCCGGTGAGATCGGACGCAACCAGCCGCCGGCCCGACTCTTCGGCGGAGTAGGTGATGCGCCGGTTATTGTTTTCCATGCGGGTTGGCGCTCCGGCCGGCCGAACTTCAGGGTAAAAGTGGACCGTTGCGCGTTTGAGCCCTTTCAGCAAAAAACGGCGCCGAATCCCGATCTCCTCAGCGGTCCCTTCGACGCAGGAGATCTCGGACTCCTCCTTCTGCTCCACGAAGCAGCGGCACTCGCGGTGCCAGGCACGCGGCATGCTGTAGCCCGCCCGGCCGTTTTCGAGCCACGTCTCGTAGCCCAGCAGGATGGGAGCGCCGTGCGGGAAATGCAGATGGAGCAAAGCCGCCGTGGAAGGGCAGTAGCCGGAGAAGAAGAACCCATTGTTGCTGCGGGCCACCAGCATCAGCGGATTGCGTGTCTCGAGCGTGGGCTTCTCCACATGCAATTCGTAACCGAAGCGCGCGAGCATGTAGCGCATCAGGTATTCGGCCTGGAAGAGGGTGTTGGGATCGTCGGGTAGCGGCAGCGCCGCCCCGGTGATGCGGCTCGAGAAACTGCCGCGCACCCAGGCGAGCCGGCCGGAGCCCACCCGCCGCATTAACGCGAATACGCGCTCGTTCGAGCCGTCGGAAACCGTCGCGCAGATCTCGATGCCGGCGGCGGCGGGCTGCGCGGCCGCCGTATCGATGCCGCCCCCCGAAGGAGCGTCGCGATGGAGCATCCGGCTGGCTGGCCTGCCGTGGCGGACGGTGTCGCCGGCGAGTAGAGATCGGAGTTCGAGTTCACCGGTCAGGGGTGACGCGATGTTCAAATTAAGCAGGCCGAGCAGTTTCGGGCCGGCATGCGTGGCCGGACCATAAAGGAAGACGTCTCCTCCGCTATCGAGATGCTGGAGCAGCGCGCTCTCCAGCGGGCTGCCGGGATCGGGAACCGGCGTCAGCAGGACCGTATCCCGGTAAACCGATGGGTTGGTGTTTTGCGAGGCCAGGAAATTAGTTGTCGAGACGACCGTGTTCAACGGCAGTCCCGCGTTGACCGCATTGCGGATGAACCAGTCGCTGAAGAACACTTCGGCGGGACGCGGCGCGTTTCCGAACACCTTCTCGTGGAACTCTTGGAACGGGTACACCCAGGTGAGCAGGCCGGCCGCATCGGAGAAGTGGTCCATCGCCGAGAGGATGTGCGGAGTCACCTCGTTGGGGCATTGGTCCGGCAGTTCGCCGAAAGAGTTGTCGATGGTGAGGAACTCGAGGAAGGATGGCGGCGTGACCTTGCCTTGGGCGTTCAGCCGCGCCAGCGCCAGCGGCATGTAAATATCGTGCGGCTCGCGGCCATAGCGGTCAAACCAGGGGCTGTTCATCCACCAGGGGTCGTGGGTGTAGAAGCGGAAGGGGAAGACATCACCCGGAGGCAGATGCGCGATGTGCGAGAGGTAGCCGGAAATCTCCAGGCCGAAGTCCCCGTCAATGGCAGCCCACGGAGAATTCGGCGGGGCCACCATGTGGAAGCCGCCGTCGTAAATATCTCTCACCGGCGACGCGCTCGCGCTCAGGTCCGCACCGGTGGAAAGATTACTGCCGCGGCATTCCACCGGGAAGGCCGGGCACGCGGCGCGGAACGTCTTCCAAAACGCGAGGATCTTCTCCCGGATCTCGCCCGCTTTCTCGGGATGGAACGTCTCCCCGTCGAAGAGCGGGCCTTTCACGCTCCACGCCGTCGCGGAGAAGCCGAAACCGTTCGAGAACCAGATATATTCGAAGCCCAGGTCCGTAAGGAAGCGCTGCACCTGGCGCCCGAAGAAAGTGCCGAAAGGAGTGCCCGAGGGAATGCCGCGAGGAAAGCCCGCATACGGCTCCGTATCGCCGTTGAGCGTGGCGCTGCAATCCACCCAATTGCCTTTGAGGATCTCCGGATGCTTCTCATATTTGAATGGCGACCGCGCGAACTCCGGTCCCGGGTCGAACGTGGCGCCGACCGCTACCGGCTTGCCCGTCATCGATCGACCTACGCTCTGGAACGTCTGCACGATTTCCCGCAAGGTGCCGTACGTGATGCGCGGCGGATTCTCCATGTAGAACCGCGCCTGCTGATGAATGCTGATGTTCGAGGGATCGGCCTTCGGCGGCACTCGCGTGGGATTCACGATGCCGATGTAGCGGGCCCATTCGATTTCATCGCTCATGCGGCCGCGGTAATTCAGGATTTCGCTTCCGTCGGCGGTCCACAGCATGACCGCACACCCATCGGCGCGTGCGAGCAAGGGCGCCCACTGCCGGAATACATGCTCGCACACGGACCGGATGCCGGCTGAATCGACGCGGCGAAACGGCTTCAGGCTCATTTCGAGCGTCACCCGCCGGAACGCGCTGTGCTCGGTCCACGGTACGTGGGGGCCGGCCGGCAGGGGCATCACCTCGGGATGGCCCTGGCCGAAAAGCGGGATGGCCAGAGCACTGCCTGCCGTCCATGTCATCCATTCGCGACGAGAGATCGCGTGATCCTTTTCCATATCATCACCTCTGGAAGGCGCCGCTCAGGGGCGCCAGCGCAGCTTGCGGCCGACTGCGAATGGCCCACAACAACACGACCACGGCCGCCGGGCGGGGTCTTGGGCGGATTCGAATCGCCCAGGTAGCGGCCCCAGTCCAGTTCGTCCGCCATATGGCCGCGATACTCCAGGATTTCGCTGCCGTCCTCGGTCCAGAGCATCACGGCGGTGCCATCGGTGCCGCGGATGAGTGCCGCCCAATCGCGAAACACTTTCGCGCACACCGTGCGGATGGACTGCTCCTCCATCGAACGGAATTGCTTGAGGCTCATCTCCAGCGTCACCCACTCGAAGGCGGTCGTGCCATCCCGCAACGCGGCATCGCCGCTGGTGGTGGCAGTGCGCGCGCTGCCCGCGAGCACGCCGGCCGCGGGCAGTTTCAGCATGTCTCTGTGAGTCATCCGCCGGTCCGCTTATTAGAAGTTGAATCGCAGCGCGAACTGCATGACCCGCGCGCTCCCCGCCGAAGTGAACTCGCCGAACTGCCCATTCACCTGGTTGCCCTGGGCGTTGAACTGCGCGGAGGTACCCAGCCCGGTGAATTGAGTGTGATTAAACGCGTTGTACATTTCCCAACGGAACAGCAGCTTCGCGAACTCCTTGATCGGGAAGTCCTTGAACAGCGCGAGATCCCAATTATTGATGCCCGGTCCGCGAATTTCCGTTTTGGCGGCGTTGCCGAACGTTCCCACGGCAGGCATCTGAAAGGCAGCCGTATTAAAGTCGTGGTAGAAGGTGCGCTCTGACTTGGGCAAGATGGGGTTGGCGACAACCACTACGCGCGCGCCCTGAGTGGGCGTTCCCGTAATATCAATACCGGTTGTTGTCGTGAATGAGATTCCCAGTGGAGCACCGCTGATAAAGCTCGGCATACCGGAGATCTGCCAACCATTCAAAACTGCTTTCGCAAGCGGATTCCGCCATGAGGGCCCCGGGATATGCCAGATAAAGTTCCCCTTCAGGACGTGTGTCCGGTCGAACCCCGCAAGACCATAATTCCAGACGCGAGGCGAAACAAGTACCGAGACACCGGTCGTGTCGGTATCGGCAAAGTCCATCGCCTTGGACCAAGTCCAGGAAACCCCGAACTGGAGTCGCGCGGTGAAGCGCCGGTTCGCACTGACCTGAAGTGAATGGTAACTGGAAGATGCCGCCGCCTCATATTGAGTGATGCTGGTGTATCCCGTGATCGGAGTCAGAAACGCCGTCGATAAAGCCGCTCCTGTCGTCGGATCCGTGTATGCGGGGTTGAAGCGCGTTCCCGCCGGAACGGGGTCCATCTCCCGCGTCCAGAACAGATTCCGCGCCAGCGAACCGGAATAGCCGACGTCCAGAATCGTGCTGAACGGCAGTTTTTGCTGGACAGAAAGGCTCATGTTCATGACGCTGGGAATCTTGCTATTCTCGTAAGCGTCGGAGACGGCCTGGGGAAATGTGACGCCCGAGGACGATAGAAGAGTCGAGATTTCGCCGTAGTACAGCGTCGGAGTCGATACCAGCGGCTGCTGAAGGGCGAAAGGCTGGTAGACACTGAACCCCGGGGGGCTGTAATACATTCCAAATCCGCCTCGGACCGCCGTGTGACCGTTGCCAAAAACATCGTAGGCGAAGCCAAAGCGAGGCGCGAGTTGCACGGGGCGATGCGCATAAAGCCCCCGCGGATAATCGGGGTTCTGGGAGACGACCAGCATTCCATCCGAGGGGTTGCCGGACCCCGGAGCGATGGCGCCGATCTCCGCCGCGGGTGTCGTTGCGCCAGTTACCGGGTTTTCTCCCATCCGGACACCATTCACGAGGACGGGTTTGATGAGGCTGACCTGCTGGGACGGGTCGAATTTCTCAAAGGTGAAATCCGACGTGAAGCCCTTGGCATCCCACATTGGGCCGATCCAGCCGAACCGGACGCCGTACTCCAGCGTCAGGCGAGGCGTCACTTTCCAGCTATCCTGCACGAACCATTCCACATTCGCCTGACGGTAGCGCACCACGGGCTCCAGGCTGGATTCCTGGTAGGTATTGTATACGCCAAGGAATGCGTTCGAATAGGCATAGTTCGAATCCAACGGGTTCAAGGTGTTCCGGCTGAAGTCAAAGTTTCCATACGGCATCAAGGTATCTGCTTTGGCGCGCTGCCACAGAAAGTCCCCCGTGATACCTGCCTTGAATGTATGAACACGAAGCGTCTTGGTAGTGGTGTCCGTGAAGCTGCCCACACGCCCGTTCTGGAAGAACGGAAACCGCCCTTCGACAAGCAAGTTGGCCCCGTTAGACACTCCTGTTCCTCCGAAAGTGGCCCACGGTATGAGGTCCAGCGGATTGTTTTGAGACCCGAACTGGCCGGCCGTAAAACCTACCGTCGTGCGCTCATTAGCCAGCACCTGAGCATTGGAAGCACTGCTGGTTTGAGGCCGGTCCGTGAATCCAGCAGTGAACTCGTTAATCAATGTGGGCGAGATGATCGTGGTGTAGCGTACAAGGAAGCTGTGCCCCGCAAACGAATAGCTGTCCGTCATCTGCGGCCAGTTCGCGGTGGCAATGTCAAGTCCCTCCGCCCCTGTCTGGTGGTTCAAGTAGCCATAATAAGAGCCGGCTATCCGGTTGTTCGAGTTAATGTTGTAGTCGATGCGAACCGTCTCCATCCACGTCGGTTTCGACAGTGGAGTGTCGTAGACGTAGTTGTACGCCCCTTTCGAAATATTAAAGTTAAGGAAGTTCGGGTCTGGGAATATCTTCAGCAGCGACTGCCCGCTGGCATTGACGAGGCTCGGCGGCACCACGTTCCCTGGAAATGGGACCCCCTGCGGATTGTGGATCGGAATCAGAACTCGGTCCAGACCAACGGTCTGCGAAAAATCGCCCGTCCTCTCCAGTGCGGTGGGTACAGTGACGCTGCCGGTCTGGGTTGCTTGCAGCGGCCAGTACTCCTGGTTCCAGAAGAAGAACAGCTTCTCCTTATTCCTGTTGAACTTGCCCGGGATGTAGATCGGGCCGCCGATGTCATATGTATAGGTGTTGTACCGGTATCTCGCCTTTGGCAGGCCTTGCTGATTCCTGAAAAAAGAGTTCGCGTTGAACTCCTCGTGCCGTTTGAAGTACGAGACCAAGCCGTGGAAGTGCTGGGCACCCGACTTGCTCACCAGCGTGATGTTGCCTCCCGACCGCCGGCCGTACTCCGCCTGGTAGTTGCCCAGGAGCACCTTCACCTCCGAGATGCTGTCCTGGCTGAGGACGACATCGGTCGCGTTACCGTTCCCCCAGGAGTTCAGCACCATGCCGTCCACGGACATGCTGTTCGTGTTTTCGCGGCTCCCCTGAACGAATATGTCCCATGTCCGCGTCAGGCTACCAACAGCAGTGGTGTCCACCACTCCCGGCAACAGGTCCAGCAGGGACATTACATTCCGGCTCAGGGTTAGAAGATCCTCGACCTGGTTGGAAGTTACGAGGCCGGAGCGCTCGCTGCTGGCGGTCTGCAAAGCCGCGCCTTGTGCCATCACCGTGATCTTTTCGGCGATCGTGCCGACTTCGAGCGTCAGGGTGCCCACGGACAGCCTTTCCGACGCGCTCAGCATCAGCGCCTTGCGCTCCACCGTCTTGAAACCGGACGCCTCGACCGTCAGCATGTACTCGCCCGCAACCAGGTTGCTGAACACGAAGTTGCCCTGGACGCCGGTGTTCATGTGGCGCTCGGCACCGGTACTGACCTCGCGCAATACCAGGGCCGCACCGGCTACCGGCAAGTTGCTCGGATCGACGACCGTTCCAACGATCGAGCTAGTGATAGTCTGCGCCGGCAACGTCGAACCCATTGCGGCGAGTAACAGAAGCGCGGCTGCAAGCCGCCATGTTTGAGGGTGCATTGCTGCTCCTTGCGGTGTTCCGTTCGTTCGTTTCGCCACGGCCGTTTGCGCGCCCCGCGCAAGAGATGCCGCAGCCCCGGTCGCCAGAAAATGGCGTCTGCTGATGTGAGACATTTCCGTACACTCTCCTTTCATGCGATCACCTGCGATCGGAGCAGAAACGCCCGATCATGCCCTGAACCATGAAGGTAGCTTCTACTGTCGAACTCGCGAGGTCGCGACCGGCGATCGGAAGCCGCGGATCCTCATTTTGACTTCTCGCCGAACTCAACCCTTACAGGGCCAATGAGCCCCGACCGCAAAAGCGGATCCGTCGCGACATAGCCGCGGAGGAAAGCATAGCGGCCGTTGCGACCTTGCCAATCGGGAGGGCGCCGGACGATGGTCTTCGTGATCTGTTCGCTCTCAGGGAGCGCGGCGTCGCCGATCAGCCGGTTCGCCCAGGTGTTCGTGACGTCGATTTCGAGCTCGTTGGCGCCCGCTTTGGCGGCGCCGGTCAGGTCCACCGTCCAGGGCGCGGTCCACACAACCCCGAGCGGTTTCCCATTCAGTCTCACGCGTGCGATGTCCTTCACCTCACCGAGTTGAAGCCGCGGCAAGTGCTTCGCCTGAGCGGCGTCGAGGGAGAAGGTCTTGCGGTAGGTTGCCGTTCCGGAGAAGTAGCGGATTCCGTCCTGCGGGCTCTCGTTCCACGGAGTCAGATGATCGAACGTCGCGGAGGCCGGCGCCCCCAGGCTTTTCGGAAAGGTGACTTGCCATGGACCGTCGAGCATCAGTTGATTCGCACTCCAGATTAGGCCGTCGCCCGCGGGCAACGAGGTGCTCTGTTGCCGCGACGCCCCGCGGCGGAACACCACGAAGATGGACCCATTCTCAGGCAGATTGATCGGCACCAGCGTGCGGCCGCCGTCCATAGCACGCCACCCCGGCGCATTGCGCGCCGATCCCGAGACGGCGTCCCACAACTCCGGCTGCTTGCCGTTGACCCGGAAGGTGCACTCCGCTTGACCGCTTCCCTTTAGGAAATAGATATCGGCGTCGGCGGCGTGGCGGTGTATGTATTCGAATGGCCCCTCGAAGTCAGGAGCAACGCCTTGCTGCTTCAGGGCGGCAGCCAGCGTGACTCCGCGGATTACATGGCCCTGCCCAAAGTTCCGCACCTGCTGCCCGTCGGAATCGCCCCAAAGTTCGATTGCCAGCTTTCGAATCTGCGCGTCCCGAGCCGATGCCGACTCGAGTCCAGGCTCGCGCTCCGGTTTCCGGTCCCCGAGCACGACGGTGGCACCTCCCTTCGCCAGTTCGACGATCTTGGCCAGCGCTGCCGCGGGCATGACCGTGTCTTCCAGGTCCAGCACCAGCGTGCGGTAGTGCATACCATCCGGCAAAACCAGGTTGCCGTTGCGAACCGAGAGGCGGGTCAGCAGCGATTCGGTATTGATCAGGTCATAGGTGTAGCCCGCGGGCAGTTGCAGAGACCCTTTGTCGTTCCATTTCTCCCCGCGGCCCCATTCCACGTAGTTGCTGTCGCTCTTGTACACGCAAGCGTCGGCAACGAACTGCCCCTGACGCAGCATCACCTGGGCGCGGCCAAGATAGGAAAGGAACGGACCCGCGTCATCCCACCAGGTAACGTTGGGGTTTAGATGCGTGCCCGCGAAGTAGACGATGCCGGGCTTGCCGAACTCGGCTGGCGAAGCGTCGAAGGTGTGCCACACTACTTGATTGGCACCGTCCACAAAGGCGGCATCGATTTCCGGCTTGAGCACGGCCGGGTACTCCTGCCAGTGCGGATTCATGTTGGTGAAGGACTCGCTGGAAACCAGCGGCCGTCCATAGATGTGAGCTGCCATGGCGGTGGAGCGCAAATTGGAACGCATCACCTTCGTGCCGTCCGGCTTCGTGATAAACGGCTGGTGCCAGAATTCGCCTTGCGGCATGTCGTTTGCCCCCCAGAACGCCAACTGGTCGGAAAACCGGAACATCGGCTTCTCGCGATCCCAAGGGCCACCCGACTCCGAATGCCACTTGAGGCCGGCCCTATGGCATTCCTCACCGAGTCGCCGATAGCAATTGTTCAGGAAGGAATCGCCGATCGTGCGGCCGTAATCTTCCAGAAAACGGCGCGAGGTCTCGTCGTCCTTTACCGTCATTCCGGCGAGCACGGGCAAATAGGATCGGTAGCTGTAGCCGCGGTATTTCAAAAAGTCCTGATCGAATCCGGGGGTCCATGTCGGCGCGGCGCCTTCCCAACTGACGTTATAGAAGTGAGTGAGGGTCTTGCCCACCAGCGGTCCTGCGTCCGCGAGAAAGATTCTGCCCATTCGTTGGAAGTGGTCGTCCACGGCCTCCACGTTAAGGATGTCGACATCCTTCTCCTGTCCTTTGATGGTGATCGCGCCGAACCGCAGAACGGTCCAATTGCCTTTCGGAACGTCCCAAGCAAGATGACCGGCTTTGATCTTGTCGCTCAGGTCCACGATCTCCTCCGCGGTCGCGCCGGGCGCTTTGCGGTCGAATACGCTATCGCGCCAGTTTTGCGAAAGCGCAGTCCCGCCCGTTTCAGGGCTAGCCGGCGATCCATGCCGCACGGCGAGCAGGGCAACCTCCCAGAAGTGAGGCTGATCCGGCTTGACGAGATCCGCTTCGAACCGCCGCGGCCCGCCCGTTTCGGCGGAAGTCCAGATCAGTTTCTTGGGAGCGTTCGCACCGGTGTCCCATGGCGCCCTCAGCGAACCTCCGGATGTGCTGAGGTTCATGCTCATCTGCAGGCCGAGGCGCTCTGCCTCCGCCATCGTAAACTTCACTAATTGCCGCCATTCGGGACTGAGGAACTCCCTCGGAGCGGGCGGAGGAGGAAGAAGTTCAGTCGCGTAGCCCCGCGCATCGAACAACAGGAACCCACCGATGCCTTTCGCCTTCATCTGCTCCAGATCCCGAGTGATGGATTGCCGGTTGACGTTGGCGTTCAGCCACCAGTAGTAGACCCATGGTCTCTGGCTGCTGGGTGGCGTTCGGAAGTTCTGCTCCAGCGAGGATGCCGCCGGGGTCACGGAAGACCGCGGTTGTTGTGCGGCGAGGATCAGCGCCAAGCCACAGACGGCAGCCGCTGCTAAGACGTAACTGCGTTGAATCCGCATTGTCGTCACTCCTACCAAGAGGGAATTACGTAGGCGCTGTCCATGCATCATGGGAGACCTCCCGTGGCGTAATGTGTTCACAAAGTGAACGGTACCACTTTCTGTCTCGAATCTTTCTACTCCCAGTCGCCTGCCCCTGTCAAGCCAATAATGCAGTTCAGGAGTTTCCCCACTTTTTGGGCCGTGTCTCTGTCCGCTGCCCACGGACTGCCGTTTTCCGAGTGCGGCGCTCGACCCGGTTCCGCCCGGGGCGTAAGGGCGGGCGACGTATCTTATTGAAAAAGAGCGAACCGGTGTGTGACAGGCGAGGTCCGTGGGCCTTCTAATGGGCCTCAGGTGGCACTATCGAGCTTCCTTGGAGCAGTCGAGTGCAGAAACTGCCGAGGCCACCTGTGGAAGGCCTTAACACGCTGATTCTTCAGCCGTTGAGCATCTCGGCCCCCGTATTCTGGGTAAACTCCTGCCAGATTTCGCTTGACACGCAGGGCAAAAGAAACTATTCTGCAACGCGACTGAACGAATATCACTTTTCAAGATATGAACATTCGGGCAAAATCGCCTAGCCGAAAAAAGGGAGGGGGTGCATCCGTTATTTCGCATTGAGTTCAAGCGTTGCCGTTATCGCCTTCTTCGCACGCGCTATTCCGGCGGCCGCGTAGGCCTTTACAGGAAGCATCCTTTGGTCGAGTCGGGGACACGTCGGGAGCCGTTGTGAGCGGCGCCAAGGTCACCTTGCAGCAGGGGTCGACGGGGCTGGAGCGCCAAGCGGTAACCGCCGACGACGGAGCGTTTCAATTCACCGCCCTCCCGCCGGATCGCTACGACCTGCGGGTGGAGAAGAGCGGTTTCAAAGTGGTGGAGAAGCAGGCACTTTCGGCTTCGGAGACGCTGTCGGCCGGCGGCATCGGCCTCGTCAAGCCGGGCAAAAACGAAATGGAGGTGGACGTGACCAATACCTGGGTGAACCGGCTCATCGGTGACGCGGGCCTTCCCGATGAGCGGCGGCTCACGAAGACCATCGTCCGCCGGTCTCCCGGCGATCAAGGCAGGTATGCGTACCTGCGCGGCTATCTTGCCACCGACCCTCTGCTGAGATCGGGACTCCTCGGACCCGTGCGGCTCGAGTTTGGCGAGCAGCGGGATATCCACTTCTGATGCGAGCCGCGGACGGGGAGAGGGCTATGAAAATCCGGCGCTTCCGCTGGTTGATTGCCACGCTGCTGTTCGTGGCGACCGCGCTGAGCTTTTTCGACCGGCAGGTTTTGTCCGTGCTGGTGCCGGTCATCAGGTCGGATGTGCCGATGGACAACGTCGCCTATTCCTGGATACTATTTGCGTATCTGCTCAGCTATAGCGTGATGTTCACTGTGGGCGGACGGCTGATCGACCGGTTGGGCACGCGCCGGGGGTTGGCTCTTTCCGTCGGGCTGTGGAGCTTGGCGAGCCTGTTGCACTCCACCGCTCATAACGCGGTGCAACTCGGGTTTTTGCGGTTCTTCCTGGGATTCGGCGAAGGCGGCTGTTTCCCCGGCGCGGCCAAGGGAGTGCTGGAGTGGTTCCCCAAGAAAGAGCGTGCAATCGCCATGGGCTTCGCGACGGTCGGCGGATCGGCCATCGGCGCCACGATCGCTCCTCCGGCCATCGCGTGGGTCGCGCTCTATGTCGGCTGGCGTGGCGCGTTCCTGCTGACCGGCGTTGTCGGCGCGCTGTGGCTGGTAGGCTGGTTCCGGATGTACTCGCTTCCGGGGAACTCGCGTTTTGTTTCCGATGCCGAGCGGCAATATATCATGCAGGACGGCGATCGCTGTCCGGAACCGCGGAGGATCCCTCCCGCCACCCCCTGGAGTGAATTCTTCAAATCAAAGGAGGTAAGAGGCCTGGTCACTGCGCGCCTTTTGTTTGATCCGGTCCTCTACTTCTACATGTTCTGGATCCCACGGTACCTCAGCGAGGTCCGGGGAGCGTCCTTGCAGAGAATCGGCCAGTTGAGCTGGATTCCGTTTTTGACCCTGGGCATTTCTTCTGTCCTCGGCGGGTGGGTTTCAGACCGGCTGGTGCTGCGCGGCGTGACCATCGACAAGGCTCGCAAAGCGATCCTCCTGGCTGCCGCGCTTCTGACGCCGGTATCGATCATGGCCGTGTTTGTGCAAAGAGTGGAGACCGCCATCCTGCTGATGAGCGTGCTCATGTTTGCGCACGGCCTGTGGATCACCAATTACATGACGATGATCGGGGACCTGTTTCCGAGCCGCGACGTAGGCACGGTTGTCGGGCTGACCGGAACGGCCGGAGGAATCGGCGGGTTCCTGAGCAGCTTGGTCATCGGGAAGGTCGTCGAGAGCGTCTCGTACACGCCGGTTTTCATTGCGGTCGGCGTTACCTACCCGATTTGCGTAATCATCCTGCTCCTCGCAATCAAACAAATCAGGCCGATCGAGCTGACTCCGCGGCAGGGGTTAACAACAGCAGAGCTTTGATATGACACCATCATTCACTTCCGTAACGGAAGAACACGAGAAGCACCGGACGAGAAAGGCGCTCCGCGGCGCCAGGGGCGGCCGGAGCGTCCCTTCCGGCCGCCCCTTCGGAGAGACACCGGGAGGGATGGCATGAGAGTCGAACGGCGCAAGCCCAGGACCGCCCGAATCGGCATTTTCGGCGTGGGACATCACTTCTACTGGAAGCAGTTCCCCGGGTTGCTCGAGCAACTGCACGCTAAGCTCGATGTATTCGAGCGGAAGGTGCGCGCTACCGGAGTGGAAGTCCACAGCTTCGGCATCATCGACAAGGCCCAGGACGCGTATGCGGTGATCAGCCGCCTCAAGGCGGCGGACCTCGACCTGGTCTTCTGCGACATGCTCACCTATGCCACTTCGGCTACGTTCGGCATCATTGCCCGCATGCTCGACGTGCCTGTCGTGCTGGTGGCGCTACAGCCTTTGGAGGCGCTGGATTACGCCAACGCGACGACCTTCATGCAACTGGCCAACGACGACTTCTGCTCGGTGCCGGAGTTCACCAGCGTGGCCATCCGCATGGGCAAGCGCCCTCCCGAAGTGATCCTCGGTACCCTCGAAAACGATCCGGAAGCCGACGCGGAGATCGCCGACTGGTGCGATGTCGCGATGGCCCTCCACGATCTCCGGCGCGCGCGCATCGGGCACTTCGGCCACCCCATCGAGCACATGCTGGATATGCAAACCGATCAGACCGCGCTCACTGCGGCCTTCGGCTGCCACATCGTCCAGACCGAGGCGGACGATCTGGTGCGCTTCGAGCGCGAAGTGACCCCCGCCGAGATCCAGCGCAAGTGCCGTGACATTCTCGACCTTTTCGATGTTCCCGATCCCGGCGCCGACCCCGTCACGCGTAAACTCTCGGACGAGGACCTTTGCACCGCCGCCCGCGCCGCGGTGACGCTTGACAAGTTCATCGACCACCACCAACTCGATGGCTTGGCCTACTATTACGAAGGCGAACCCGAAAGCCGGCTGCGCGGCCTGGTGACCAACCTCATCGTGGGCAACTCCCTGCTCACCGCAGCCGGCTTCCCCATGTGCGGTGAATCCGATCTCAAAACCTGCCTCGCCATGCTCCTCATGGACCGCCTCGACATCGGCGGCAGCTTCGCCGAGTTCCACCCCGTCGACTTCCGCGAAGGCTTCGTCCTCGTCGGTCATGACGGCCCCCACCACATCAACATCGCCGACGGCAAGCCCAAGCTCCGCAGCCTCGTCAAATACCACGGCAAGCCCGGCAACGGCGCCAGTGTCGAATTCAAAATCAAGGAAGGCCCCATCACCATGCTCAGCATCGGGGTCACCGCGCAGGGCCATTTCAAATTCGTTCTCGCCGAAGGCCAGAGCGGCCACGGTCCCATCCCCGCCACGGGCAACACCAATACCCGCGGCTTCTTCTGCCCTGACGTTCGCACCTTCCTCAAGCGCTGGGTCGCTGAAGGCCCCACCCATCACTTCGCGCTCGGCATCGGTCACCACGCCGAAGCGCTCCGAAACATCGCCAACGCGCTTCACATCGAAAGCGTCATCGTCAGCCAGAAAAGCAAATAGCCATGAAACTAAAACTCACTCTCGCCGCCATTCTGCTCACCGTCCCCGCCGGCTGGCGCACCTTCCGGCGCGCGCGTCCAGCTCGACCTCGGCATCCTCTGGACCGCGCCATTCACCATCGACTGCACCGCCGCCCTCCGCGACGGTGAAAACCAACTCACAGTCGAAGTGACCAACACCTGGTTCAACCGCCTCATCGGCGACGCCAAAAAGGTCGGGAACCCATCACCCGCACCAACGTCTCGGTCTCCAGAGGCAAACCCTGGGCCACCCTCGAACCGCTCGGCTCCGGCCTCTTCGGCCCCGTCAGACTCGTGCGCTACTAGGGAGTCGGTGTAATATGCAGACCGACAGGAATGGCCTTTCACGCCGCGACCTGCTGCGCATCCCCGCGGCTGCTGCGCTGGCGTCTGCCGCGCCGGCGGCCGATACCGGAGTGGGCGCGCTGTATTCGCCTCCCGGGAGTGCGTTCCAACGCGTAACGCTGGAAGTCAGCCTGAAGCCCTTTCGCGTGCTGGAGGAGGGCGCGATCCGCTCCGTTTGCCAGGAGATCTTTCGCTCCTGGGCCGCGCTGCTGCGCCGCTGCGATGCCTGCGCAGCGATGCTGTGGTCCGCCGATGGCAGCGAAATCCTGGAGTATCGCGGGCGCATGGAGGACTCGTTCGACTGGGCGCGGTATCTGGGTGACGCCAATCCTCCCAAAGAGACCCCGCCGGATGACCCCGATCGCCAAGGCATGCACGCGCGCAACTGGCTGTATATGGATAACCCGCCGCGCTTCACCTACGCCTGGCTGCGGACCATCGTTTCCACGCTCAAGCAGGTGGGCCGCGAGATGACCGGCAAGCCTGTCACGGTGGGCGCCACCTTCGACCCCGGCGGCGAGTTCGCACATTCCACGTTCAAGTTCGAACGCCACGCCGAGATCGCCACCGGCACCACGCGCGGCCCCAACACCTGGGTGAACTGCACCGCGAAACTGAAGGCCGACAGCCAACCCTACGCCGCATTTCAGTCCGGCATTCCCGCCGGCACTTCGTTCGGTACTTTTTTCGGCCGTCAGAGCCAGCATTTCCTGAGCGACCTGGGATTCGACTACCTCTGGTTCTCGAACGGCCTGGGGTTTTCGCTAAGCCCCTGGAACATGACCGGGCCGCTCTTCGATGGTCACTCCTTCGACGCGCGCCGTGCTCCCGAAGTGCGCGACGCGATTCTCTCGTTCTGGCGCGACTTCCGCGCCGGATGCAAATCGTTTCCGATCGAAACCCGCGGCAGCAATCTCACAGTGGGCGCGGATCTTTCTGCCGGCGCGTCACCGGTCCGCGACATTTATCGCGACGGGTTCGGCGTAGTAGCGCCTCCGAACTCGCCATGGGCCGCGCTCGATGGCGATTTCGGCCTGGAGATTGTCGGCTATCTTTCGCGCATTGCCGAACTGCCGCCCGGCGATACCTTTCCGTTCCGATTCTATACCCACGATCCCTGGTGGCTGAACAGCCCCTGGCTCGATCGGTATGGCCGCGACCCGCACGATATCTATCTGCCGCTGGCGATAGCGCGCGTGAACGGCAATGCGCAGATCACGCGCCCGGCTTATCTGGAGTTTCTCACCATCGACAACTCCTACGGCCGCATGCCCGAACAGGTGCCGAATGAAGTGATCCCCCACATCCTTTCGGCGATGGACGATTACTCCGATTCCCCCGGGCTGGTCACATGGATCTTCCCGTTCGATGAGTATCACGACATGACGTTCGGATCCTCGCCGCGGCTGGATCAAGTCTTCTTCGGTGACTGGTTTCTGCGCGGCGCGGTGAATAACGGGTTCCCGTTGAACTCGGTGGTGTCCACGCGGCAATTGCCGGCTGCCTATGCCCGGAATCCGCAATTCTTCCGTGACGGCATTCTGCTGGCCTATGCTCCGGTGGCGAACGGCCACCTGGAGGAATTGCTGATCGATGCGCTACGCCGCGGCCAGAACATTCTCCTGTATGGACCATCAGACCATGCCGGTGCGGAACTGCGGCGTTTACTGGAACTGCGGCAGGCCGAACCGATTGCGGGCGAGGTCACGCTGAAGCTAGCGCTCGAAGCGGATGAGCTGCAGCACGGAACGGAGCCGCGGCTCATGCAGCACCGCAGCCTGATCTCGGGCGGTCCCATCAACACCGTGCTGGGACGCGGCGGCTCCGGCCAGGTCCGCGCGTGTGCCACGGTTTCTCAAGGCAACGCCCAGCGCGTGGTGGCCGTCTCGCGTCCCAAGGCGTTGGGCGGCGACAGCGGAACGCTGGCGTGGGTGCGCGGCAGTTTCTGTTGCTCCATCGCCGGAGAACGGCTGCCCACGCCCGATGATCCGGCCCGCTACTTTCAAGGGGAGTCGCTGATGCGGCTCATGCTCGCGGAGTTCGGCTATCTTGGCCGGAAAACGGTACCTGATTCATGACCGCGACCCGCTGTTCACCGCCGAGTTCCTGACTATGATTGTCGATGCTGGAGTGGAGTCCGTGAAGCTGCCACCGCGGTCTCCAAATCTGAACGCCTACGCGGAGAGATTTGTACGCAGCATCAAGGAGTCCTGCTTGGAGCGCATGATCTTCTTCGGCGAGGAGTCGTTGCGGACAGCCATTCAAAACTTCGTCGCTCATTATCACAGCGAGCGCAATCATCAAGGCCTGGCGAACCAACTCATAAGCCCAGAACCTGGCCACCTCAGTAACACAGGCGAGGTCCAGCGGCGCCAGCGCCTGGGCGGCATGCTGAACTACTACTACCGCGCCGCTGCCTGAGCTGTCGAATTCTGGGCGAATGCCGATTGTGGCTTAACACGAGTTTGCCGGGCAGTGCAGGGATATAGCGGCGCACGCGCACAAGCCCGGCACGCGCAATTTCACCGGGCACTATTCGGAACGAACGGCCTAATTGCATACTCCTAAGGCTTTCGGCTTCGACGCCGGAGAGAGTCTGTCCAAGGCCGACCTCAAGCGTGTGGGGCTTCATACGCGGAGTCCGCTCAATTCCGGAAATGGCCGAAAAAGGCGAGAACTTGAGTTTTCGGACCATACGGGATAACGCTCGCGGCCAGATGGCGACTCCTGAACCCGGAATTGCGGGTGCGTTTGAATCTGGGCCTTGTCGTAGCCATAGCTCTCAGCGAGGCGCTGAGCAAACGGCTGAACAGCCTGCACTTCCTCAGGCGTTGCCCGTACCTCAAAGCCAGAAACATAATCGATGATGAAGCCGTCCCGAGGAACAGTGGATTGTGGCGGTGAGCCGCCTGGTGACGGTGGTATAGGGTTCCCGTGAAGGTAAATGGCCCTGGGAGGCCTACTACCTCGATCCCATCATGCAACAAGGTACAAAGTAGGTGTAGCGGTTCGAGGGGTGTAGGCACTAAACCCTGCGAGGAAGACCTGCGCCGAAACCCCCTCCGCAAGCTGCTACGCCGGGCCGCCCCAAGCAAAGGACTTGCCGCCAGCGTAGACGCCGGGCCTGCCGGACGCCGATGGAACCGGGGGCGACGGCACCTGAAAAACTCAATCTTAACGACGCTGCCTGCCGTGGCGTCTGGGATGAAGTCGGAACAGGCGATTTCGATTGCGCCACCGTTGTGGTTGACTCGCTCATCTGATTTCGTCCGAGGGGTTGGGAAGGGCGACAATGTTGGTGGTGTCCATGAATAGCGTTCAGAAGAGTCAGATGCGCCGCAAGTCGATGCTCGGCACCGTGATTTTCGCACTCGGCATCATGGCTGTGATTGCGTCCGTAGCGACCGGCTCTCTTTGGCTGGTCGGCGCGGCCGTGACTGTCTTTGTGGCTGGCGTTGTGCTGCTCTACCAGGTCGGCAAATCCCTTTCTTGATACGGGCGGATCGCCCACCGCCCACCCGAGCCTCGCACTCCGGGACACCCTTCAGCCAGGCTCAACCGGATCGCCAGTGCTCCGCTCATCCCCTTTACGCGGGTGCCCTTGGAGCCACGGCTTCCTGGTCTTAAGTATTGCGCCGATCACTATCGTAACCCGTACCGCCGCCAGGACGGCGTATTCCACCCTCATTGATCGGGGGCGCGTACGGGCCGCCTGAGCACCAAGGCGGTTCGCCGGATTTTGTGCGCACGGAGGACGCCGGAATGCCACTGCGACGCTGGTTTTGCTTGATGTCGTCGCACCCCAGAGGTAATGTCCACATGGCTACCGATATTGCCCATTATGAGGACCTAAATGACTGATTTGATTGTTGTTCCACAGGCTACCGAATGGCAGAGGCTGAAGCGGTTGGTGCTCGACAGCGTCTCCTCGCCGATCACCCGCCGCGTGTACAATCTCGGGCTCGACGAATTCTTCGAGTGGTACGGCCGGGAACCCCGACCCGGATTCGCCAAGGCGACGGTGAGCGCCTGGCGAGTTGCGTCGGAGGCCCGCGGCCTCGGTGCGGTTTCCATAAACGTGCGGATCACGGCGGTCCGCAAACTGGCGGTCGAGGCTGCCGACAACGGGCTCTTGGCGCCAGAACTGGCCAGCGGGATCACGCGGGTGAAGGGGGTTGCGTCCAAAGGGGTGAGGCTGGGGAACTGGCTGACCGTCCGGCAGGCGCAGGCGCTGCTGAACTCCCCGGATGCCACCACCACCAAAGGCCTGCGGGACCGCGCCATCCTGGCGGTGCTCCTGGGCTGTGGCCTACGGCGGTCTGAAGTGGCAGCGATCACCGCCGGCCACGTCCAGCAACGCGACGGGCGGTGGTGCATTGTCGATCTCGTTGGAAGGCACGGGCGCGTGCGGACGATCCCGATGCCGACGTGGGTGAAGGTGGCGATGGATGCGTGGACCTCAGCAGCCGGAGTCACTGAGGGGTTCGTGTTCCGCCCCGTAAATCGTGCCGGCCAGGCACAAGGCGTCAGCCTGAGCGAAAAGGTCGTGTGGCAGGCTGCTTCAGCCGTACGCGTTGGCCGCCGGAGTGCCCGGAATGGGGCAACTCACCTGGTGCCATTGGCTCCGGCCAGCACCGGCCGAAATGGCGCCATTTCTGGGCTCTCCCGCGCTTTTGGTGGCGATGATTCGGCATAAAACAGGTTAGGCAGGAAATGTTTTACGCTCAGTGGGCGAATGGCTGCCTCCCCCAGCTGTTTGCCGGTACTGCTTCCGGATTC
>JBEKDV010000041.1:0-50144 GCA_050014175.1 Candidatus Solibacter sp. | reverse complement strand
CGGTTGGCATATCTGCGTAGATTAAGTAACAGGTTCGGGGCGGAAACCCGCGCCCCGAACCCGTCCGGGGCCTGCCAAGATCTCCGGACAGTTTATTTTGCAAGTTCCTAGGAAGCGCCTGCTCCACCTTGCCTACTGCGTGCGTTTGACCAGCTTGATCTCGAAGAGCTTGGGCCAGCGCTTGCCGGTGATGAACAGGCGGTCCTGTTTGGCGTCGTAGGCGATGCCGTTCAGCACGTCGGTCAGGTCGGTGCGATCGGCTGGGGTCAATAGACCCCGGCAGTCGATGGTGCCGACCACCTTGCCGGTTTTGGGGTCGATGCGCACGATGCGCTCGGTCTGCCACACGTTGGCGTAGATTTCGCCCTTGACCCATTCGAGCTCGTTCAATTCGGCCAGCGGGCGGCCATCCTCGGTGACCGTGATGCGGGCGGTTTCTTTCAGCGTCTCGGGATCCCAGAAACGCAGATCCGCCGAGCCATCGCTCATGATGATGCGCTTGCCGTCGGTGGTCAGTCCCCAGCCTTCGCCGGGATAGGGGAATTCGCCTTTCGGGGCGAAACTGGCCAGGTCGTAGATGAAGCCTTTCTCGGCCTTCCAGGTCAATTCCAGCAGCCGGTCCTTCCACACGATGATGCCCTCGCCGAAATACTGGCCCGGCAGGTCGCGCTTTTGCAGCACCTCCCCGGTCTCCAGTTTCACCTTGCGGATGGACGACTGCTCCTCCAGGCCGGTGCCTTCATACAGCACGCCGTCCATGTAGAGCAGTCCCTGGGTGAACGCCATGGGGTCGTGCGGGTAGGTGTGCACGATCTGGTAGGTGTACTCCTGGACTCCGCCGGCTTGGGTAGCCGGTCCGCAGGCGCAGGCGGCGGCCGCCGCCAGTAAAACGAGTGTCCGCATCTTCACCAGATCAGCGTACCGCGAAAGCGCTACTGGTGGCTGGCCTGGTTGTGCCCGGTTTGCCCCTTACTGGTGGCTGGCCTGGTAGTGCTCCTTCAGCAGGTCGCCGCCGAAATCGCCACTGAAATCGCGCCACACGGAGTGGATGTGGTTGTTGCCGTCCTGGGTGTTGTCGTACTCGATCAGGAACGCCGGCGCCTGGATGCGGTAGTAGTGTCCCTCGCCGCGCTGCACGCCGCCCGCCCAGGCGAAGAAGACGTTCTTCCCGGCCTTCTTGATCTGCTCCTGGCGCGCCTGCGCGATCTGTTCCGGCATATTGCCGGCGTACTCGTCGAGCAGCGCGCCGAGCTTGGCCAATTGGGCCGCCGTCATCTGGGCCGCCGAAATTCCGGAGGCCTGTCCTTTGAGGGCTGCCTGGCGTCCGTTGGAAGTCAGGATGTCGGCCGGGGCCTTGGCCTCCACGATGGCGGTTTTCCGCTGTTCGGCGGTCAGGGAAATAACCAGGTCGCGGCCCAAGTCTTCCTCGGCGGCCAGCACGCGCAATCCGGCGCGCGGCCCTTCCCGCACTTCCGCCGGATTGGAGCCGAAGAAACTCGGGGCGTCCACCACGCGGCCGTTGACCACGGTGTAGTTCTGGCTCAGGTGGTGGCCCTCCACGCGATAGCCCCAGGTGCCGCTATCGCTCGGGGTGCCGAAGATGGAGAAGTAGTATTTTTCGGGGTTGCGCCGCTCGCCCGAATCCTTTTCCATGATGCGCAGCACGTCTTCCAGGCTCATGATGGTCACGGCCTTGATGTATCCGGACTGGCTCAGTCCCGCGCTCAACAGCGCGCTCGCCAGATGGCGCTGGAACGTGCCCATTTCGCGCAGCGGCAGCCCCTTGCGCTCAATCGGAATAAAAAACCAGTTGACGCGCTCGGCGTCTTCGAATTGGAAAGTGGCCTTGGCGCGCTGTTCCGCCGTCAGCGAAGCCAGAAAGCGGTTCGCCGCCTCGGTCATCACGCTGGCGGAACTGGTGCGGTAGTACGCGGAAGTCAGCAGAACGGCGCCCATCGCAGTGGCGCCCAGGCGCAGAAATAGAGATTTCATGAGCCCCCCTCCGTGTCATCTTATCAGGCCGGAGGGGGCAGGCAAGAGCGAATTTACTGGAAAGGCAGATCTTTCGGCGCCTGCCGGAAAACACTGGAATTGGCCAGATACCGGTAGGGATTCACCGGCGTGCCGCCCAGGTGCACTTCGTAGTGCAGGTGGGGAGCAGTGGTGCGTCCGCTGGTGCCTACCTGTCCGATGACCTCGGTGCGGCGCACTTCCTGCCCGGCGTGAACCAGAATCTTGGACAAGTGCGCGTAATAGGTCTGCAAGCCGCCGCCGTGATCGATAATCACCAGACGTCCATAGCCGCCGGCCACCATCTCGGCCTGCACCACGACGCCATCCGCGGTGGTGCGGACGTTGGTGCCGGTGGGCGCGGTGAGATCGACGCCTTTATGGAACGAACCTTCCCCGGAGAACGGATCGGTGCGGCGGCCGAAGCCATCCATCAGCCGGCCTTCCACCGGCCACAGGCTCGGCGGCGCTTTGACCGCGCCGAAACGCCGCGAGCGGCGGCTGGAGATGGCCAGCTTATCGGCGTTGACCAGGTAATTGTATTCCTGCAGACTTTCGGCGAAGCTGGGGACCATCTTGCCTTCGGAGGAGATGTCCGACGGTCCCTCCAGCTTCTGCTTGATGCCGTACGCCACGGAGACTTCCTTGGCGTAGAGTTGCAGGCTGGCCATCTGCACGTTGGTCTCGCTCACTACTTTCTGCAGATTCTGGTAGCGCGCCCTCATGCTGTCGGCTTCTTGTTTCAGGGCGTTGTAGTTGGCCACTTTCCAGGCCATGCGGGCGTAGCTGGCGACGAAACCGAATGCGGAGAAACAACCTAGGATAGCTAATGCGAGAACCGTATAAACCGCGGTATGGGGGATATGAACACGCCGCAACCTGCCACGCAACGAATGGGCCAACACGACTACAAAGTATTCTTGTCTCATAGTCTCTCTGGCCGGACTCCCTTTTGGATTCGGAGAAAAGGCTTTCTCCGGGGGCCCGGTGGGGCTATTGCATTACAAATACTTCACCTTGGCGAATTCCAAACTGTAACAGGATCCACAGGTCGATGTCAACCCCTTTCGACTCGTTGCAAGTTATTGATAAATATGGTATTGTCGCGATTGATCGTGCCTGGACCACTGCCTGGAACCCTTTTTTTGCATAATTTGGTGGAACGGCGCAGCCTGCTGTTCCAACTGGTGCGCCGCGATTTCGATCAACGCTTCGTCGGTTCCGCCGTGGGCTGGATCTGGGGCCTCATTCACCCTCTGGTATTGCTGCTCAGTTGGGTGTTCGTTTTCCAAATCTGCCTGGGTATGGCCGCGCCGCCGGGCGAGGAGAAATACTCCCTGTACATTTTCGCCGGGATGCTCCCCTGGCTGCTCTTTAGCGAGACCGTGCAGCGCTGCGCTCCGTCTCTTTTGGATCAGGCCAACCTGATCACGAAGACCGTGTTTCCTTCCGAGATCGTGCCCGTATCGGTCTTCCTGTCGACCCTGATCGGCCATCTGCTGGCAGTGGCGCTGATGGTGACCGCTACCGGCCTGTGGATCAACCAGATCAGCATCTTTCTCGTGCTGCTTCCTTTGTATATGCTGACGGTGGGACTTTTCGCCGTGGGCGTGGGTTGGATTGTCGCCAGCCTGCACGTGTTCCTGCGCGACACCGCGCAGGTCCTGAATGTGATTCTGACGTTCTGGTTTTGGGCCACGCCCATCTTCATCGCGGAAGAGAAGTTTCCGTCGTGGGCCAAGTTCCTGCTGCGCTTCAACCCGCTGTATTATGCGGTACGGAGCTACCGGACGATTCTGCTGCATTCCGCCATGCCCGATTTCCAGGACCTGGCAATCTCCGCGGCCTTTGGAATCGCGGCCTTCGTGTTGGGCGGCCTGTTCTTCCGTTACGTGAAGCGTGGATTTGCCGACGTTCTCTAAGCGGGACTCAAAGGGGGGGGCTAGCTGCCGGTAGCGTACTGGTTGGCGTAGCTGATCTGCGAGTTACTGGTGTGCACGATTCCCTTGATCGAGTCGTTGCCGAGTCCGAAGAACCCAGCCGTGGCAAGCGCCAGGAGTGCGATCAACAGGGTGTACTCAATCAGATCCTGGCCGTCTTCCTCGCGCCACAACGTCCGCAGCCACCGCATCGTCTGCACCTCCAAGGCTATTACAGCTTATAACTGCGCGCGGATCAAGCAGAATACCAGGGGTTATAGTACTCGGTTATGGCTAGTTGACTCAGGCTAGTAACTATAGTAACTAACCTTCAGCAGAAATACGGGATAAGAGTGAACAGGAGCGCACCACTTGGCCGTACCAGCCCCCGGCATTGACCCACGTTAAAAAACGAGGTGGGTGCCCCCCGAGCGCCTTCAGGCTTCTCCCTTGCGGCGAACCGCCAGGAGCTTGCTCACCAGCGCCGAATCGAGTAGGACTCCCTATTTTGAGATGTTGGATCAAAATAGAAAGGCCAGCACCTGCTTTGCAGGAACGCTCCAGAGCCATGATACCCCAAAAGGGGGCGCATTCCAGCCGGTTTTTTTCGGATGACGAACCGGCCAAATCGGCCGCGCCGGCGCGCGATCCTGCTAATCTTGAAGATTCGGGCAGTCAAAACGAAGACGGAGAACATCGCGTGCAAATCGTGGCTGGAGTGGATCTCGGCGGCACCGCCGTCAACTACACGTTAATCAACGGGGAAGAAAAGTTCCTCATCGAAG
This sequence comes from Candidatus Solibacter sp., assembly GCA_050014175.1. Classification (GTDB taxonomy): domain Bacteria; phylum Acidobacteriota; class Terriglobia; order Bryobacterales; family Bryobacteraceae; genus Solibacter. The sequence goes on along the minus strand of JBEKDV010000041.1, from coordinate 45,430 downwards.
GCCTGTGTGAATATCCCGCCCTCTCCAAACAAGGGCCGGAAGTCTGCCTGCAACAGATCGAAGACGGTCTGGGGATCGCGGCCGGCCAGGCGGGTATTGCGGTTTCCGACATCGTCGCCGTCGGTCTGGACACTCCCGGCCCGGCCAGCGCCTGCGGCGTGTTGAGCGCGCGCGGTTCCACCAACTTCGTGCATCCCCGGTGGGCGGGATACGATATCCGCGCCAACCTGGAGAATCGCCTCGGCAAGCCGGTAACCTACCTCAACGATGGCAATGCCGGCGCCCTCTGGGGGCACTTCACCCTCTTCGGCGGCGATAGCCGGGATACCTCGCTCTCCGCCATCGTCGGCACCGGCCTGGGCGGCGGCGTGATCGTGGCGGGCAGCGTGGTCACCGGCCGCAAGGGGTTCGGCGGCGAACTCGGCCACGTGCTGATTCCCTACCAGAGCATCAAGGCCATCCAGGGACTCCATCCGGAATGCAACTGCGGCCGCACCGGATGCCTGGAATCGGTGTGTTCGCTGACGGCCATCGAACGGTCGTTTCTGCCCTATTTCCTGGCGCGCTATCCGGGCCACGACCTGGGCCGGACGGGCGACCTCCACAAAGCGGCCAAGCTGGTGCGCGGCCTGGCCGAGAAGGGCGACCCGATGTGCGTGGACATCTTCCGCGTGCAGGCCCGCGCCCTCGGTCTTTTCTTCGATGAAATGGTCAATACGTTCGATCCCGATGCCTTGATCGTGGGCGGCGGCGCCATCGAGACGGGCGCAGAATTCCAGCGTTGGTTCACCGGCGAAATACGCGCCGGTATGCCCCCGCAGCGCGAAGAGCAGGCCGATATCCCGATCTATATCATGCCCAACGGCGACACCGCCGGCGCCCGCGGAGCCGCCATCGAGGCCTTGAAGAACGCCCGCCACAACGGCCTGATGCAATAGAGTATCGGAGGAACTACTCCACCACACCGGCGGTTGGGTGTATACTTCGCTGAGGTTGTACGGAGTTTACACTTGAAAAAGCTGCGCTGGCTCACGTTATCCGGCTTTGCCATTCTCGCCGCCATGGCATTTCTGGTCACCCGCACCGAGGCTCAGCCTGGTCAGACCAAACTCATCGCGCCCGGCGTCTGGTTCCGCGAGGGCGATCTGGCAAACTTCGGCCATTCCAACAACATCATCATCGAAATGAAGGACTACCTGATCGTGGTGGACGCCAATTTCCCCAGCGGCGCGAAACTGGTCCTCGAAACCGCGCGGCGCATCTCGCCCAAACCCGTCAAGTACGTCTTCGATACCCATCACCACGGCGACCATGCCTACGGCAACCCCATCTGGACCAAGGCCGGCGCCACTACCCTCGCCTATGTGGGCGTGGCGGAAGAGATGAAACGCTTCGAACCGGCGCGCTGGCAGGCCGCCGCCAAAGAACGCCCGGACGTGGCCGAACTGCACCTCGACGCCCCCGAACCGCCGCAACAAACCTTCGATAAGAGCCCTTTCATCCTCAAGGACGGCTCCCGAGAAGTGCGTTTCTACTTCTTCGGCTGGGCGCACACGCGCGGCGATGGCTTCGTGTACGTCCCGGGGGAACAGGTGCTCTGCACCGGCGATGCGGCGGTCAACGGCCCCTACAACTTCACCGCCGACGCCAACGTGGGCAATTGGCCGAAGGTGGTTCACGCGGCGCAGGCACTGCGTGTGCACGATGTTCTTCCCGGTCACGGTCCGCCGGGCCGCGCGGAAATCCTCGACGGCCAGATCAGGTTCATGAACGAGTTACACAAGGCGGTGGACGCCGCCATCAAAGACGGGAAGAAGTTGGCGGATGTGGTGCCGCCCGGCACCACCACGGTCTACGGCAACGTGGTCCCCGCCAAGACCACGATTACCCTGCCTAACAGCGTAAAGAATTGGACCGGCCCTTTCCTTCCCGCCCAAGTCCGCGACACCTGGGAAGAGATTGTGCAAAAAAAGCCCCACGGCGATATTCCGCACTAAGGCTACCTTTGGCAGGCGGAAGCGCCGGCCCCACCACAGCCCCATCACCTCTTCAGAAACAGCAGGAATCGCCCGATCTCGATGGGCGGCCCGAGATCGCCGTAGAGCGCGATCTTCGCCTGGTTGCCGATGCAGTCGGGGCAGAGCACGGCGCAAGGAGCCGGGGCATCGGCGGCCGCGTACCGCGCCGAGGCGTTGGCAACGCCGGTGTGCACGAAGCGGACCGCCGGATTGCGCTCGCGCAGCAGGGCCTGAAACGGGTATTCCAGTTGGTTCTCCGAGATATCCAGGCCGACCAGCGTGCAGCCGGAGCGCGCCGTGCGGTCCACCGATTCCAGGTACGAAGTGCGGTTATTCCACTGGCCCATGTCGGAAAAATAGTTGTCGTCGCGGGCGGTGGCGAACAGGCTGCGCGGGCCCTTGAGGGGGCGCGTCCAGTTTTCGAAAAGGGCGGGCCGCGCGTTGTTTGCCAGGAAGAGCGCGAGCACCACGGCCACCGCCGGAAAGCGGAGTTTTTCCACCAGGAGGGCGGCCAGCGGCGCGCCCAGCACGAAGAGCGGCAACTCCAGGCGCGCCAGGAAGGGCTGCCATTTCAGGTACAGGCAGAACAGCAGGAACGCGGCCAGCAGGGCGGCGGCATAGAGCGTCCACTGGCGGTTGCGTGTGGCCAGGGCGAAGAGCGCGGCGGCGGCGAGCAGCACGAGGTGCCAGCGGTTGTTGCCGTTAGCTTCGTGGTTGGCGTTCAGCGGCGGGGCGTAGCGGGCGCCGGGCCAGGTGGTGTCGCGGCTTTGCGGGTCGATCCCCAGAGCGCGGTGGATCCGCACCACCGTGTCATACACCGACTGGTTCCAGCGACTGCTGCGCGCGCCCAGTTGTTCGGAAGTGTGGCGCAGCGCGTTAGAGACGGCGGGCTGCCAGGCGAGGTGCTCGTTGCGCCAGCGGAAGACGCCGTCGCCTTGCGCCGAATCGAAGCCCAGCGGGGAACCGGAGAGTTGCAGGTTGCGCGCGTACTGCGGCGCGTTGAGCAGGCAGATGGCGGCGGCGATCCAAATCAACTGGCGGCGCGGCAGCACCCTGGCGGCGTACACCAGCAGCGGCGGCAGGAAGAGGTACGCGGTGCCCTTGGTGGCCAGCGCCAGGGCCGCCGAAAGAGCGAAGAACGGCGCGTCGCGGCGGGCCGCGAAGTAGACCGCGCAGACCAGCCAGAAGGCGAGCGGAAAATCGTTCTTGGCGCCGGAGGCTTGCAGAATGGCGTTGGGCAGGGTGGCGCAAAAGAGCGCGGCGAACGCCTGGGAGCGGGTGTTGAGACCAAAAGCGGCGGCGATGGCCGAAACCCCGGCGATGCTGCCGGCATAGGCGGCGAAGGCGATGAGGTTGATCAGACGGTCGCCGCCGGTGAGCACGAAGGTGTGCAGCATGCAGTACTCCGCCAGCGGCTGCAGCATGATCTGGTTCAGGTAAGGGGTAGGAAAGAAGGCCACGCTGCCCGATTGCGCCCAGTAGACGACGCGCGGCAGGTGATACGCCATGGCGTCGGCGCTGTTGGGCGGGCTGAGGATGGCGGTCAGGGCGACCACGCCGCCGACGGCCGCGGTGACGGCGGCGAAGCCGGTTTCGAGCGGGTGGAAGCGCCACCCGAGCGCGGCGCGGGGCCGGAAGCGCGCCCACGCGGCGATGGCGAGCAGCCACCCCGCCGCCAGCGGCCAGCGCGTCAGCAGGTGAAACGGGCTGAGCAACTCCGTGAGCACCAGGGCGGCGGTGCCCGCGAGGACCGCGGTGCGGAGAATGGAGTCGCGCAAAGCTCAGTGTAGCGGGAAAGCCGGCAGGCGGAAACGGCCGGGAGCGGTTTGTGACAGCCGGCGGACAGGGATGTTTGACTTTGACAAACTGGCCCGCCTAAACACCTGATTCCAAAAGCCCGCTCAGAGTCGATTTGTCCGAGCCTGACAAATCGGCAGATTTCGCTTCCACTCTTTCGGTCAATCGCTCGTCATCCCCTCAGAATCTATGCACAAATGGCTGGTGTTCTTGCTGGTGTGCGGCGCGCTTCAAGCGGCCATCATTAAGGGTTCCGTAGTGGAGAACCAGACCGGGAAGGCGCTGGCGCGCGCGCTGGTGTCCATCCAGCCGGTGCCGGGCAGCGCCGGTCCCAGCGGGACGGTGCGTACCGACACCTACGGCATGTTCGAATTCATCGACCTGCCGGGGGGCGCGTACCTGATCCACGCGGCGCGGCGCGGCTTCATGACGGTGCAGTACGGCCAGAAGAACTGGCGGGCGGCGGGTCAGCCGGTGGTGCTGGAGCAGGAGCAGTCCACCTTCCTGAGCATTCGCCTGCCGCGCTTCTCGGCGATTTCCGGCATCGTCGTGGACGAAAACGATGTCGGCTTGCCGGAGCACGAGGTGGTGGCCATGAGCAATACGCGCCCGCCGCGCATGATGGCGAAAGCGCAGGCCGACGACCGGGGGATGTACCGGATCTCCGGGCTGGAACCCGGCTCGTTTCTGGTGCGCACGGTGGGCCGGGCCTACGAAGATGGCGGCTACCTGCCCACCTTCTACCGCGAAACCGCACGCGTGGACGAGGCGGGGACGGTGGACACGCTGGTGGACCAGGAGACCGCCAATATCAAGGTCAGGCCGTTCCCCGGGAAGGTGTTCACCATCTCGGGGACCGTGTCGAATTCAATGGGCGGAGCGATGACGGTGACGCTGGTGAGCGATGTGGGCCGGGAAACGCTCACCACTTCGGGCGCGTTTCAGTTTTTCGGCAAGGCGCCGGGTCCGTACGAAATCTACGCCGAGGGGCAGCCCGACCGGCGGGGGCAACTGGGCGCGTACGTCCCGCTGGCGCTGGAACACGATATGACCGGCATGCGCATCAACCTGCTGCCCATGGCCAGCCTCGGTTTCGACTTTCAAAGCACGCAAGGCGGGCGGGTGATGGACACGAGCGGCATCAAGGTGCAGGCGCGCCGCGTCGACCTGGCGGGCGAAGGGCCGGTGGAGACCCCGCGCCTCAATAACGGCGCCACCCAGGTGCTACCGGGGAGATGGCAGGTGATGCTGACGCCGTCGGCCGCCTACGTGGCGGCCGATTTTCGCGGTTGCCGGGGGGAGCGTCCCGAAGGCAGCCGCGCCGATGGCTGGAACGAAATCACGGTGACCTCCAATTGCGGCGTGCGCATCGTGGTTTCGGATAAACCCGGCGGCGTGCACGGCACGGTGACCATGGGCGCGCACGAACCGGCGGGCGGCGTGCCGGTCTTCCTGGAAGCGTATGACGAGACGACGCGCAAGCGGGTGGTGGATCTGCGTTCCACGCGCACCGATATGCGGGGGCAATACAGCTTCGCGGGCCTGGCGCCGGGCGCCTACCGGCTGGTCGGCACGTTCGAATACCAGGCGCCGCAAACGGGCGATATCGACGCCATGAGTCCGCGGGTGTTCCAGGTGGAGGAAGGGCGCGACCAGCAGCAGGATGCGGAGGTGTGGGTGATACGGTAGGCCAGGCCTCTGGCCTGTCTAGTTTCTAGTCCGGGCTGCGCTCGGATGGACAAGCCAGGAGGCTTATCCCACTAGAGACTGCGCAGGCTGAAGCCGCCGTCTACGTTGAGGATCTGGCCGGTGGAGTAATCCAGGAGGCCGTCGGCGATGGCGCGGACGGCTTTGGCCACATCGCTGCCCTCGCCCATGCGGCGCTGCGGGAGCAGGCCGGCGGCGATCTTCTCGTCGTAGGCCTTTTCCACCTTGGCGATCATGTCGGTGCGGATGATGCCGGGACGGATTTCGAAGACCTTGATGCCCAACTCCGCGAGGCGCTGCGCGAAGAGCGCCACGGTCATGCTGAGGGCGGCCTTGGAGATGCAATACTCGCCGCGGTTGACGCTGGCGGTGTAGGCGGAAATCGAGGTGACGAAGGCGATGCGGCCCTGGCCGGTTTCGGCCATCCAGCGCGCCGCCTGCTGGGTAAGGAAATGGGGACCCTTGAGATTGGTGGCGATGAGTTCGTCGAAGCTCTCTTCGCTGGCCTCCAGCAGGTCGCGGCGCTCGCGCGGCGCCATGCCGGCGTTGTTGACCAGCAGATCGAGCTTGGGAAAGCGCTGGCGGGCGTAGGCGAGCAGGGCGGCGCGATCGTCGCTCCTCGCGATTTCGCACTGGAAGATCTCGCAGCCGGTTTCCGCGCGCAAGGAATCGGCCGCATCCTTGCGGCCGCGGTAGGTGGCAATCACGCGATGAGTTTTGGCCAGTTCGGTGGCGATGGCGCGGCCGATTCCACGGCTGCCGCCGGTGACAATCGCGGTGGGCCGATTCATTAGAAATGGGCCGCGTTATCGAGCACGAAAGTGAGGCGCGTTTCGGAGGGAATGCGCACGCGCTCGCCGCCGGTAATGACCTGCGAACCCGCGCCCGCCGCGGCGCCGGCGCCGGCGCCGATGGCCGCGCCCTTGCCGCCGCCGGCGATGGCGCCGATGACCGCGCCTACCGCCGCCGTGCCGCCGGCCACTTTCGCCGTTTTCTCGCCCTGCGAACCGCTTTCCTTATTGATGCTGGTGGTGTTGATCTCGACGAAGTGCCCGTTAATCAGGACCGATTGCAGCGAGAGCCGCAGGTTGGTGGTGCCGGTGAGCTTGCCGGATTCCTTGGCGTCCACCAGTTTGACGATCACGTCGGCGCCGCGCGGGATCGCGGTCTGGCCGTCCACCGTCACCGGCTGATCCAGGCTGGCGCGGAAAGTCTGGCCCACACGGTTGGTTTCGGAATCCACCGATTCGATCATGCGGATGGTCAGGTTGGTTCCGGCGGGAATCGTGCCGGTGGTGGGCGCCGCGGTGGGAATAGGTGACGAGGAAGAATCGTCGGGCCGCATCACATTTTCGGGGTTGCGGTGCAGAATGGGGCGGTCGGGGTCGTTGTCGGCGTCGGAACTCGAACTGGCAGTCGAGGGGGCCCGTCGCAGGGTGGGCACATCGCTCGAGTCGGAACTGGAACCGGAGCTCGAACTCGTCGGGGCTCTCCGCAGGGTGGGCCGGTTGGAAGATCCGCCCGAGGATCCGCCCGAGGTTCGGGGCGAGGAATCGTCGGCGCCGCCGCTGAACTCGATGCGGCGAATATCGGCGACGTCGAAGGTCTGCACGTTGACGCCATCGTCGATGCGCACGGTGCGGGCGGTGCCGCCGAGATAGGTGCCGTTAATCACGCGGCCGCTTTTCAGCGTGATGGTGTCGGCGAACCCGAGAGTGGCACAGAGTAAAGCGATTCCGGCAAAAATCAGGCGCATAATCATCCCCTTGGATTTCTTCACTATATTGTAGGACGCGCGATCTGGCCGAAAGGTTTACGCGCGATTGGGAACACCGGGGAACACCGGGGGGAACACCGGGGACAGACGGGACGTTACCCTGTTTCCGCAAAACCCGCAACACCGCGCAACACCGGGGACAGACGGGACTGACAGCGAATTTCCGGCAGAAGGCGCCGGAAATTCGCTGTCAGTCTCGTCTGTCCCCTATGAAATTGCGGCCGTGCACGAGGCCCTCCTGATAAAGCTGCTCGCGCTCGGCGGCGCTGGGCGCTCCGTCATGCACGTGGAGGTACTCCAGGCCCTTGCCGGCGAGGTAGGTGCCGGCGTAGGCGATGACGCCCTTGGGGATCAATCCGCCGCCCAACGGGATGTGGCCCACCAGTTCGCGGGCCAGAGCACGCCAGCCGAAGGCGCCGGCGGCGATGGTGAGGACGGCGGCCTTTTGATTGCCCAGTCCGACCGGCTTGCCGCAGGCGGCGGCGATCTGGAAGGCCATGCGGACTTGATTAACGGTGAGGAAGGCGGTATCGGAAGCGAATTCGCCGAACACCCAGGGGAGTTCCAGGAGGTTCGGCACCACGTTGGGCAGCGCCGTGGCGACGGCGAACAGGGCGTTCTCCTGGGAAACCATGTGGACGATGCGTTCCACCACGGGGCGGCGGAAGGCCAGGAACTGGCGTCCCAGGGCGAGGTCCAGATCCTTCTTGTCCTTGAGGATTTCGGCGCAGGTGGCGGCGGTGTCGCCACGATGGAATGTGTAGCAGCCGGCGGGGCAGGGAAGGCCGGGTTCGTAGAGCACGATATCCACGCTGGAGGGCACGTCGGCATCGTTGGCGCGGTGCACCTGGCTCATGCGCTGGCGCCACTGGGGCCGCGGCAGCGTGGCCGGAATCAGGAACTCCTCCATTTCGGCATAGGCGGCGCTGCTATCGGCCACCAAGCCGAAATGCACGGGTCGTTCGGCCTGTTTCTGGATTTCGTCGGCGCTGAGCAGGGAGAAGGCGGTCTTGGCTTGTTTCAGGACTGTGAGCATATTGGTCACTGGGGACGCTGCGCGCCGTTGAGGCGGAACATGACGTGCAACCCCTTACGCCATTCTACCGCCAGGCCGATGCGCTCCACCTCGATGCCAGGTGCGAAATAGCTCAATACGGTCTCGGTAGTGGGGTGAAATTCGAGCGAGGGGGAGACCAGCAAAAGGCGCGGCGGATCGGGGCGCAGTTCGATGCCGGGGAAGTAGCCGTTAGCGGAGAACTCGCGGCGGTCCAGGTGCCACTTGACGCGCACCCAGTAGTCGAGCGCCTGCAGCGGGAGGTGGAGATCGGCGCTGGCCTTCAGTTCCACGACGGTGAGGCGGCCGGAGCGATCGACCGCCAGCAGATCGAGGATGCCGCGCTCGCCGGCGGCGAAAGCGGGCACCTGTCCGTAGATGGGGTCGCGCCGCAGGGTGGCATCGAGGGTTTCGATCTGGGAGCGCGCCAGCGATTCCAGCCAGGCTTCGGGATATTGGCGGTAGAGCGGGTGGGCGGCATCGGCGCCGGGTTGTCGCGCACGGTCCAGCTCTTCGGCGAGGCGGGCGATTTCGGGCGCATGATGCGGGCGCGCCGGACGGCGTTCGCCGAGTCCGAAGATCAGGTCGTTGCCGGAGAGTTCGGCGAACTCGATGCCACGTACGCGCAGGCTGGTGCGTCCATCGTGTTTAGGAATGCGCTCGACGCCGGGGAGGGCGGCAATCTGCTGCCAGGGTTCGGCGAGGTTGGGCGCGGGGCGGCGGCAGGGTTCGAGGCGGGTATCGAGATTGCCGTAATCGCGGGGTTCGGCGCGCAAGAGGTCGTCCGCACCGGTGTAGGTGAAGAGTTCGAAGTGGGCGGAAAGGGGGTCGAGGCAGAGAATGCGGAGGGCGGCGGAGCGCTCCTGGCCGGCAGGGAGGTAGACCGCCAGGCCTTCGAGCGTGACGCGGCGCTCGCGGGCGCGGAGGTAGGCGAGCCAGATGAGGCCGAAGGAGAGCACGGCGGAGGAATCGGCATCGGGCGGACAGGCGATAGCGGCCCAGCCGTGCTGCCCGTGCTTGAGGTAGGCGCGCGGGAAGGCGGGGGAGAGGGAGTGTTCGAGGTCGGCCTCGGCGCTGACCTCGGACAGGGTCCACTCGGGGAACTGGCGGCGCAAGAAGAGGCGGAAGCGCTCGCGGAAGACCAGGCGGCCGCTGCGCTTGCCGAGTTCGGCGCCGGAGCGGCGGGCAAGATCGAGCAGGAACATCCGGCCTTCGCGGCGGGCGAAGCGCTCCACGGTCATGGCGAGGCGCGCGCTGGTGGATTCGGTGATGGCGGTGAGGCGGCGGCTCCAGTTGCGGGTGCGGTCCCATGCCTGCAGGGTGAGGCGCGAGCCGCGCAGTTCGAGCGAGTAGTTTTCGGTGGTGAGGGGGAGCAGTTCCTCGCCGGGCTCGAGGAGAGCGGGGTCACGCGCGCTCTTGAGGAAGGCCTCGATCTGGGCGCGCATCTGCGCCAGGTCTCGGGTGACGGCGGTCTTCATGCGGCGGACACAGCTTCAATATAAGTCACGGCGCGGGTGGAAGCACGCGCGGAGGTGGCACCCCCAGGGTTTTTACATGCCCAGAGCAGGATTATGGGGCTGGTGTCGCGTGTAGAATGGAGGCGGTGCCACTGGTCCCTTCCTACATCGAATCCCTGCGGCCTTACGAAGCGGGGCGCACGATCGAAAGCGTGCAGAAACAGTACGGTTTGAGCCGCGTCGCCAAGCTGGGGTCCAACGAGAACCCGCTGGGGGCGTCGCCGAAGGCCATCGAGAGAATGTCGCACGCGCTCGGGGGCCTGAATCGTTATTGCAACGGCGGGCTGGATTTGCGCGAAGTGCTGGCGCGCGAATACGAGGTCAAGGTGGAGAACGTGATCGCGGGCAGCGGCAGCGAAGGCATCATGAGCAATATCATTCGCACGTTTTTGTGCGATGACGACGAGGTGCTCACCACCGATGCCGCGTTCATCGGATTCCAGGTGCTGGCGAAATCGCGCGGCGTGAAGTACCGCACGGTGCCCTATGACAACTGGCATTACGATCTGCCGGCGCTGGCGGCCGCGGTCAACCGCAACACCAAGATCGTCTACCTGGCGAACCCCAACAATCCGACCGGGACGATCTTCACCCGGCACGAGTTCGACGAGTTCTACAAGCACGTGCCGGAGCGGGTGCTGATCATCCTGGACGAGGCCTACTTCGAGTACGCCAAGGACAATCCGCGGTATCCGGATTCGATGCATTACCGCTACGACAACGTGATCACGCTGCGCACGTTTTCCAAGATCTACGGGCTGGCGGGCGTGCGCATCGGTTACGGGTTCGCGCACGAGGAACTGATTGGCAATCTGCTGAAGGTGAAGCTGCCGTTCGAACCTTCCACGCCGGCGCAGGCGGCGGGGATCGGGGCGCTGGCCGACAAGGAGTTTCTGCACCGCTCGCTGGGGCTGAACGCGCGCGGCCTGCGCTATTTGACCGAGGGATTGGAGAGTCTGGGGGTGACGGTGGTGCCGTCGCAGGCGAATTTCGCCATGGCCGTACTGGAGACGGAGCAGGAGGCGAGCCGCATCTTTGAGGATCTGCTGGCGCAGGGGGTGGTGGTGCGTCCGCTGAAGGCCTTCGGACTGGCGAATTGCCTCCGGATTTCCACCGGCACGGACGACGACAACCGTCTGTGCATGGAAGCGTGGACGCGGAGCGTCACGGGCGGGGAGAGCGCGGAAAAGTGGAGCGCACGGCCAGAATGAGATCTTGCGGGTCGCCTGGACGCGCGCCGCTGTAGAAGCCGACCGTGGCGTTCAGGCGGATAAAGTAAGCGTCGCCCTGCGTGGCCGGATAGCGGCCTTCGTTGCCGTCCGCGCCTCCGCCCGCCACCATGTCGCCCTTGCCCTGCAGGACGTAGTAGATCTCCTCCTCCGCATCGTGATGATGGGGGATGTTGGTGCCGCCGGGAGCGAATTCCATGATGAAGAGGCTCACCATCTGGCTGGCGGCGGCTAACTTGTCGCGGGTGCTGGAGGTGGTTCCCATGAGCAGTTTGAAGACGCACGTGGGTCCGTGGCCGGCCAACTGGACGGCGTTCACGCCAGCCGCGTTGGCGAGTTGCAAGGCGGGTTTGGGCGCCACCTGGACGCCGCGGGGAATCTTGAAGCCCATGACGAGCAGGCGGACGGGCGCGGAGGAGGAATTGGCGACGCCGTGCTTGACACCGGGCGGCAGGTAGAGGAAATCGTACTTTTTCACGGGGACTTTCCGATCAGCATAGAGCAGGGTGCCTTCGCCCGAGAGGAGGAAATAGATCTGTTCCTCGGCCGGGTAGCCGACGAGCGCGCTTGCCCCTTGCGGATCGACGGTGAGCTCGCCGTAGCGCGCGATGCCCTTGAGCTGGGTGGCGTCGGGGTCGCCCACGCCGAAAATCGGGCGGTAGGACGCGCCCGAGGCGCCCGCCGTGAGGTCATCGGGGCGGGGCTGGATATTGGAGACGGAGCGCCGCAAAAAGGTGGGGTCGGCCGCGCCGAGGCAGGCGGGCGCGAGCAGCGTCCAGGCAAGAGCGGCGCGCAGGGTGGCGGAAGGCGGCATGGACAGTGGGGACTCCTTTTCCCATAACAGATTAGCGGAAAGGATGGTGCGGGACCAGCGCGCTGTGGTTAGCGGCGACCGCTCCCTCACCGGGCGAAGCGGGAACCGAATAGGGGCGAGGGAAGAATGCCCGCTGGAAAGCGGGCATGGCAGCCTGAAAGGCTACTCTACAGAGGGGGGTTCAGAGGTCGTCGAATTCCAGTAGGTGGCCCATCTTTTCGCGCTTGGTGCGGAGATAGGCGAGACGGGTGTCGAGGACATCGGCCAGGCAGGGAACGCGCTCCACTACCTGGACGCCGGCCCTTTCCACGGCGGCCACTTTTTCGGGGTTGTTGGACATCAACCGGACCGCTTTCAGGCCGAAGAACTGTAAGATCGCGCCGGGAAGCTGGTAATCGCGCAGATCGCTATCGAAGCCGAGCTGCTGGTTGGCTTCGATGGTATCGGCGCCCCGGTCCTGGAGTTCGTAGGCGCGCAGTTTGTTGAGCAGGCCGATGCCGCGGCCTTCCTGGAGCTCGTAGATGAGGAGTCCGCCGCCTTCCTGGGCGATGCTGGTCAGGGCGATTTCGAGCTGCGCGCGGCAATCGCAGCGCAGGCTGTGGAAAACGTCGCCGGTGAGGCACTGCGAGTGGATGCGCACCAGGGGGGGCACGCCATCGGTGAAGTCCCCCATTTTGAGCACGACGGCTTCATCGGCGCCGTCGGCCGCGGGGGCTTCAAAGCCGAAGATCCGGAATACGCCGAACTCCGTGGGAAAGTCCGCTTCGGCCACCTTGGTGAGCCTCGGCGAAGGGGATTTGCTCATGCTGACTATTGGGAACCTTAATGCTTTTATTATAATAGCTTCCGGCACTGAATGCTGGAAAGCTACTTCCCACTGTTGGTCAAGCTCGCCGCCATGGCCTCGCTGGCGAGCGTGCTGGCGCGGTCCAACAGCTTCAAGAACCTGCTGATGGGGGAGACACGGACGCTGCGCCAGCGGGCGGCGCTTTCCTTGTGGTTGGGCAGCGCCTTCGGGGTGAGCGTGGCGATCCGGGTGTTCAGCAAGAGCTATCCGGCGGCCGACCTGGGGCTGGAAGGCAGCCTGCTCGCGGGCATCCTCGGGGGATATGTCACCGGACTGGCATCGGGAGTGCTGATCTCGCTGCCGGCGATGCTCAATCCGGCGGGGGGCGAGCAGATGACCATGCCGCTATTGGCGGCGGTAGGCGTGCTGGGGGGAGTGTTGCGCGATCTGGCGCCGGATGCCGACGAAATCTGGCGATTCACTCCGTTCTTCGATCTCAACATCTACCGTTTCTTCAAGGAGAGCCGGAATCACCGGCGCACGGCATTCCACCTGGAATTCACCGCCGGGATTCTGGTGGCGGAGTTTCTGCGGCAACTGCTGGATGGGTGGAGGGTTTTCTCCCTGCACGCGCCGGGGAGCACTCTGCCGGCGTGGACTTGGGCGGCGATCTACGCCACCACGCTGTTCGCCGTCGCCATCCCGCTAAAAATCTGGAACAACACGCGCAATGAGAAGAAGCTGGAGGAACAGGAGCGGCTGCTGGTGGAAGCGCGCCTGGCCGCGCTCACCAGCCAGATCAACCCTCATTTTCTGTTCAACACGCTGAACTCGGTCTCTTCGCTGATCCGCACGGACCCCAACCAGGCGCGCGTCATGGTGGTGCGCCTCAGCAAAGTGCTCCGCCGCCTGCTGCGCAAACACGAAAACTTCAGCACGCTGCGCGAGGAATTGAGCTTCATCGAGGACTACCTGGCCATCGAGGTGGTGCGTTTCGGCGACAAGCTCCGCTTTGAACGGGACGTGGCGGAGGATACCCTGGATATGCTGGTACCCAGCATGCTCTTACAACCGCTGGTGGAGAACTCCATCAAGCACGGTCTGAGGAGCAAGGTGGAGGGCGGTACAATCCGGATTCGGACCTATCGCACGGGCAACAAGTTGCACCTGCTGGTGGAGGACGACGGGGTGGGTATCCCGGAAGAGAAACTGGCCACGCTGCTGGACCGGGGAATCGGAGTAAACAACGTGCATGAACGGCTGAAAGTGCTGTTCGGCGGCGAGTACCGCATGTGGATCGAGAGCGAGCCGGGCAAGGGCGTGCGCATACAGATCGAAGTGCCGGAGTTGCAGAGTGCGCCGGTTGTTTAAGGAGCGATTTTGAACAGACTGGAAAAAGCCGTGAGGGCCTGGCCAGCGAACGGGATGCCGCAAACGCTGGCGGACCGGACGCGGCGGGTTTACGACCGGCTGGCGGCGGTGTACCCGGTATCGACGATGTTTTTTCATTCCCGGGCGCACCGTTGCGCGCTGGGGGCAAGCGGACTGCGCGACGGGATGAAGGTGTTGGAAGTGGCCACGGGGAGCGGAGAGATGTTCCGCCGCCTGGTGCGCGCCAACCACCAGGGCACCACGGTGGGAGTGGATCTTTCGCCCAACATGGCGGCGCGGACGCAGCGCGCGGCGCGGCGCAAGTACCCGGCGGCGGAGGCGCACTGCCAGGCGGTGGATGCGCGCCACATGCCGTTCCGCAACGAAGCTTTCGACGCCATTTTCTGCTGCTACCTGCTGGAACTGCTTTCGACGGACGATATCGTGGGCACGCTGGGCGAGTTCCGCCGGATCCTGCGCGAACGCGGCAACCTGACGCTGGTACTGATCGGGCAGAACGCGGCGTCGTTCAATGCGCTCTATCAAGTTCTGGGCAAGGTGGCCCCGGCATTTTGGGGCCGCCAGGTGGAGCAACGGGTGCCGAAACTGATCGAATCGGCGCGCTTCGAGATTGTGGAGGATCGTCTGGTGCGGCAGACATTTTATCCCTCGCGTGTCCTGGTGGCGAGGAAATAGCGCTTGCCTCTACGCATCACCATTTCCAAAGAGAATTACCTGAAGGCCGTCGCCGAAGCGGAGAGCGAGGGCGAGACGGTGAAAGCGGTGACCCTGGTGCACTGGCTGCGCGTATCGGCGCCGGCGGTGACCATGGCGATCAAACGGCTGCGCCGCGACGGGTTGATCCAGGTGGGCGAAGAAGGGCAGATCGCGCTGACCGCCGCCGGCAGGGACATCGCCAATGGACTGTTGCGGCGGCATTACCTGATCGAGCGGATGCTGACGGAGATCTTTGGGCTGGAATGGTACAAGGTTCACGACGAGGCGGAGCAACTGGAACACGCTGTATCGGCCGACTTCGAGCGCAAGCTGATGGAGAGACTGGGTACGGGGACCGATTGCCCGCACGGCAACCAGGTGGGCTTGGATTCGCCGGACCATCGGCGCCGGCGCGGGCTCATGCCCCTGGACGAAGCGCGGCCCGGCGACCGTCTCATGGTGGCGAGCGTTTTCGAACGCGACCGCAAGCTGCTGGAGTATCTGGATGGCGCGGAAATTCGTCCAGGCGTGCGCGTGGAGGTGTCGGCGGCGGACGGCGAGATCGAACTGCGCACGGCGGGGGGGACGGTGCGCCTGGGACGCGCGGCGGCGGGCAAGGTTTGGGTGCGGGGGGATAAGGCGAGGGGAGCAGGTCAGCCAAGAAGAACGCCGGCACGGACGCCGGCGTGGCAGCCTGAAAGGCTACGCTACGGCTAGAATGTAACCATGAGAGTCGGAATGATTGGCACGGGCGCGATCTCGCACAAGCACGCCCAGGCCTATAAGAATATCGGGTTCCGGTTGACCGTGTGCACGGACATCTTCGAGGCGGCCGGACGGCGCTTCGCCGAGCAGTACGGCGCCGAGTTTGTGCCCACTTATGAAGAGGTGTGCCGCCACCCGAAGGTGGACTACGTCGATGTCTGCACCTTCCCGGATTTCCGCATGCAGCCGATCCTGGTCTGCGCGGAGAGCGGCAAGCACGTGCAGGTGCAGAAGCCCATTTCCACCAACCTGGAAACCGCTCGCCTGATGGTGGAGACGGCACGCAAAGCCGGCATCGTGCTGGGCGTCGTGAGCCAGCACCGCTTCGACGACGCCAGCCTGTTCCTGGCCAAGGCGATCGCGGGCGGACGGCTGGGCAAACTGCTGCAGGCCGATTGCTACGTCAAGTGGTACCGCTCGGCGGAGTATTACGCACGGCCCATCAAGGGCAGTTGGCAGACCGAAGGCGGCGGCGCGCTGATCAACCAGGCCATCCACGGGGTGGATATCCTGCGCTGGCTGGCCGGCCCGGTGAAGGAACTCTTCGGCGTATGGCAACTGGGCGCGCTGCACAAGATCGAATCCGAGGACGTGGTCAATGCGGTGATGAAATTCTCTAGCGGCGCCACAGGCGTGATCCAGGCGTCCACGGCCTTCTGGCCGGGGTACACGGAGCGCACGGAATTCCACGGCACCAAGGGGACCGCCATCATTTCCGGCGACAAGCTTACCACGTGGGATGTGCAGGACGATGCGGGCGACCCGGCGCCGGTGGCGAGCGCGGTGGCGTCGGGCGCCAGCGACCCGATGGCGATTTCGCTGGAACCCTTCGAGCGCCAGTTCCTGGATTTCGGCGAGGCCATCGCCAAGGGCCGCAAGCCGATGGTGGCCGGCGAGGAAGGCGTGCAGGCGATGGAGATCGTCGACGCCATCTACCGCTCCTGCCGCACAGGCGAAAAAGTAACGCTGTAACGGCGTGGCCCCGCGCACGATGCGGCCCGGGGTTGGCGCGATCCTGAAAACTGCCGGCCTGCCCCGCCAGGCGCCAAATGGTACTCTAACATCTGAATAACATGTCCGAAGAGTCAGCGCCCGACGTAGCCGCGGAAACGCCCGAACCGGCGGCCAAAGGCACGACAAGCATACCTGTGGCCGGCATCGGCGGCTCCGCGGGCGGGCTGGAAGTCTTCAAGCAACTGCTGGCCGATTTGCCGGCCGACAGTGGCCTGGCCATCGTGTTCGTGCAACACCTGGACCCCAAACACCACAGCCTGCTGAGCGAGATTCTGGCGCGATCCACGGTCATGCCGGTCCGCGAGGCGGCGGAGGGCATGGCGGTGGAAGCCAATCATGTATATGTGATTCCACCGAACAGCGACCTCACGATCGAGCAGGGAGTGCTCCGGCTGAGCGCCCGCATGCAAGGGCCGGGAGTGCACATGCCCATCGACCGCTTCCTGCGGTCGCTGGCCGAGGAGTGCGGCAGCCGGGCGATCGGCGTCATCCTCTCCGGCGCGGGCACGGACGGTTCCGCCGGCATACAGGCGATCAAAGCGGCGGGGGGCGTGACCTTTGCGCAGGACCAGTACACCGCCAGGTTCGCCTCCATGCCGCAATCGGCGGTGGCCACCAACTGCGTGGATTTCGTTTTGCCGCCCGAGCGGATTGCCGCCGAACTGGTGAGGCTTGGCCGGCACCCGTATCTTGCCGATGGCGCACCCTTGGAAGAGGCGCCGGTAGGCGACGGCGAGGAAGGGCCGTTTGGCGCCGTCCTGGGCGTGGTGCACGCCGCCACGGGCATCGATTTTTCGCTTTACCGGGAGAAGACCATCAAGCGCCGCATCCAGCGGCGGCTGGCGTTGTGCCATATCGACAGCCTGGCGGAGTACGCCGCCCGGCTGGAAGACGATGCCGGGGAGCTGAGCGCCTTGCAGCGGGATCTGCTGATCTCGGTGACCAGTTTTTTCCGCGATCCGGGATCGTTTGAAAGCTTGAAGCAACTGGTTTTCCCGCGCATTCTGCAGGGCCGCCCTCCGCGAACGCCGATCCGCGTGTGGGTTCCGGGGTGCGCCACCGGAGAAGAGGCTTTCTCGATTGCCATCGCGCTATCCGAATATCTGCAAGAAACCGGTACGTCTTTTCCGGTGCAGATCTTCGCTTCGGATATTGGCGAGCAGGCCATCGAGAAGGCGCGCTCCGGCCGCTACCTGGAAAACATCGCGGCGGACATTTCGGCGGAACGCCTGAACCGGTATTTCAGCAAAATCGATGGCTGTTACCAGGTCAACAAGGATCTGCGCGAGAAGTGTATTTTCACGCGGCACAATCTGCTCACCGATCCACCGTTCTCCAAGCTGGACTTGGTGAGTTGCCGCAACGTTTTGATCTATCTGGCAAGCGTGCAGAAGAACATCATCCCGCTGTTCCATTACGCCTTGAAGGCGGACGGGTTTCTGATGTTGGGCCCATCGGAGACGGCGGCCTTCCCCGAACTGTTTTCGTTGGTGGACCGGGAGCACCGGATTTATGCCAGGCGGGAAAGTGCGCGCAAGCCGTACCCGTTTCGCTCCGGATCGGGCGCGGCCTTCGGCGGCGGGCCGGGGGGGAACAAAGCCGCCGCGGAGCCGCCGGCGGAATTGTGGGAAGGCGGCGTGCGGCAGGAGGTGGATCGCCTGCTGCTCTCCCGATACAGCCCCTCCGGAGTGGTGGTGGACGAGGAGATGGAGGTGTTGGAGATCCGCGGCAAGGCGAATGCTTTTCTCTCCCTGCCGGTGGGCAAGGTAAGCTTCAACCTGCTCAAACTGATCCCGCAGACGAGCCTTTTCCTGGAAGTGGAAAAGCTGGTTCACCAGGCGCAGCGCACGGGCGAGCCGGCGCGGCAGGAGCGCATTCCGTTCGAGGGCGACGGGCACTCCGGCGAGGTGACCGTGGAAGTGTTGCCGCTGCGCGCCCGGCAGAAGAATTCGCTGTTGATCCTTTTCGAATCCGCGACCCCCGCCGGCGAGGCGGAACCGGCCGCCGAGCCTCCGCCGGCTGCCGCGCCCGGCGACTCCAAGGATCGTCAGATCGCGCGCCTGAAACTGGAGCTGTCGCAAGCCAAGGAGAGGTTCCTGGAAGCCCTCGAAGAGCACCAGACATCGCGGGAAGAAAGCCAGAACGTCACGGAGGAGACCCTCTCCACCAACGAGGAACTGCAAAGCCTGAATGAGGAACTGGAGACCGCCAAGGAAGAACTGCAGTCCACCAACGAAGAATTGATCACGGTCAACGACGAATTGCAGGCCAAGAACGTAGCGCTGGCCAAAGCCCGCGATTTCGCCATGTCGATCGTCGAGACCGTCCGCCAGCCGCTGATTGTGCTCGATCTGGAGTTGCGGGTGAAAATGGCGAACCGGGCGTTCTACCGGTTGTTTCACGTGTCGCCACTGGAAGCGGAAGGCCTTCCCATTTTTTCGCTTTCCGATGGTCCTTGGGAGATTCCGGCGCTGCGTTCGGAACTGGAGGTTCTGGTCCATGGCGGGCTCTCTTTCCCGAGTGTCGAAGTCGACCGCGACTTTCCCGGCGTGGGACGTAAGTTTCTGGTGATAGGCGGGAGCCGCATCGATCATCTCAAAATGATCCTGCTGTCGGTGGAGGACTTGAGTGACCGCAAACGCTCCGAGGATGCGCTGCACCGCAGTGAGGAGCATCTGCGCCAGGCGCAGAAGATGGAGGCCATCGGCCGCCTGGCGGGCGGGATCGCGCATGACTTCAACAACCTGCTGACGGCCATCATCGGCTACAGCGCCCTGCTGCTCGACAGCCTGGCCGGGAACGCGGAGGCCGTTCAGCAGGTACAGGAAATCAAGTCCGCCGGCGAGCGGGCTGCCTCGCTTACCAGGCAGTTGCTGGCCTTCAGCCGGCGTCAGGTGCTGCAACCCAAGGTGCTCGATCTGAACTCCATCGTGGCGGACTTCGAGCGCATGTTGCGCCGCCTGGTGGGAGAGCGGATCCGGGTAGACATCGACTGCGCGCCCGATCTCCGGCTGGTGCGTGCCGACCCGGGCGAAATCGGCCGCGCGGTGATGAACCTTTCGTTGAATGCGCGAGACGCCATGCCGGGCGACGGTACGCTGACCATTCAGACCGCCAACGTGATTCTGGCGGAGGCCGAAGCGCGCGAGCTAAACCTCGCGCCCGGCGGCTACGCGGCGCTGGCCGTGCGCGACACCGGCGTGGGTATGGACGCCCAAATGCTCGAGCACATCTTCGAGCCGTTCTTCACCACCAAGGAGACCGGCAAGGGAACCGGCCTCGGTTTGGCCACGGTGCTGGGCATCGTGGAGCAAAGTGGCGGCGCCATCCAGTGCCAGTCCGAGGTGGGAGTGGGCACGAACTTCAGGATCCTGCTGCCGGCGGTGGCCGAAGCGGCGCCGCCGGTGGCGCGCCAACCTGCGGGACTGGCCACGGCTCCCACGGGAACGGAGAGCATTCTGCTGGTGGAGGACGAAGATACGGTTCGCGCTTTGGTGCGGAGAATCCTGGAGGGCCGCGGCTACGCGGTGATGGAGGCGCCCAACGGACGCGAAGGACTGAAGCTGTGCGAGGCCCATGCGGGCAAGATCGATCTGCTGGTGACCGACGTGGTGATGCCGGAAATGGGAGGCCGCGAGGTGGCCGCCGCGGCCGTCAAGCTACGCCCCGGACTGAAAGTGGTGTTTGTGTCCGGGCACACCCAGGATGTGATTTTGAGGGAGGGTATCCAGCATGGCGAGGCCTTCCTGCAGAAGCCTTTCACGCCGATGCAACTGGCGCAAAAAGTGCGCGACACGCTGGACGGCTAGCGCTAGCCGTGGCCGAAGTACATGAGCCAGCCGAGTCCGAACAGGGCCAGCAGGAAGCAACCGAAGGTGTAGATGCCATAGTGCAGGCGGTCGCGGTCGGTCCGCTTGGTCACCACGCCCATGACGACGGAGGCGAAGAGCGAGAACAGGAATGCCGCCTCGAAATGGGAGAGATTCATCTTCGGCATTCAGTTTTTCCTCCCCGCGGCGATCTCAAAGGCGTCCACCATGGCCAGGACGTTGAGCAATCCGGCGGTCACCAGGAACTTGGTGCCGTAATCGTGAACGTGTCCGGCGACGTCCACCTGGTTGTATCCAAAGCAGACGCTCAGCAGGTACAGAATGCCGGAACAGACGTCGCCGATGAAGCCGCCGGTGTTGATGAGGGTGGTCAGCAGGTCGCCGCTTTGCGGTTGAAACATGGCGCCCTGCATCATCAGGCCGAATAGAAACATGCTGGTGACGGAAACCAGCAGCAGGGCGCCGCGCCCGTTGCGTTTCAACAGGAAGTGGCCGCCACCGGGGATGAGCCAGCCGAGGGCCACGGGCGGGAACCATGTGGCAATGGGCGGCATCGGCTGTTTCTGCTGCAGTTCTTTTTCCTTGACCATATCGGGCTTCTTTTGAGTTTAGCAGCTTCGGCGCGTCCGCCATGGCAAACCGGGGACAGACATGAATTTCCGGCGCACTTTGCCGGAAATTCATGTCTGTCCCCGGTCAGGGCTTGATGCAGGTGAAGCTGGCGAACTCGTCGATGCTGCCGGTTCCGGTGTAGCGGGCGACCTGGGGATAGACGCAGAGCGGGCGGCTGCGTACGATTTTGCCGCCGGTGATTTTGTTGGCGCGGATGGATTGGGGGGCGGCGCCGCGCTCCACCCAATCGCCGAGCGGGCCGGTGGTATCGAACTGGTTGGGGCCGGGACCATCGCCGCAGTGGAACATGCCGGGCACCATGAAGAGGCGGAAAAAATCGGTGGTGGCGGGGCCCATGCGCGCCTGCACGGCTTCGTAATACTCCACGCCCATCATGGGGTTCAAGGCGGGGTCGGCCCAGCCGAAGTACATGAGGATCTTGCCGCCGCGCCGCTGAAAGCGGGTGAGATCGGTATCGGTGGCGTCGAGGATCTGGTGGATGGTTTCCAGGCGGGCGGGATCCTTATCCACATCGAACTGGTAAAGGTCGTATTGCGGGTCGGGCTTGCCGAAGGCCATGTAGCGGAAGAAGTTTTCGCCGAACATCATGCCCGAGGTTGGGCCGCCATCGTGGATGGTCCAGGGATCCCAGCCGCTGCGGCCGTTCTGGCCGGCGATTTCGGCGCCGACGGGCCAGGCGGGAAAGATGCGCTTGCCGGCGCTGGTGACTTCGCCGTAAATTTTTTCGAGGGTGCCGATTTGGGCGGAGGTGAAGCAATCGGGGCGGTCGGCGCCGGCTTCGCATTGGGGCAGATCGCGCGCGGGCTGGAAATCGCAGCGGCGGGGATCGTCGATGACGCCGTCCTTGAGGCCGTCTTTGGCGTCGCAGGTATCGTAGATTCTGGCGGCCAGGGCGGGCAGTTTGGCGGTGGCGATGGGTGCGGCCTTGAGGGCTTTGGCGGCCTGCACGAAGCGCACCATGGTGCCGCTGAAACTGAGCACCGGAGCGCCCACGGTGATGCCGTCGAAATCGTCGGGGAAGCGCTGGGCGAGGATCAGGCCCTGGCGCCCGCCGGTGGAGCAGCCTTCGAAATAGGATTTGGCGGGCGCGGCGCCGTAGTAGGCGCGGAGCAGGAGTTTGGAGGCATCGGCGGTGACGTGCAGGGAGCGGAAGGCGTAGTCGAGGAGCTTCTGGCGGTCGAGGGCGAAGGTGCCCTGCGGCTCGGTGATGTTGGAGTGGCCGGTGTCGGTGGCGGCCACGGCGTAGCCGCGCTTCATGTAGCGGGCGTACTGATTGGCGCGACTTTGGCTGTCGGTGGGCTCGCCGGCGAAGCCGCCGTTGCCGATCATCACAAACCGGCCGTTCCAATCGGCCGGCATGCGGATCTCGAAGCCCACCTGGGGCAGCACCTGGCCGAAGACGCGGCAGTGGGCGGGCGCTTGCGGCGACTCGGGGAGCGGCTCGGCGACGGCCACGGTGAACTGGTTGTTGGTGAGGCTGCGCAGGTCGGCGCAGACGGTGGCGGGTTTATTCTGCGCGCAGAGGGTGGCCGCGGCGGCGAGGAGGGCCGGAAGGATTCGCATGGGTCGATTTTAACCCAACGTCCGGCGCGGTAAGCCGTCATTCCTATGTGCGCCCCCGGGGCGAAGCGGTCGCCTCAGGATGCGAGTACAGTGAAGAGCAAAGGACATTCAGCATGCGAGCGGCGATTCTCAGCACCGGCCTGATGGTTTTCACTTCGTGCGCGGCCTTCGGACAGGGCGCCGCGGAGTCTCCCGCCTTCGAGGTGGCTTCGGTCAAACCGGCGGCTCCGCAACCTCCGGGGCAGTTCCGCGTGCAGATGCGTGGCGGGCCAGGCACTCCGGACCTGGGGCAATTGACGTACACCAATGTTTCGTTGAAGAACATTCTGATGAACGCTTACGGGGTGAAGGGGTATCAGATCAACGGTCCAAAGTGGCTGGACAGCGAGCGGTTCGACATCGCCGCCAAGATCCCCAAGGACACAACCAAGGAGCAGTTCAAGCTGATGTTGCAGAATCTGCTGGCGGAGCGCTTCAAGCTGACGCTGCATCACGAGACGAAGGAACTGCCGATGTACGCGCTGGTGGTGGGCAAGGGCGGAGCGAAGCTGAAGGAATCGGTGGAGGATGGCACGGCGGCGCCGGGCGGCGCTGCGCAGGGCGGGGGCGCGGGGGAACCGCCGCCGCCACCGCCTCCGGCTCGTCCGCTGGGTGACGCAGCGGGTCCCGCCGTGATGGGCCGGATGAGAGTGGGCGCGGATGGCATGCCGCAACTTCCGCCGGGCGTGGGCAGGAATGGCCTGATGATGATGATCATGAATGGGCGGATGCGGATGGTGGGAAATCACCAGTCCATGACTGCGTTGACGGAGATGCTGGGGAATCAATTAGGGTTGCCGGTGGAGGATGCCTCGGGATTGAAGGCCAACTACGATTTCACGCTGGATTTCTCGCCGGACGGCTTGAACGGGGCGATGGGGCCGATGGGCATGATGCCTCCCCCGCCGCCGCCCGATGGTGGTCCTGGCGGCGCGCCGATGGCGGGCGCTCCGGAGGTGGGCGGTCCCACGATTTTCGCCGCTCTACAGGAGCAACTGGGGTTGAAGCTGGAGCAGAAGAAGGGCCCGGTGGATCTGCTCGTGATCGACCGGTTGGAAAAAGTTCCGACCGAGAATTAGCCCAATCCGTGAAGCGGCCGGATCGCACCGATTATCGGCCACCGAACGTCATGTCCCCGGGCTGGCGGCCGTTGGCGGCACACCATGCAAGGTACACGCGGCCATAACTGGCGGTGATATAGTCGCTCTCCCGAAACCCGAGGCGGCGGGCGGTGCGGTCGATCCATGGCGGCGTGCCTTCCAGTTCCAGGTAGACGCCGACCGGAGTTTCATCCAGCATGGCGATACCGGCGCGGTGGGGCTGGTGAAATTCCGTGCGGTACTTTTCGTAGCGGAACACGCGCTGGTAGCCCATCTGCTCCACAATCGATATCATCGCGGCCGCGCTGCCGATCTCCAGTTCCAGCTCTTCCCGGCTCTTGTGTTTGCCGGTCTCGGGCACGCCTTTATAGGTCATGGTGGCGAGCCGGCCGGCCTGGCGGATGCGCAGCAATCTGGAAGACGTCCGCAGGGTCAGTTCCGGAGTATCGAAGAGCGTGTTGGCCTCGAACACGCGCGGCCGTAACACCACGAAGCCGGCCTGGCGCAACAGGCGCCGGGCGGAACGCGCGTCCTTCACCGCCAGCTTGATTTCCGTTTCTTGCGTGCCCCGGGACATGGGAAATAGTTACTGCGGGCGGTCGCCCTGGTGGTGGTCGAGAAAGTCCTGGTCGATGGGTTTGCGGCCGCCGAAGCCCTCGTCCACGCCGTGCCAGAAAGCGATGCCGCTCTCGCCGAGCTTCCAGCAGAGGTAGACCTCCGTGCCCCGCAACAGGGTGGGGAAATCGATCAGGCCGGTATCCAGATCCTTCACCAGGCAGCCCGTTTCCAGCACCGCCTCAATCCGCTCGCGCAGCCGGGCAGCCGCGTCGTCGCGGCGGGAGCGGGCAACGAGGGAGCGTTCCCGGTCCACCATGACGCCGCCCATCATCATGACGTGCTCGGTATACTCGCGGATCGCCTGCTCGGCATCCTGGTATTCGCCCTTGGCGTCCACCGCCTGGCGGAGCAGGCGGTCGAGCTCGGGGATCAGGCTTTGGGCTTCCACCAGAGTAAAGCGTTTCGCCATGTAGCGCCGATTATACCAGCGAGGCGGGCGCCGGAACACTGCCGGCGGCCGTAGGTTCGTGAAGCGCCGCGTAGTGTGTATCCACGTAAGTGTTCAGAATCTCCAGAAATTCCGCCACAATGCGGTCGC
Organism: Candidatus Solibacter sp.; assembly: GCA_050014175.1. Lineage (GTDB taxonomy): Bacteria > Acidobacteriota > Terriglobia > Bryobacterales > Bryobacteraceae > Solibacter. The sequence continues at coordinate 20,542 of JBEKDV010000041.1, read as the reverse complement.
CCCGGAGCGTGGTCATGAGGCGGCCATCCACATAGACGGGGGCCTTGGGTTCCTCAAAGGTGCCCGGCAGGGAAATCCCGATGTGGGAGTGCTTGCTTTCGCCGGGGCCGTTCACCACGCAGCCCATCACCGCGACCTTCATCGTTTCGACACCGGGATGGGTGGCCTTCCAGCGCGGCATCTGCTGGCGCAGGTAGGTCTGGATTTCGTCGGCCATTTCCTGGAAGAAGGTGCTGGTGGTTCGCCCGCATCCCGGGCAGGCGGTGACCTGCGGGGTGAAGCTGCGGATGCCGAGGGATTGCAGAATCTGCTGGGAGACAATCACTTCCTCGGTGCGGTCGCCATTGGGGAGCGGCGTCAACGAGGTGCGGATGGTGTCGCCGATGCCGTCCTGCAACACCGGCGCCAGGGCGGCGGTGGTGGCCACGATTCCCTTGCTGCCCAATCCGGCTTCGGTCAGCCCCAGGTGCAGCGGGTAATCGCAAACCGCGGCCAGGGCGCGGTACACATCGATCAGGTCCTGCACGCCGCTGACCTTGGCGCTCAGGATGATCCGGTCGTGCGCCAACCCGTGGCGCTCGGCGGCGTGCGCCGATTGGAGGGCGCTCGCCACCATGGCATCCAGGGTGACGTCGCGCGCGTCCTTGGGTTCCGGCAGGAGCGAGTTCGCGTCCATCATGCGGGTGAGCAGGGCGGCATCGAGCGAGCCCCAGTTGACGCCGATGCGCACCGGCTTGCGGTTCTCGATGGCCACTTCGATCATGGTGCGGAAGTTGTCGTCGGTCTTGCGCCCGATATCGGAGTTGCCCGGATTGATGCGGTACTTGGCGAGAGAGCGCGCGCACTCCGGGTATTTCTTGAGCAGCAGGTGGCCGTTATAGTGGAAATCGCCGATGATGGGCACGGGGACGCCGAACGCGGCGCAGGCATCGACAATGCGCGGGACGGCGGCGGCGGCGGCTTCGGTGTTGACGGTGACGCGAACCAGTTCCGAGCCGGCGCGCGCCAGCGCCATCACCTGGTTGACGGTGGATGCCACGTCGGCAGTATCGGTGTTGGTCATCGACTGGACGACAATCGGATGAGTTCCCCCGACTTTGACACCACCCACGTCCACCACTACCGCCTTGCGGCGCGGTTTTACTGCCATAAAATCCCCTCCGGTAACGGAAACTTCTATCTTAACATTCGGGAGTAATCCGCCTTAGCGGGGCGGTTGGAGCCAAACAAGCCTTGTACTTGACGCGGAGGCGCGGAGCCACGGAGGAAAACGCGGAGAAGCAAAAGGAAAGTCAAGACCTGAGAACGCTGAGCCAGCGGAGGCAATGAAGGCTTCCGCCGAGCTTGTTTTTTGGCTTATCTCCGCGTCTTCCTCCGCGTCTCCGCGTCTCCGCGTCAAATCGACAGCTTCCCTGTTCTACCGTCCTTCGCCATCCTGCGGCGCGGTAAGATCGAATTATGCGCATCCTTCTCTTCAGCGGCAAAGGAGGCGTCGGAAAAACCAGTCTTGCCGCCGCAACCGGCCTGGAACTCTCACGTCTGGGCTATCGCACGCTGGTCATGAGTGTCGATCCGGCGCACAGCCTGGCCGATGCGTTCGACCTGGAAACCAACCTTTTCCACGAAAAGACAGGCGACCCCTACCCGATCGACGGAAAGCTGGCCATCCACGAGGTCAATATCCAAAAGGAAATCAAACGCCACTGGCGGGAGATCTCCTCTTACGTCATCAGCGTGCTGCGCACCACCGGCATCAACGACGTGGAGGCGGAAGAACTGGCCATCCTGCCCGGCATGGAAGAACTCAGCGCCCTGATGTACGTCAACCAGTTCCGCCGCGAGGACCGCTAGCGGAATCCATGCGCTTTGTCAGCATGCCGACCACGCTGGAGTGGTACATGAAGCACATCTTTCCCTTCCAGCGCGGCTTGTTGAAGGCGGTGCGGCCGCTGGCCAACCGCGTCTCTCCGGTGGAGCTTCCCACCGACAATTATTTCGCCAACGTGCAAGACCTGTTCGGCCGCCTGGACGGCATCGGCGACCTGCTGGAAGATCCCAAGATCACCAGCGTGCGGCTGGTCACCAATCCGGAACGCATGGTGCTGCGCGAGACCCAGCGCGCCTTCGTTTACTTTTCGCTGCACGGCCTGGCGGTGGATGGCGTGATTGTCAACCGCGTGTTGCCGGCGGAAGTCACCGACCGGTACTTTCAGGAGTGGCGGGTCTCGCAGGGCCGCATTCTGGAAGAGATCGACCGGTATTTTGCCCCGGTGCCGGTGAAGCGCGTCCCCTTGTTTACCCACGAAGTGCTGGGCCGCGAACGCCTGGAAGAACTGGCGCGCAGCCTCTACGACGGCAAGGAGGACCCCGCGGCCGTCACGCGCACGGAGGCGCCGTACACCTTTACGAAGTCCGCCGACGGCCGCTACGAAGTACGATTGCAATTGCCCTTTGCCGCCAAGGGCGAGATCGGCCTGTTCAAGAAGGGCGACGAACTGGTGGTGGAAATCGGCACGCTGCGGCGCCACATCGGGCTGCCGACCTCGATGGCGAGCCTTTCGCCCGGGCGCGCAAAGTTGGAGAATAAGATACTGACCGTCGAAATGAAGGAGACCTGAGATGGAAGAAAAAACCGCCGCTAGTGGACCCCACGCTCACGCCGAGGGCTGCTTCTTCTGCACCACCGCCATTCCCATGCTGGAACACATGGTGAGCGAAGCCACCCGCGACCACTTCCGCAACTCCCGCGTGGAGTTCCTCAAGGGGTTGCGCAGCCTGCTGGACGAGCGCATCGCCCGGATGTCGCACGAAGAGGCCAAGGGCACGCACGTCACCGTGGAATAGGCGATTCGCCAACGTCCGAGCTTCGCTCAGATGCACCAGGCAGAGCCTTATGCCACTACGGCAACACCTTCAGCTTGATGTTGCGGAAGGTGATTTCGTGGCCTTCGGCTTCGAGCCCGATGTGGCCCTTGCGCAGGGCAATTCCCGGGATCTCGTTGACCACGGCGCCATTCACGGCGAGCGTGACCCTGTCGCCCTGGACGCGAATTTCGTAGTGGTTCCACTCGCCCGCCGGCTTGATGCGGTTTTCTTTCATCTCCTTCATGAGATTGAAGCGCTGCAGAGCGCCATCCACCAGATTCACGCCGAACAGGTATCCGCCGGTGGGACCGGTCTGCGCCTGGACCCACAACTCACCCCAGGGCGAGAGCCGGATGCCGACGCCGCTGTTGTACTTGACGTCGGCGCCCTTGGGGGTGAAGCGGAAGTCCACTTCGAGAAGGTAATCGGCCAACACCTGGTCGTAGCGCAGCCACTCGTGTCCGCCGTCGCCGGTGCAGATGAGGACTTTTTGCGCGGAATCGACGCGCCATTGCAATTTGGGCTTGAGGCCATCGGTTGCCGGAATGGGAATGCGGGTCCAGCCTTTCAGGGACTCGTCGGGGAGGAGGTCGATGGACTGGGCCGGTAGCAGGGCAGTCGCCAGAAGGCTGAGCAAAAGGAGGCGTGCGAGCAGCATGCCGCCATATTAACGCCCTGCGCGTGCGAAATGGAACGCGTCACGTTATGGGCGCCGGGCGCTCGTGACGCGGTTGGTAGATGCCGAGCGTTCCGCCGGTAATCACGGGAAGATTCCTCCCTTCAGGCGCGATCAGCGCGAGAACAGCGCGACCCGCGCACGGTGTCCTCTGGACAATTTCTCGTCGCTGGTGTACAGGACGGAGTCGGTGGCTTCCGCCAACGCGATGTAGGTGGCGTCGTAGGCGGTGAAATTGCGCCGCAGTTCCCAAATGCGGGCCAGCAGGGGAGTGTGCGCGCAGCGCATCACGGGGAGCGCCGCAAGTCCCGTAAGAAACTGCTCGCTACGGTACGCATCGATACGCTGGCCCGCAACGAGATTTCGAAGGGCGCTCACCACTTCGACGTCGAGCAGATGTGGAGCAATGAAGGAGTCGGTGCGCCCGGCCAGATCGCGTCGCAGGGAATCGGCCAAGGCACCGTTGGTGAGGAGTTCCACTACCACGGAGGCGTCCAGAACAATCATCGCGCGTCGCGCAATTCGCGCACAATTTGCGCACCGCTCCGCTTCGATGGGATCGGCTTCATTTTCTGAACGAGGTCCAACCACTCTCGCATGCTCGGGCGCTCCGCGCTCTGCTCCAATTCCCCCTTAATATAATCGGAGAGGCTCATGCCCTCGCGGGCGGCACGCGCCTTCAGCGTGCTGTGCACCTCTTCCGGAACATCCCTGATCTGGATCATCTTCGACATGTTCTTAGCATATAAAACATGTGTAGCACATGTCCACCGAGCCGGGCGGCAGGCAACTGCCCCGCACCCGCGGCAATCCAGTATGCTGGGAACAAGATGAAAATGTCTCATAGCTTTCGCCTCGCCCTGTTGCCGGGCCTGATTGCGGCCGCCTGCCTCTGTTGGGCCGCCGCCAAACCCAAGCCGCTGACCGCTTACGATCCCGAAGCCAAAGCGCTACTGGCGCGGATGACGCTGGAGGAAAAAATCGGCCAGATGACGCAGGCCGAGCAGAACGAGCTGAAAGACCTGGCCGACGTGGAGAATTACCATCTCGGCTCGCTGCTCAGCGGCGGCTCCAGCGACCCCAAGGAAGGCAACAGCCTGAAGGCGTGGACCGACCTCTACGACCGCTTGCAGGCGCGCACCCGGAATGCGCGGCTCAAGATCCCCATCCTCTACGGCATCGACGCGGTACACGGGCACAATAACGTGCTCGACGCGGTGATTTTCCCGCACAATATCGGGCTGGGCTGCACGCGCAATCCCAAGCTGATCGAGCAGGTGGAGCGGGTCACCGCCGAGGAGATTCGCGCCACCGGAATTCAGTGGGCCTTCGGTCCCTGCGTCACCGTCCCGCAGGATATCCGCTGGGGCCGCACGTACGAAGGCTTCTCGGAAGATCCGAGCCTGGTGCGCGAGCTCGCCGGGCCGGCGGTGCGCGGCTTCCAGGGGAACGGCCTGGACGATCCGCTGGGCGTGCTGGCCTGCGCCAAGCACTACGTGGGCGATGGCGGCACCACCTACGGCTCCGTCAGAGTGGGCCTCGATCAGGGCGATACGCGGGTGGATGAAGCCACGCTGCGCCGCGTTCACCTGCCGGGTTACATCGCGGCGATCGAGGCGGGCGTGGGCTCCATCATGCCCTCCTACAGCAGTTGGAACGGCGTCAAATGCTCGGCCAGCAAGCGGCTGCTCACCGACATCCTGAAGAACGAACTGGGTTTCCAGGGTTTCCTGATTTCGGACTACAACGCCATCGACCAGATCGCCAAGGACTACAAGGAAGCCATCGGCATCTCCATCAACGCCGGCATGGACATGGCGATGGTGCCGAAGCGTTATCGCGAGTACTTCGACGACCTCAAGGCGCTGGTCGACGAAGGCAAGGTGCCGATGTCGCGCATCGACGACGCGGTGACGCGGATTTTGCGGGTCAAGATCGCCATGGGATTGATGGATCCCAAGCGCAACCAGTTGGCCGACCGCTCGCTGCAAAAGAGCTTTGGCTCGCCCGCGCATCGCGCGGTGGCGCGGCAGGCGGTGCGTGAGTCGCTGGTGCTGCTGAAGAACGAAGGCAAGGCGCTGCCGCTTTCCAAGAAGGCCGCGCGCCTGCACATCGCCGGCAAGAACGCCGACGATATCGGCAACCAGTGCGGCGGCTGGACCATCGATTGGCAGGGCAGGAGCGGCGATATCACCACCGGCGGCACCACCATCCTCACGGCGATCAAAAACACGGTATCCAAGGACACCAAGGTGACCTATTCGAAGGATGGCTCCGGCGCGGCGGGCGCGACGGTGGGCGTGGTGGTGATCGGCGAGACGCCCTACGCGGAAGGCAACGGCGACCGCGCCAATCTCGCGCTGGCGCCGGAAGACGCCGCGGCCGTGAAGACGATGAAGGCGGCGGGCATCCCGGTGGTGGTGGTGGTGGTGTCCGGACGGCCGCTCATTCTGGGCGACGTGGTGGGGCAGGCCGACGCGCTGGTGGCCGCATGGCTGCCGGGCACCGAAGGCCAGGGCGTGGCGGACGTGCTGTTCGGCGATTACAAGCCGACCGGGAAACTCTCCTTCACCTGGCCGAAGGCTGTCGGGAAGGGCACTGCCGATCCGCTGTTCGCCTACGGGTACGGACTGAAGTACTGACGGGGGCTGGCCGGCGGAAGCGCCGGAAGAATGCCCCCTCGAATGGGGTCATGGCAGCCCGGAGGGCTACTCCACAATACTGGTGGGTTGGGAGGCGAGGCGAATGAGGAAACTGGATCGTAGGAGTGTGCTGCGGGGCGGGGGACTGGCGTTGTTCGGCGGCGGTCTTCTCTCGCGTGTCCCGCGCCCGGCGCAGGCGCAGCAGAAGGCGGTGGATGGATCGCCGCTCGACACGGGAACGAGCGAGATGCGCCCGGCGATCGAACGCTACGGGGTGGAGTTGCGCGATCTCAACCGGGTGTATGCGCTGGCGGGGTCGGCAGTGCGGCAGAAAAAGCTGGAAGGGTTTTACGCGGACCTGTTCCGGCTGTTGGACGCGATGAATTTCGACGCTTTCAGCCAGGCGGGGAAAGTGGACTATCTGCTGCTGCGCAACCGGCTGGAGCACGAGCGGAAGCAATTGGCGGCGGAGGGGCGGCAGGACGCGGAGATGGCGGCGCTGATTCCGTTCGAGCAGACCATCATCGGCCTCGAGGAAGCGCGGCGGCGGATGGAGACGGTGGACGCGCAGAAATCGGCGGCGGCGCTGGTGAAGCTGACGGCGGACATCGCGGCGGCGAAGGCGGCGAATGGGAAGGCGAGTCCGGCGGTGTTGCATGGCGCGGCCGTGCGGCTGAGTCAACTGCGCGGCACGCTGCTCTCCTGGTACAACTTCTACGCGCTGTACGATCCGAAATTCAGTTGGTGGGTGGATGGCGAGTACAAGAAGGCCGATGAAGCGCTCGACGCGCACGCGCAGTTCCTGCATACCGCTAGCGGGGTGCCGGGTCCGCTGGATACGGGGACCGGGCGCGGCGGCGGCGGCCGCGCCGGACGCGGCGGCGCGCCGGACGCGGGCGGTGGCGGCGGACGGGGCGCGGGGGCGCCGCGCACGGCGCCCTTGGGCAGCAACGAAGAGTTATCGGGCGTGGGACCGGCGGGCAACGATGCGCTGATGGAAGCGCTGCGCGCGGCCATGATTGCCTACACGCCGGACGAGCTGATCGCGCTGGCCAACAAGGAATTCGCCTGGTGCGACCGCGAGATGCTGCGCGCCTCGCAGGAAATGGGCTTCGGGCGCGAGTGGAAGCAGGCGCTGGAGGCGGTGAAGAACAAGTACGTGGAGCCGGGCCAGATGATCTATCTGGTGCGCGACCTGGCGCGGGAGGCGGTGGAGTTCCTGGAGAAGAAGGAACTGGTGACGATTCCGGCGATGGTCAAGGAAGACTACTGGGAAGAGGCGATGACGCCGGAGATGCAACTGGTCAATCCGTTTTTCACGGGCGGCGCCACCATCCAGGTGTCTTCGCCGGCAAACAGCATGACGATGGCGGAGAAGATGGAGAGCCTGCGCGGAAACAACATGTTCTTCGCGCGCGCCACGGTGTTCCACGAACTGATTCCGGGGCACCACATGCAGCAATACATGACGCAGCGTTACCGGACGTATCGCAGTGTGTTCGGCACGTCGTTCTGGACGGAGGGCATGGCCTTTTACTGGGAGATGCTGTTGTGGGATCTGGGCTTCACGCACACGCCGGAGCAGCGGGTGGGGGCATTATTCTGGCGGATGCATCGCTGCGCGCGGATTATTTTCTCGCTGAGCTTCCATTTGGGCAAGATGACGGCGAAGGAGTGCGTGGAGTTCCTCGTCGAGCGGGTGGGGCACGAGCGGGCCAACGCGGAAGGGGAAGTGCGGCGGTCGTTCAACGGGAGCTACGAGCCGATTTATCAGTGCGCGTACATGCTGGGGGCGTTGCAGTTTTACGCCCTGCATAAGGAGCTGGTGGATTCCGGGAAGATGACGAATCGGGCGTTCCACGACGCGCTCTACCGCGAGGGGAACATCCCGGTGGAGATGGTACGGCTGGCCCTGAACGGACAGAAAGTCGCGCGCAATTATCAGACAAGCTGGAAGTTCTATGGTCCGTTGGGTTAGGACGTACGCTGCGCGCGGCGCGAAGTGTGTCGATTAACCCTTCTCAATGACATAGCCCTGTCTGGGCAGTAACTTACGGTGAAAGGCGACCGTATAATTAAGTGTAGGTAGTTGGAAAGCAGTTGGTTGCAGGTTGAAGGAGGTTCAACATGCCACGCATTGCATTGTCCTGGGGCAGCAGACCGGCGGTTGCCGCGATTGTCGCGGTCCTGCTGCTGAGCGCAGGGGTTCTCCTGGCGCAACAGGCTCCGCCCGCTCCGCCACCGCCCGATCAGACTCTCAGCCCGGATCAGTTGGACGATCTGGTGGCGCCGATTGCGCTCTATCCCGATCCTCTATTGAGCCAGGTTCTGGTGGCGACCACTTATCCGCTGGAGGTGGTGCAGGCCTACCAGTGGGCGCAAAAGAATCCCGGGATAACCGGGGCCGCGCTCACGCAAGCCGCGCAGCAGCAGAACTGGGACGCCAGCGTGCAGGCGCTGGCGGTTTTCCCCGACGTCCTGAAGCGGCTGAACGACGACGTCGCCTGGACCACCAACCTGGGAAACGCGTTTCTGGCCCAGCAGCAGGGCGTGATGGATGCGGTGCAGCGCATGCGCCAGAAAGCGCAGCAGTCGGGCAAGCTGCAATCCACCGCGCAGGAGACCGTGGCGACCACCACGGCCAACGGCCAGCCCAACATTGAAATCGAGCCGGCCAACCCCGAGGTGATCTACGTGCCGGTGTACGATCCCATGTGGATCTGGGGCGCGCCCATGTGGTATCCCTATCCGCACTGGTGGTGGCCGCAGCGCTCGTTCCTGACCGGCGGGCTCTACTTCGGATTCGGCGGTCCCATCGATATGGGCCTCTACTTCGGCGCCGGTTGGCACGGCTGGGGCGGATGGGGCTGGCAGGCGGGTTGGGGCGGCCGCGGCGTCATGGTGAACAATGCGTTCATTCACCGGTACAACTTCAATGGCGGCAATATGGCCAGCGTGCGCGGAAGCACGGCGTGGGCGCACGACCCGTCGCATCGCGCGGGGGTGCCGTATGCCAACAGCTCTGTGCGGACGCAGTATCAGGGGAATGTGCGGCAGAACGTGGCCCGTCCGTCGGCCGGCCAGGTGCGGACGCAGATGCAGCAGCAGGGTGAGCGCTTCGGCAATCGCTCGGTTCCGCGCAACACGACGCCGGCGCAAAATCGCGGCGTGTTCGGCGGCATGGACCACGGCGCCGCCGCACGGCAACAGGCGGACCACGGTTATTCCAGCATGGGCGCGGCGCGCAGCTCGCCGGCGCCGCGAGCCGCTCCCGCGCAAGCGCAGCGTTCCGCTCCGGCATCGCGGCCTTCGGGCGGCGGAGGTGGCGGCGGAGGCGCGCGTCCCAGCGGTGGCGGCGGGGGCGGCGGACATCCGGGTGGCGGTGGTGGTGGAAGGGGAGGCCGATAATGACAGCCCGAACTTGGATGGCGGCCGTGGCGCTGGCGGCGGGAATCGCAGTGATCCCCGCCGCCGCGCAAACCGGCCAGAAAACTTTTGCGACTCCACAGGAGGCGGCGCAGGCACTGGTCGACGCCGCCGGCGCCAACGATACGGCGGCCATGCTGCGCATCTTCGGTCCCGGGGGCAAAGACATCGTGCAGTCGGGCGATGCCGCGGCCGATAAGGAAAGCCGCGAAAAGTTCGCTGCCCTGGCCCACCAGAAGATGTCGGTGGAACTGGATGAGGATAAGGACCGCGCCACGCTGATCGTGGGGCCCGACGATTGGCCCTTGCCGGTGCCTGTCGTTCTCGAAAAAGGCCAGTGGCGATTCCATTCCGCGGTGGGGCGCGTGGAAGTTCTGGCGCGCCGCGTGGGCCGCAACGAGCTCACGGCGATGGATGTGTGCCGCGCTTTTGTGGAAGCCCAGATGGAGTATGCCTCGCGCGACCGCTCCGCCAGTGGAGTGTTGCAGTACGCGCAGAAGATCCTCAGTTCGCCCGGCAAGAAGGACGGACTCTATTGGGAAGGCGAGCCCGATAACCTGGTACCGAAGGCTTTTGCCGATGCGTCCGCGGCCATGGTTGCCGAAGGCAAAAAGCCGGCACCCTATCACGGCTACTACTTCCGCATTCTGAAGGCCCAGGGTCCCGAAGCCGAGGGCGGCGCGATGGATTACGTGGTCAAGGAAAAAATGATCGGCGGCTTCGCCCTGGTTGCCTATCCCGCCGAATACGCAGTGTCCGGCATTCAGACGTTCATCGTCAGCCACCAGGGCAAGGTCTACGAAAAGGATCTGGGTTCCACGACGGGCGTTCTGGCGCGCCAGATGATCCGCTTCAATCCGGGCAAGAGCTGGAAAGTTGTAACTGGAGAGTAAGAGCCTTTGGGCCGCGACTTAGTTCGCGGCCGGCCTCTCCACATGATCGATCACGAGAACCTCTACCGGGCCCTTGGCCGCGGCGAGTTTCAGCCCGAGCTGTTCCTGTAAGGCGGCGGATATGGAAGGGCGGTCGGAGTCGGTCGGAAGCTGTGGGCCGCCCGGAACGGCTGGCCCTCCGGAGCCCGGCAATCCCATGGTGGTTTCGTCCGGAGTGAAATCCAAGCGCACCTCGAATTCGCCGGTGAATTCGGTTTTATCCAGAACCGGCCGGCCCATGATCATTGCCAGGGTTCTGATGAACTCTGCCATGGGGACCTTACTTCCTTCCATCCGCAGGCCCGACGGCGACCCCATCACAGCCACGTGCCCGCAGGGGCCGGGCTGCCCTGGTGCGGGCGGCGGTGGCGCCGCCGCGTCCGACGCGAGAGGTACGCAGCCTGCTTCCTTGGACGGCAGATGTTTGAGGCCGCTCTTTGTCACGGTGAGCGCATAGACCGGGAGCTCCCGGGTGTCGCGGTGGAGCGCCAGCTTGAAGCGATCGGCCAGGAGCGTTTGCAGCATGAGCCACATTTGTTTCCGGTCTACGCTGCCTTCCGGTTTGGCCTCGATATCGTAGCCTTCGGAATTGATCCAGGCCGCTCCGCCCACCACCTGATAAGCCTGCACGGTGTACGCGTTCTGGATAAGCATCATGACGGGTGCGTTCTGGGTGACCAAGCGGCCGCCGGGTAGCGCGCGCACGCCCATGCCGCGGAAGGCCGTGTCGGTATTTCGCTTGATCGACGCCACCTGAAACGCGGGTGGCTGTGCGGATTGGGCAAAGACTGCAAGCGCCGCGGCGAAGAGCAGAATGGCGACGGTTGCGAGTCGTCCTACCCGTGGATTGGAGGCGAGCGTCTGGATTGGGTTCATCGGAATCGTCCTTTCTCTTTGGCAGATGTGTCCATTGTACCTGTGGGATTCCCCGCGACGGGCGGAATGGGGTCGGGCGGACGCGACACGACGCCGCGCCGCGCTTCCTCGATGCTGACGTGGTTGCGCTCGAGGATGGCGCCGATCACGGTATCGAGATTGGTGCGGGCGCGGATGTAGTTGCCGGCGGCGGTCACCTGGTTGCCCTGGGCGGCGGTCAGGTCGCGCTGGATCTGAATTACGTTGTAGACCGTGGAAGCGCCCGCTCGATATTTCTTCTGCTCGGCGTCCAGGGTCTGTTCTTCGAGAATGCGGCTCTGGACGGCGGCCTGATAGCGGGCGTGCGCCTGAGTGAGAGAGATCACCGCGTTCTGCACATCGACGCGAATCTGGTTCACCTGTTTTTGCAGTTCCAGCTCGGACTGATGGTGGTCCAGGCGGTCGCGAACATAGTCGGATTGCGCGGCGCGATTGCGCAGCGGAATGGTGACGTTGACGCCGACGCGGTAATCCGGAAAGTTGCGGCGGAGTAACTGTACCAACGCGGTGCCGTAGCCGCCGATGAAATAAGGGTCGGGCGAACCGATGGGAAAATACGGATTGACGACGTTGTTCGCCTGGCCGGCGAGGCCGTGGTTGGCCGCCTCGGCGAACGCGTCCACGGTGGGTAGCAGGGTGCTGCGGCTGCCGGAGAGACGGATCCTGGAGCTTTCCAGGTTGATGCGGCTGGTCTGCAGATCGGGACGATTCTGCAAGGCGGCGGCGATGAGATCCTGTAGCGGCTCAGCCGCGAGGGTGTCGGGCACGCGAAGCGGGCTGGTGGGCACGACGTGCGCATCGGCGAGGCTGGGGCTGGCGGCTCCGTTCTTGCTGAGCGCATTCTTGAGGATGGTTTCCTGCTCCAGCACGTTGGTTTCGGCGACGGTCACATCCTGTTGCCGGTTGGCGACTTCGGCGTCGGCCTGCACGACGGCGATGGGGGCGAGGTAGCCGGCGTCCACCTGCTTGCGGTTGTCGTCGTAAAGCTTGCGGGCCGCGGTCAGCGCGCTTTGGGCGGTATTCACCTGCTCGTGGAAACTGACCAGGTCCCAGTACAGGTTGATGACGGCGGCCACGGTATTCATCACCTGCGTTTCGAAACCGAGGCGGGTGACATTCAGGTTGTTTCCGGCGACGCGGATTTCGCGATGGTTGAGGGCCGAGCCGAATCCCTGCATGAGGTGTTGGGTAACCTGGAGATCGAGCGTGGAGGCGGTGTAGGGGTTGAAGTTGCTGGTGAGGGAGTTCTGGAAGGTGTTCCCGTTGTTGAAGGTCAAGGTTCCGGTGGTCCCGGTGAGCCAGGATTGCGAAAGGGAGAAGTTGGCCACCTTGGAGGTGGTGATTAACGAGGAAGTGCCGGAGAGAAACGAACTGGTTTGCGGAGCGGTGGCGTGCCCGTAGCTGAGCTGGCTTTGCAGGACCGGGTCGAGGCTCGGAATGGCCGGACCGGAGGCGCCGCCGGCGCTGAGAGCGGGGGCGCCGATCAGGGCGCTGGAACCGGCCCCACCGGCGCTGGCGGGTCCCGCGATGACATTCTGCGCGACTCCCCGCAGCGCGCCCCCGGCTTGCGCCCGCTGCAGATCCGATGCCGATTGCAGCGGCCCGTATCGCTGGATTGCGATATCGAGATTATTCTCCAGGGCGAGAGCGATGGCGTCCTGCAGGGTGAGGTAGATATTGCCGGCGCGCAGGAGGCTCTCCAGGCGGTTGGAATTGGACAGGTCGGGCGGGGTGACGGCCGGCTGCCGCCAGGCACCCGTGAGTCTGGCGAAGGTGGCGCCGCGCGGCGCATCCGGGGAGACGGGCGTCTGGGCGGAAAGCGGGCTCAAGACGGCTATCAGGATAACGAAACGGCGAATGTACTCCATGCAATGGTCCTCGTGAAAGGCAAGCCTCAAGAATTCAACCGACGGGTTGATATAAATGATATGCCATCACCCAACCAGGGGGAGTTCGATCCAGACTCGGAGGCCGGGGGTAGTGTTTTCGGCCCAGAGTTTGCCGTGGTGGAGGCCGATGGCGCGGGAGGCGATGGCCAGGCCGAGGCCGACGCCGCCGGTGGCGGTGTGGCGCGAGTCGTCGACGCGGAAGAAAGGCTGAAAGATTTTGGGGAGGGCTTCGGCGGGGACTCCGGGGCCGTAATCGCGCACGCCGATGCGCGCGGCGCCGCCGGTATCGTCGAGAGAGACCTCGACGCTGGTGCCGGCCGGGGTGTAGCGGATGGCGTTGCGCACTACGTTTTCGACGGCGCGGCGGAGCACCTCGCGATCGCCATGCATGGTGAGTTCGCGCGTCGCGGAGAAGGCAATTTGGCAGCCGCGGGCGTCGGCTTCGACGCGGCAATCGTCAACCACTTCGCCGAGGAGTTCGTCGAGACGCAGGCTTTCGCTAGAGCCGGCGGCGGGGTCGCCTTCGGCGCGGGTGACCTGGATCAGGCCGCCGACGAGGCCGGTGAGGCGGTCGATTTCTTTCTTCATGCGCGCGATGGCGGCCTCGCGATCTTCGGCGGTGCGGGCGAGTTCGGCGGCGAAGCTGAGGCGGGCAAGCGGGGAGCGAAGTTCGTGGGAGATGTCCTGGAGCAGGCGGCGCTCGGCGGTGAGGAGGGTGGAAATGCGCTCGGCCATGCGGTCGAAGGCACGGCCGACTTCGCCGATTTCGTCCTTGCGGGAGGAGTTGACGCGCACCGAGAGATCGCCGGCGCCGAAGCGGTCGACCACGCGGGCGAGAGAGCGCAGAGGCGAGGCGAGATTGGTGGCCAGGATCCAGCAGAGCAGGGCGACGGCGGCCAGGATCAAGACGTAGTAAGGCAGATAGGGCGTCAGGTCGAAATTGCTTTGCAGGACGACGAGGAAGCGGTATTTGCCGTCGGCGGACCGGTACACGATCACCGGGTTTTTCTCGAAGCGTTTCGGCGGTCCGGTGTCGGGGCGCGCGACGGCGAGCAACTTGGAGTGGTCCGCGGCGGTGGCGAGGTCTTTGCCGGAAGCGTCGGTGAGGTAATAGGTTTCCGGCATGTGGCGCGCAATGCGCCGCATGTTGGCGGCGAGCGCCGGTGGGCCGCCGGTCTGCCAGCTCTCGATGGCTTCCTCCATGAATAGGGAATGGAGACGCGGAAACAGGCTGCCGTGCTCCATATTGCGCATGGAGACATACATGGAGACGCCGATGAAGGCCACCAGCGAGAGCACCAGCGTGCCGAAGCTCCACAAGAGAATCTTGGTGTAGACCTTCATGATGTGAACTGGTATCCCACGCCGCGGACGGTGCGGATGAGCGGGCGATCCTCCCGTTCCAGCTTCTTGCGCAGGTGGCTGATGTGCACGTCGAGCGAGCGTTCGTAGGGGGTGGCGCGGCGCTGGTAGAGCACGGCGGTGAGCTCGTCGCGGGTAACGGTGCGGCCGGCGGAGCGGGCCAGGATCTCCAGGATGTCGAACTCGATGGAGGTGACGTCAACGAGCTCGTTCTGCCGCCAGACCTCGCGCGTGGCGGGGTTGATGCGGATGTCGCCGGCCTCGACGATTTGCGGCGGGGCGGCTTCGGTGTGGCCGGTGCGGCGGAGCACCGCGCGGATGCGGGCGAGGAGTTCCTCGGGGCCGAAGGGTTTGGGCAGATAATCGTCGGCGCCGGAGTTGAGGCCCGCGACGCGGTCGCTCTGGCCGGTGCGGGCGGTGAGCATGATGACGGGCGTGGCGCTGCGCTTGCGGAGTTGGCGTAGTAATTCAAATCCATCCAGGACGGGAAGCATCACATCGAGGATGATCAGGTCGAACGCGCCTTCGAGCGAGCGGGCGAGGCCGGTGCGGCCATCGTGGACCGCTTCCACGGTGAAACCGTGCTGGCCGAAATAATCGGTCATGAGTGAGGTGAGCTCGGTATCGTCCTCCACGAGAAGGATGGACTTGCGCACGGGACTGGGTTCGGCCGGCGTCACTGTTCTATTTGTAACGCAAACACGCTCTCGGGCGGGCGCGGGGCGGGGCGTTTTACAAAACTTAATGATGATTTCAAGCGACTTTATCGAATACTGAACATGATGAGGCAGATTTTCCTGGGGGCGTGCGCGGCAGCGTTTTTGGGGAGCTGGATGGCTCCGGCGCAGACGCCACCCGCCAAGAGCGTCGTGGGAACGGTCAGCCTTTTTAAGGCGGAGACAGCGGAGATCGAGATCAAGCCGGACAATGGAGAGCCGGTGGCAATGAAGGTCACGGCCGATACAATCGCGCAGAAAGTGGCGCCGGGCGTGACCGACCTGAAGAAGGCGGAGGCGATCAAGATAACGGACGTGGCGCTGGGCGACCGCGTGCTGGCGACGCCGGAGCCGGGCACGAGCAATCTGCGGCGCATCGTGGTGATGTCCGTCACGGACATCGCAAAAAAGAACGACGCGGACAAGTTGGATTGGTCGCGGCGCGGCGTCGCCGGCGTGGTTTCGGCGAAGATCGGCAACGAAGTGACGCTGAAGATTCGCACGCTGACCGGGGAGAGCCAGGCGGTAGTGACGGTGACGGAGAAGACGTCGTTCAAACGCTACGCTCCGGATTCGGTGAAGTTCGCCGATGCCAAGAGCAGCAAGCTGGCGGAGATCGGCGTGGGCGATCAGGTGCGCGCGCGCGGCGTGAAAAGCGAGGACGGGCTGAAGGTGACGGCGGAGGACGTGGTGTTCGGCACGTTCGTCACCAAGGCAGGCACGATCATGGCGGTGAATCCCCAGGCGGGGGAGATCACGGTAAAAGACCTGGCGAACAACAAGCCGCTGATGATCCGCATCACGGCGGATTCGCAGATCAAGAAGATGCCCGATATGGCTGCCATGATGATGGGCGGCATGGGTGGCATGGGTGGCATGGGACGCGGCGGGCCTCCGGGCGGAATGGGCGCCGGGGCACCGGCCGGCGCGGCGCGCGGCGGCACGCCCGCGGATGGGCCGCCGGGCGGCATGGGGCGCGGCGGCATGCCGGCGATGGACATCAACGCCATGCTGGAGCGCATGCCGCTGGCGAAACTGGAAGATTTGAAGGCCGGCGAGACCATTGTGGTCTCCAGCACCAAGGGCGCCAGGAGCAACGAAGTTACGGCCATTATGATGCTGGCCAACGCGGATAGCATTCTGCAAATGATCGCCGCGCAATCCGGCGGCGGGCGCGGCTCCGGCATGTCGGGCGCGGGCGGCATGGGCGGCGGGATGGGCGGCATGATGAGCGGCGGCACGGACGCGCTAGGGGGCCTGGGCCTCGGCGGCATCATGCAGTAAGTGGGGGGTAGGCAACCGCTCCCGACCCGGAGGGTACCCCGGCGGCGGCTCTGATTGGAAACTAAGAACCGATACGAAGATGAAACCGACTTACTCTATCTGTGCTCTCTTACTCTGCCTGTGGACGCTGGCTCCGGCCGGCACGGCGCAAACCGCCAATGGACCGTCCTTGCGAGGCACCGTCACCGATCCTTCGGGTGCGCTGGTTCCGGGCGCGGTGGTGCAACTGCGCGGTCCGGGCGGCGAGCAGCGCAAGACCACCGGCGGCGACGGCCAGTACGCATTTCCTGGCCTGAATGCCGGCAAGTACACCGTGCGCGTGATCGCCAAGGGGTTCTCGATCGCCGGGAAACAGGATTTCGAAATCGACGGGCCGGCGGTGCTGGACGCGCAACTGACGATTCAACAGGACACGCAGGTGCTCAATGTGGACGATGCCGTGAACAACGTCTCGGCGGATCCGGAATCGAACGGCAGCGCGCTGGTGCTGCGCGAGAAGGAATTGTCGGCGTTGTCGGACGATCCGGACGAACTGTCGGCGCAGTTGCAGGCGATGGCTGGCCCGGGCGCGGGACCCAACGGCGGACAGATCTACATCGACGGTTTCACCGGCGGCAACCTGCCCAACAAATCGTCGATTCGGGAAGTGCGCATCAACTCCAACCCGTTTTCGCCGGAGTACGAGCGGCCGGGGTTCGGGCGCATCGAGATTTTGACCAAGCCGGGAACGGACACGCTGCACGGTCAGGCGTTCGGGCAGTACAACAAGGAAGCGCTGAACTCGCGCAGTCCGCTGTTGACGAGTCCGCAGCGGCCGCCCTACCGGCAGGACTTCTTCGGCGTCAATCTGATGGGGCCCATCAAGAAGAGCAAGGCGAGTTTCGGGCTGGATGCGCAGCGGCGGTCCACGCAGGAGGAGGCGTTCATCATCGCCACCACGCTGGATGCCAATTTCCTGCCGCAGAGCGTGAATAAGAGTGTGTCCACGCCGCAGAGTTCGATGGGCATCAGCCCGCGGCTGGACTACGCCATCAACGCCAACAACACTTTGGTGGCGCGCTATCAGTACAACCGCATGAGTTTCGACAGCCAGGGAGTGGGAGGCTTCAGCCTGGCCTCGAAAGCTTACGACCAGCTCAACACCGAGAACACGCTGCAGGTCACCGAGACGGCGATTGTGAGCCCGCGCTTCATCAACGAGTCGCGCTTCCAGTTCATGCGGACCAATTCGGCGACCCTGGGCGACAATACGATTCCGGCGATCAGCGTGGATGGCGCGTTCAACGGCGGCGGCGCCCAGACCGGCAATTCGGGGACGCTGTCGGACCGCATGGAGTACTCCAACGCCTCCACCTTTACGCGCAAGACGCACACCATCAAGTGGGGCGGCCGCGCGCGGCAGGACTTCACGGATTCCACCAGTTTGAGCAATTTCGGCGGCAGTTACAGCTTCCTGGGCGGGTCGGGTCCGGTGCTCGATGCCAACAACCAGCCGATTGCCGGAACATCGGTCCAACTCACGGCGCTCCAGGTTTACCAGCGCACGCTGATTTTCCAAAAGGCGGGGATGACGGACGCGCAGATCCGTCTGCTGGGCGGCGGCGCGGCGCAATTCAGCCTGAGCGCGGGCACGCCGACCACGTCGGTGCGCCAGTTCGACGCCGGGATGTACGTGAACGACGACTGGCGGGTGCGTTCCAACCTGACCTTCAGCTACGGGTTGCGGTACGAGATGCAGAGCAACATCAGCGACCGCGGAGATTTTTCGCCGCGCATCGGCCTGGCGTGGGGGCTCGACGCCAAGGGAAGCACGGCGGCCAAGACGGTGCTGCGCGCGGGCTTCGGGACTTTCTTCGACCGGGTGAACGAAAGCGTGACGCTCAGTGAGGTGCGCTACAACGGCGTGACGCAGCAATCGTATTTCATCATCAACCCCTCGTTCTATCCGTCGATTCCCTCGCTCGCCGTGCTGGCGGCGGGGAAGCAGCCGCAGAGCCTGCAATACGTGGACGGCGGGATCAAAGCGGCGCACACGTATCAGAGCAGTATCGGGCTGGACCGGCAGGTCACCAAGAGCTTGAAGATCACCGCGACGTATCTGAACGGGCGCGGGACCAACATTGCGCGCTCGCGCGACATCAACGCGCCGATTGGCGGCGTGTACCCGTTCGGCGATTCGCAGGTTCGTTACCTGACGGAATCCACCGGGTTCAGCCGCACCAATCAGTTTCTGCTATCGCCGAATATCAATTACAAGAAGCTGTTCCTGTTCGGGTTCTACGCGCTCTCCTACGGCAAATCGGACGCCGAGGGGCAGCCGGCGGATCCTTACAATTTGCGGGCGGAGTGGGGGCCGTCGAGTTTCGCCGACGTGCGCCATCGCATGGTGGTGGGCACCAGCATCCCGCTGCCGTGGAAAATTTCGGTGAGCCCGTTCATCATGATTTCGAGCGGTGCGCCGTACAACATCACCACGGGGCGCGACACCAACGGCGACGGCATTGAGGCGGAGCGTCCGTCGATTGTGGCGCTGGGCGCGGCGCAGTGCACGGGGAGCAATTATTACTACGCGGCCGCTTTCGGCTGCTTCAACTTGAATCCGGCGCCGGGGACGAGCATTGAGAGGAATTACGGGCGCGGACCGGGGTCGTTCAACATGTCGATGCGGGCGTCGCGGACGTGGACCATCGGCGGCCATGGTGAAGCGGCGGCCGGCGGCATGGGCGGGATGATGGGTGGCCCGGGCGGCGGCGGACCGCCTCCGGGCGGCGGTGGCATGGGCGGCGGCGGCCCGCGCGGCGGCGGCGGCGGACCTCCGGGCGGCGGCATGATAGCGCCGCCTCCGGGCATGATGGGCGGCCAGGGCGCGCAGCAGGCGACCAGCCGGCGGTACACGATCACGCTCAGCCTCAACGCATCGAACGTGCTGAATCACGTCAACTGGGCTGCGCCAAACGGCGACCTGAGTTCGCCGTTCTTCGGCGAGCACCTCAGTCTGGCCAGCGGGTTCGGACCTCCGGGCGGCGGAGGCGGCGGCGCGACTTACAATCGCAAGGTGGACGTGCAGTTGCGTTTCGCGTTCTAAGGGTGGGGCAGGCTTCAGCCTGTCAATCCGCTTCGAAGCTCGGACTCTTCTTTTCGCCCGTTGTCTTCTCCCTCGGGCCGCGGGCTGAACGATCCGTTCTAAATCCAGGGTCCGCGATGGCGCTCGCAGCCCGCGCGTTCCAATCTACCGGAAGCCGAGCCCCGGACCCTTCAGCGCGCCGCACCGCACGTAGCCGTCCTTGATGACAAACACGCCGGGATATTTCTTTTCCCAGCCGCGGTTGGCGGCGGGCACGAATTGACGCGCATTGGCTTCAATGGCGGCCACGCCGGGAATGTGCGCGGCCAGACCGGCCGATTCGATCAGCGAAGCCCCCGGACAGGTAAGGTCCTGCACGCAGAGAAACAGCTTGTGTTTTTGCGCCAGTGCGGCGATCAGCAACGACTGGCTGATGCCCTTGCAGGCCTTGAGAGCCGCCCCGGAGTAGCCCAACCGCTGCGCCAGTAAGAGCGCGTCCGGGCCGGTGAGCGATTCGTCGATCACCACCGGCTTCAGACTCGAAGCCTTGTGCATGTCGAAGTCGGGATGCGCCGCCAGGTCGCGCGCCGTCGGTTGTTCGATGTACTGTATGTCGGCGAGCGCGCCGAGGTTGGCTTCCTCCAGTTTCCGGATGAACTCCAGAACGTAGCCGACGTCATGGCACTTCTCGTTGAAATCGAGCGAACAAAACCACCCGGTGACGCCGCGCTTCTGTTGCGTTTCCGCGGTGGCGCGATGCACGGCCACGAC
>JBEKDV010000040.1:0-31630 GCA_050014175.1 Candidatus Solibacter sp. | reverse complement strand
CTTGGTCTCGCGAATGCCTCCCGATGTCAGCGGGTCCGTATGGATCATGTCGACCGCGTTGTTCTCGATGAGCGGGCGGAATCCTTCCTCCAGGCCGAAGAGGCTCTCGCCGGTGTTGATGGGGGTGACGGTAGATTCCTTGATTTCCTTGTAGGCGCGCCAGTTCTTGGGAGCGTCGCCGGAGCCGAGCGTGCCCACTTGCAGGAGATCCTCGGCCCAGGCGAGTTCGAACTGTTCGAAATAGCGGGCGTGGCGGATGGCGTCGTTGACGTCGAGCGGGCCGAAGTGGTCGGCGGCCAGAGGCTGGTCCCAACCGATGGCGTCGCGCACGGCCTGAATGTGCTCGCCGTACATCTGGAGTCCTTTGGCGGTGGCCACGCCGCGGGTGTTCAAGCCTCCGGGCCGGTTGCGGATCATGGAGGGCATGATGTCCATTTTGAAGAACGTGAACCCCATCTTCTTGCGCGCCGCCATGCGCGCGGCATAGATTTTGGGATCGCTGCTTTCGGTGGTATCGCAATAGCAGCGCACGCGGTTGCGGTACTGGGAGCCGACCAGCCGCCAGGCGGGCACGCCATAGACCTTTCCGGCGATATCGTGTAAGGCGATATCGAGGGCGCTGTAGCCACCGCCGAAGCGGCGCTGATTGGTGAAGTTGCGAACCCTGTCCAGGATGGGCTCGATTTCCAGCGGATTGCGGCCCACGATGTGAGGCTTGAGCACGAGCGCCATGCCTTCGTTGCCGGCATCGCGGACCTCGCCGAGGCCGTAGACGCCCTGGTTGGTGTCGATTTTGATAATCGGATAATCGTAGTTCGAGGCGATGCGGATGGCCCGCATGTCGGTGAGGCGCAACTGGCTGGGTGCGGAGTTCCGGTTGACGCCGCCGGGCTGGAGCGGCTGCGCGCCGGTGGTCTGATCGGCCAACAGTGGGGCGAGCGCGGCCGTGCCGGCCATCATCTGAAACATGCTCCGCCGCTTAATGGGCGAGTTAGGGTTCGACATCAGTAGTCTCCTGGTGCGTAAACATTAACAGGCAGACGTGTCTTCGTCAACCGTAACCGGGGTGCATAACCATTTTTGGGGGAACGCACCGTGAACTGGGTTGTGGGGCAGGATGGCATCCTGCGGCGGGTTGGCAAGCGCGCCACTTGCGCCGGTAAAACAACCGGCGCGCAGCTTGCCAAGCTGCCCCACAGGCAATTGCGGCTGCCCTTCCCCCAAAACGGTTGAGCACCCCCGTAACCGGGCCGGACTTGCTAATCGTCTCCAGGCTCGTCGCCCTTGCGCGGCGCAAGGCCGTGCACGAGCATGGCCGCCAGGCTCTCGGCGTACGCCGCCGACGGCTTGCCATGGCGGACCATGAGGAGGAAATGAAGCGGGCCGTACATGGCATCGAGCACCTGCTCGATATCGAAGCGCTCGGGCAGGAGACCGTCGTCCTTGAACTTTTGCAGCGCCTTGCGCGAAAGGGCGCGGCGCGGCTTGATCCAATGGGCGAGGAAGGCAGCTTCCACCTCCCGGTCGTTCTGGGCGGCGGCGATCACGGCCGCCAGCAGACGCCCGGTGCGCCCCGCCGTTACCTTGGCGAACTGGCGCAGGTGGACGGTGACGTACTCCTCCAGGGTAGCGGTCTCGCGAAGCGGCAATTCCGGCGTGACCCTCTCCACGAAGGCGTCGATCACCACCGCGGTTTTGTTGGGCCACCAGCGGTAGATGGTGGCCTTGCTGGCGCCGGAGCGCTGGCCGATGGCGTCGCAGGTGACGTTGGCGAATCCCACCTCTTCCAATAACTGTAAAGCGGCGGCGCGGATGCGCTCGCGGGCCGCCTCATCGCGTGGGCGGCCATGTGGTTTTGCCTGAATCTCGGTTTCGACAGCGTTTTCCATTTGCTCCCCGATAGTGTATCATGAATGGAAACGAAACTGTATCGTTTCGTAAACGAGTCGAGGTGCCGTCTGCATGTGGATAGTCCGGATCGCTCTTGAACGGCCGTACACGTTCCTCGTTCTGGCTATTTTGATCCTGATCGCCAGCCCGGTAGTGATTCGCCGCATGCCCACCGACATCTTCCCCAACATCGATATCCCCGTCGTGGCGTCGGACTGGACGTTCGTCGGCCTGAGCCCGGGAGAATTCGAAGGGCGCATCGTATCGTCTTACGAGCGCACGCTTTCCACCACGGTGAGCGATATCGAGCACGTGGAATCGCAGACGCTGAACGGGATGTCGGTGATCAAGATCTTCTTCCAGCCGACGGTCAACATCAACGCGGCGATGGCGCAGGTGACGGCGATTTCGCAGACGGTGCTGCGGCAAATGCCTCCCGGCATCACGCCGCCGCTGATCATGAACTACAACGCCTCCACCGTGCCCATCCTGCAGCTTTCGCTTTCCAGCCCGACGCTGTCCGAGCAGGAACTGACGGATCTGGGAATGAACTATATGCGGTCGCAACTGGCCACGGTGGCGGGAGCGGCGGTGCCCTGGCCGTTCGGCGGCAAGGCGCCGCAGGTGATGATGGATCTCAACCCCGCGCTGTTACAGGCCAACGGGCTCTCGCCGCAGGACGTGGTGAACGCGATCACGCAGCAGAACCTGATCCTTCCGGCGGGCACGGCCAAGATCGGCGCCTACGAATACAACGTGGACATGAACGGCAGCCCGCGCACCGTGCAGGAACTGGCGGACCTTCCCATAAAAGCCGCGGACCGGACCACCATTTACCTGCGGGATGTGGGCAGCGTGCGCAACGGATTCGCGCCGCAGACCAACATCGTGCGGCAGGATGGGCAGCGCGGCGCCCTGCTGACGGTTTACAAATCGGGCAACGCTTCCACGCTGGATATCGTCAGCGGGATACGGCAGCTTTTGCCGGTGGTTGCCGCAGCGCTGCCGAAGGACCTGAAAATCACGCCGCTCTCCGATCAATCGATTTTCGTGCGGGCCGCCATCAGTGGAGTGGTGCGCGAGGCGGCGATCGCCGCCTGCCTCACCGCCGTCATGATCCTGTTGTTTCTGGGAAGCTGGCGCAGCACGCTGATCATCGCGATTTCGATTCCGCTCTCCATCCTCTCCTCGATTCTGGCGCTCTCGGCGCTGCACGAGACCATCAACATCATGACGCTCGGAGGGTTGGCGCTGGCGGTGGGCATCCTGGTGGACGACGCGACGGTGACGATTGAGAATATCGAACGCCATCTCGAACTGGAGATGGGTCTGGAGGAAGCGATCTTCGAGGGCGCGGCGCAGATCTCGGTACCGGCGCTGGTATCCACGCTGTCTATCTGCATCGTGTTTCTGCCCATGTTCTTCCTCAACGGCGTGCCGCGCTATCTGTTCGTGCCGCTGGCCGAAGCGGTGGTCTTCGCCATGCTGGCGAGCTACATTCTCTCGCGCACGCTGGTTCCCACGCTGGCCAAGTACCTGCTCAAAGCCCACGGCGGGCGGCGCGGAGGATCCCGCTGGAATCCGTTCGTCCTGTTCCAGCGCGCATTCGAGCGCGGTTTCATGGCTCTGCGCAACGGTTATGCCGCCGTTCTGGCGGTCACGGTGGCGCACCAGTTGCTCTTCCTCCCGGTGTTTCTGCTGGCGTGCCTGTCGACGTTTTTCCTGATCCCGTGGCTGGGGCAGGACTTCTTTCCGGGAGTGGACACGGGACAGATTAAGCTGCACATGCGCGTGCCGACGGGGACGCGCATCGAGGAGACGGCGCGGATCTGCGATCTGGTGGAGGCGGCGATTCGGCGCGAGATTCCGCGGGGGGAAATGGGAGGCATTCTGGATAACATCGGGCTGCCCTACAGTCCCATCAACCTGACATATAGCAACTCGGCGCCCATCGGCACGGAAGATGCGGACATCCTGGTGACGCTCCAGGAGAATCACCGCCCGACTGAAATGTATGTGCAAGCGCTCTCCGAGCGCCTGCCCGGTGAGTTTCCGGACGTCACGTTCGCGTTTCTGCCCGCGGACATGGTGAGCCAGATTCTGAATTTCGGGCTGCCCGCGCCCATCGACGTGCAGATTGTGGGGCCCAATATCGAAGCCAGCCGGCAGTTCGCCAGCAACCTGCTGAACCAGTTGCGGCACGTTCCGGGGGCCGCGGACCTGCGCATTCAGCAGGCGTTCGACCAACCCAAATTCCACATTCAGGTGGACCGCACCAAAGCCGCGGAAAGCGGATTCACGCAGCGCGAGATCGCCAACAACCTGCTGGTCTCGCTGAGCGGAAGCCTGCAGACGACGCCCTCCTACTGGCTGAATCCCAAGAACGGCGTGAGCTACAGCCTGGTGGCGCAGACGCCGCAGTACCGCATACAGACCCTGCAAGATCTCGAGAACATACCGATTGCCGGGGCGGCCGCGCCGCATCCGGAAATTCTCGCCGATGTGGCTACCATCCGCCGGGAACAGGAGATGGGCGTGATCTCGCACTACAACGTGCAGCGCGTGGTGGACATTTACGGTTCCGTGCGCAACCGCGATCTGGGCGCCATGGGGCGGGATATGGAACGCATCGTGAACGCCAACCGGAAGTGGCTGCCGCCGGGCGCACGGCTCCTGGTGCGCGGGCAACTCGCCACGATGCGGGATTCCTATACGAGCCTGTTGGGAGGGCTGGGATTTTCCATCGTGCTGGTGTACCTGCTGATCGTGGTGAATTTCCAGTCCTGGCTGGATCCCTTCATCATTATTACGGCGCTGCCCGCCGCGCTGGCCGGAATCGTGCTGTTCCTGTTTCTCACGCATACGACGCTGAGCGTGCCGGCGCTGATGGGCGCCATCATGTGCATGGGGGTGGCCACCGCCAACAGCATACTGGTGGTCTCCTTCGCCAAGGACCGGTTGCTGGAGACGGGCAATGCGTTGAGCGCCGCGCTGGAAGCCGGCGTCACGCGCTTCCGCCCCGTGCTGATGACCGCGCTGGCCATGATCATCGGCATGGTGCCCATGGCGCTCGGTCTGGGGGAAGGCGGGGAGCAGAACGCGCCGCTGGGGCGCGCCGTGATCGGCGGCCTGATCTGCGCCACAGTGGCGACATTGTTTTTTGTGCCCGGGATCTTCAGTTTATTGCATCGGAATTACAAACCGATTCAGGAGCGGCAATGACAGACCTCTCAACTTGCAGGAGTCGGCAGCTATGAAAAGAAAAGAAGGGTCGCCGGAAAGCGGCGCTGAGGCGAATGGGCCCAGGCTGGGGCGCGCCGCGCGGGTGCTGTTGCCGCTGTTGCTGCTGGCGGCGGCGATATCGCTCGGGATGGCGGTGTTTCGCGGCATACAGGTCCGCGCGCATGCCGAAACCGCACTGGCGCGGCATACCGAGGAGAGCGCGATTCCCAGCGTGCGCGTGATCCGCGCGCAGAAGGGCGCGCTAGCCAGCGAACTGGTGCTGCCGGGGACGATGGAAGCCTTCACCGACACGCCCGTCTATGCCCGCACCAACGGCTACCTGCGGCAGTGGCACGCGGACATCGGGGCGCACGTGCGGGCAGGGCAGTTGCTGGCGGAGATCGAGACACCGGAGACCGACCAGCAATTGCGCCAGGCGCGCGCGGAACTGGCCACGGCCCAAGCCGGCTACCGGCTGGCGAAATCGACCGCCGAACGGTGGCAGGCCCTGCGCAAGACGGACTCCGTGGCGCAACAGGAGACCGAGGAAAAACTGGGGGACCAGGAATCGAAAGCCGCGGCGGTGGAAGCCTCCCAGGCGAACGTGAAACGGCTCGAAGAGTTGCAGGCCTTTCAGAAGATCTACGCGCCTTTCGATGGGGTGATTACGGCGCGCAATACCGATCTCGGCGACCTCATCAACGCCGGCAGCAATGGCACGGGGAAGGAATTGTTCCACCTGGCGGCGGTAGGGCAGTTGCGCATCTTCGTGCAGGTGCCGCAGATGAATGCGCGTAGCGCCGCGCCCGGCGCCGCGGCCGAATTGGCGGTCCCGGAAATGCCGGGGCGGCGATTCGCGGGGCGGGTGGTGAGGACTTCGGGTTCGATGGATCTGGCTTCCCGCACCTTGAAGGTGGAGGTGGACGTGGACAACAGGCAAGGTCTCCTGATGCCCGGCGAATTTGTCGAACTGCACCTGAAACTGCCCGCGCCGGTTCACTCGCTGACGCTTCCCGTCAATGCGTTCCTGTTCCGCGCGGAGGGCATGAGCGCGGCGGCGGTGCGGGACGGGCACGTGGTGCTGCTGCCGGTGACGATCGGCCACGACTATGGCGATGCGCTCGAAGTTACCTCGGGCCTCGGGCTGGATGACCAGATCGTAGTGAATCCGCCCGATTCGCTGGCCAACGGACAGGAGGTCCGGACGATCCCGGCGGGAGCGAAGGAATGACGAAGGCTGCGCGGGCGCGGACGTTTGGGGCCGCACTGGCCTGGCTGGCGATGTCCACGGCCTGCAATGTGGGTCCGAAATACCGGACTCCGGCCGTACCCGCACCGCCCGTCTTCACCGAAGCGCCGCCTGAAGCCTTCACCGAGTCGAAGGATTGGAAGGCCGCGACGCCGGGCGATGCCGGGGCGAAGGGCCGATGGTGGGAAGCGTTCCAGGACGTCGATTTGAACGCGCTGGAAGAACAGATCGACGTCACCAACCAGAGCCTGAAGAGCGCGGAAGCGCGCTTCCAGCAGGCCCGCGCGATGGTGCGGGAGCGGCGCGCGGCGCGCTTGCCGGCCGTCGGCGCCGGTGCATCGATCGCGCACGAACGCACGTCGGCGAATCGCGCCGTGCCGGTTCCGCCGTCGGAAAACCCGGCCGGCGATTTCAACCTCGGGTTCCAGGCTTCCTGGGAGCCGGACCTGTGGGGGCGGATTCGCAACCAGGTGGCGGCCAGCGTGCAAAGTGCGCAAGCCGTCGCGGCCGACTTGGAAAATGCTCGCTTGAGCCTGCATGCCGAACTGGCCCTCGACTATTTCGATCTGCGCAGTCTGGATGAAGAGCGGCGCATTTTGGAGAGCGCGGTGGCGGCTTACCAGAAGGCACTCGAACTGACGGAAAACCGCTACCAAGGCGGGGCGGCCAACCGCGCGGAAGTGGCCGAAGCGCGCACGCAACTGGAGTCTACCAGCGCGCAGGCGATCGACCTGACCGAGTTGCGGGCGCAGTACGAACACGCCATCGCGGTGTTGACGGGGCGCCCGCCCGAGGGCTTCACGCTTGCAGCGAAGGCGGGGCCGGTGATGCTGCCGGCGATCCCGGTGGGCGTGCCTTCGGCGCTGCTGGAGCGCCGGCCCGACATCGCCGGCGCCGAAAGGCGAGTGGCCGCGGCCAATAGCGAAGTCGGCTTCGCACGGGCCGCATTTTATCCGCAGGTGGTGCTGGCCGCCGCAGTCGGACTGGAAGGCAGCAGCATCACCAACTGGCTGAACTGGCCGGCGCGCTTGTGGGCCATCGGGCCCTCCGCCGCGCAGACGTTGTTCGATGCCGGGCGCAGGCGCGCCGTGCTGCAGGAATCCACCGCGAACTACGATGCCCTGGTAGCGGACTACCGGGAGAACGTGTTGGCGGCGTTTCAGCAAGTGGAGGATCACCTGGCTTCGCTGCGAATTCTGGAAGACGAAGCGGGGCGGCAGCAGCGGGCGGTGGAATCGGCGCGCGAATCGGAAGGGCTTTCGTTCAATCGCTACAAGGGCGGCCTGGTGACCTACCTCGAAGTGGTCACGGCGCAGAGCATCCGCCTCGAAAACGAGCGCGCCGCGGTGCATATCGAGCGTCGCCGTCTGGAAGCCAGCGTGATGCTGATCCGGGCCCTCGGAGGCGGCTGGAACGCCAGTTCGCTGCCGCAGGCAAGCGTCCTGAATTCGAAGGGAAACTAGCAGGGCGGGTTACCAGCGCGAGCATGAGCGGGCCGGCGCGCGGGCGTAGAATAATTCATGAAATGAGAACCCGATCCTCTTTGGTTGCCAGTCTGGCGCTGGTGGTGGCCGGCGCGGGGCTGCCGTTGCGCGGCCAGGAGACGACGGTCTGGCGCATCGGGACGTTCGACCATGCCTCGGCCGAGTTCGGCGGGCGCGTGGGTAGCGATCCGGTGGGGGTGGATGCCGGGGCGCCGGATGCCGCCAGCCGCTGGCCTCCCTCGCAGGCGGGCACACTCAACGCCCAGTCCGGCCCGCAAACGCACTCCCGCACCATCCGCTTCCGCCTGGAGGAGGCTCCCAGCGGATCGTACGTGCTGGATCTCGCCATTATGGCCGGCAATCCGCGCGTGCCCCGTTTGGAAATCGAGATCAACGGCGCGCGGGGCACGGCGTACATCGACCGGCGCCTGAGCTACCACTCCGAAGGACGCGCGGATTCGCCCATCTGCGCCGAAGCCAGGGAGCGCATCCCCATTCCGGCGAGCGTGCTGCGGGTTGGCGGCAACGAACTGCGCATCACGGCGGTGGACGACGTGGCGGATGAAAACGGCGACTCGCAGATCAATTGGGATGCGCTGGCGCTGCTGCACAGTTCCGCGGCCGCGGCGGAGCCGGCGATTTCCGTCGAGCCGGCTTACCTCTTCGTCACGGAGAACGGCGCTACGCGCGAGTTGGTTACGGTAACCGTCACCATGGCGGCGGCCGTCTCGGGCGGCTCTCTCACGCTGACGCTCGGCGGCGCGCAGTATCGCGCCGATCTGGGCCCGGCGAGCTTTGGGCAGCAGCGGTTCGAATTCAAGGTGCCGGAGTTCGCCGCCGGGTCGGAAGCGCGCGCCGCTCTGGTGCTGGACGGCAGGAGTTATACGCACGCGGAGCGTCTCACTCCCAAACGCAAGTTCACGGTCTACCTGGTGCCGCACACTCACCTGGATATCGGGTTCACCGATTACCAGCCGAAGATCGAGGAATTGCAAAACCGCAACCTCGATCGCCTGCTGGAAGAGATGCGCCACGACGCGGACATGCGTTTTTCGCTGGATGGCGCCTGGTTGGCGGAGCAGTACCTGCGCACACGCACGCCAGCGGCGCGAAAGGAGTTCCTGGACGCGGTGCGCGCGGGGCGTATTTCGATTCCGGCGCAGTATGCGAACCTGATGGCGGGCGGCGCCAACCTGGAGACGCTGATCCGCTCGACCTACGCCGGCCGCGTGCTGAATCGCGAAGCGGGCAGGCAGAGCGACTACGCCAACATCACCGATGTTCCGGCCTACCCCTGGAGCTACGCATCGGTGCTGGGCGCCGCCGGCATCAAGTACTTCGCCGCGGGCGCCAACGACGACCGCGGCCCGCAGCCCCTCTATGGCCGTTGGCAGACGCGATCGCCCTTCTGGTGGCAGGGTCCGGACGGCGCCAAGGTGCTGATGGCGTATACGCGCCAATACTCGAACCTCTGGTTCATCTGCGGGCTGCCGGCGCGCGAGGCAGGCTGCCGCGACGGCCTGCCGACGTTTTTGCAGACCTTCGAATCGCCGGGCTACCGGCCCGACGCCGTGCTGATGTTCGGGAGCCAACTGGAAAACACCGATCTGATTCCCGGCGAGGGCGAGTTCGTCCGCCGCTGGAATGCCAGGTACGCCTGGCCGCGCCTGCAACTGGCCACCTTCCGCGATTATTTCGAGACAATCGAGAAGAAGTTCGGAACCCAGCTCGAGACCGTCCGTGGCGACTTCGGACCCTATTGGGAAGACGGCATCGGCACCGACGCGCAATACGCCGCTCTCTACCGGGAGACGGAAAGCCGCGCGCTTTCGGTGGAGAAACTGTCGTCGGTCGCCGCGATGCAGAAGCCCGAGTGGGCGCCGCCGCTCGAGGGACTGCGGCGTTTGTGGCGCGATCTGCTGCTCTATGCCGAACACACCTACACTTCCTCGGGCGGCTACTCGCGCCCGGAAAGCGAACAGAGCGTGCGCCAGATCGAAAGCAAACATTTCCACGTGGCTGACGCCCGCGAGGCGGCGCATTGGATGGCGCAGGAATCCATGAGCCGCCTGCTGGACAGCATCGGCATCTCCGCGCCGGCGATGGTGGTTTTCAACTCGCTCGGGCACGAGCGCAGCGGGCTGGTGGAGGTCGATCTTTCCAACGGCGCGCAGTTGGTGGATACGGAATCCGGCCAGCCGGCGGCGCTGGAAACGCTGCGTTCCGGAAACGGATACCGCCGCGTGCGATTCCTGGCCGTTGGGGTGCCCTCGATGGGTTATCGCGTCTACCGCATCGAAAGCAGCCGGACCGCGCCGGCGTCACCCGAGCCAAAGCCGGCGAACAGCATCGAGAACGAGTTCTACCGCGTCACCGTCGATCCCAATCGCGGCGGCGTTTCCAGCGTTTTCGACAAACAGGCCGGCCGGGAGTTGGTGGATCCCAAGAGCCCGTACCTGCTGGACCAATACGTGTACGTGGCGGGCGGCGATAACACCCGCCTCATTCACATCTCCGAGCACCTGCCAATTGCGAACCTGACCGTAAGCGCGGCGGCCGGAGCGGCCGGGGTGATGGCCGTCTCCACGCCGTGGGGACAGTCCTTGAACTACCGGGCGAGCGGGCCGCATGCGCCGCGCATCGATGTGGAGATCCGCTTGTTCCACGGCGAGAAAAAGATCGAGATCGTCAATCGCCTGCAAAAAGAGCCGGTGAACGATAAGGAGGCCATCTACTTTGCGTTTCCCTTCGCGGCCACGCAGCCCCAATTCGAGTACGAGGGGCAGAGCGGAACGGTCAACCCGGCGCGCGACGAGCTTGCCGGCGGCTGCCGGGAATGGTATGCGGCTGGGCACTGGGCGCGGGTGAGCGGCGGCGGGATGAGCGCGGCGGTGATTCCGATCGATGCGCCACTGGTGACGTTCGGCGACATCAACCGGGGCCTGTGGCCGGAGAAGTTCGAGCCGAAGTCGTCCGGTATCTTTTCTTACGCGTTGAATAACTACTGGCATACCAACTTCCCGCGCGTGCAGAGCGGCGAGTTCACGTTCCGCTACGTCATTAGCAGCGGCGCGGAACTGGATCCGGCTCGCCTGAGCCGCCTGGGACGGGAGGCGCTGACGCCGCTCGAAACCGGCGAGCTGACGAGGAACGACAAAGTCGGAGTGCGCGGCTCGCTGCCGGCCACGCCCGCGAGTTTCCTCGATCTGAATGGCGACGGCGTGGAGTTGGAGACGCTGAAACCCGCCGAGGACGGCGAGGGCTACATCGTCCGGCTTCTGGAGACCGCCGGCCGAGAGGGCAAGGCGCGCCTTTCGTCGCGCCTGTTGGGATTCAGCCGGGCTTGGTTATGCAACGCCAGAGAGGACAACCTCCGCGAGATTCCGGCGTCGAAATACGGAGTGGATGTGGCCATGCCGCCGTACGCGATTGTAACCTTGCGTCTGGAGATGCGCCCGTCCGCGCTGTAGTCGCCGGGGACGGGCTGCGCGGTCACGCGGGCAGCGCCGCGAAGGCAATGGATACCGGGCTGGCGTTTTGCACCGGCGACCCCGTGACGGCCAACCGGCCGGTGGCGGCGTCGGCACGGAATGTGACCACCATGTCGGATTGCTCGTTGGTTGCGCAGAGGAACGAGTGAGACGGATCGAACCCGATGTAGCGCGGCGTGCGGCCCTGTGAAGAGGTCCAACCGGCGGGAGTAAGCACGCCGGTTCGCGGATCGGATGTGAAGGCGGCGATACTGTCGTGTCCGCGGTTGGAGCAGTAGACGAAGCGTCCGTCCGCGGACACGGCAATCTCCGCGGCGGTATTCTCGCCGGTGTAGTCGGGCGGCGGCGTGGGCAGAATTTGTACCGGCCGAAGACTGCCGCGCTCCGCGTCCCAAAAGTAGGTGGTGACGGTGCTGGAGATTTCGTTGACCACCCAGGCGACGGGCAAGCGGGGATGGAACGCCGCATGACGCGGGCCGGAGCCGGCGCGAGCGATGGCGGCACCCTGCTCGGTGGGAGTCAATTTGCCGGTGGCCGCGTCGAAGCGAAAGACGAACACGCGGTCCAGGCCCTTGTCCGGCACGATGAGCGAGCGGCCTCCGGGGTCGAACACCACGTGATGCGGATGGGAACCGATCTGCTCGATGCGATGGGGGCCGGGTTGCCCCGGGAGGGCGACAACCTGCACGGCGTCGGCGAGAGTGCCATCGGGCCGGATGGGCAGCACCGCTACGTTGCCCGAACCATAGTTGGCCACGGCCAGAAAGCGGCCGCCGGGAGCGACGGCTAGATGCACGCCGTTGCGGCCGCCGGTTTCGGCGCGATTCAGAGGCTGCAGGAAACCGGTCGCGGGATCCACCGAAAACGCCGTGGCATAGGTTTCATCGCCGTGCACCGAATAGAGGTGGCGCTGATCCGCCGCCACCACCAGGAACGAAGGGTTGACCAGGTCGCCGACGCGCTGCACGTGCGTCCAGGCGCCTGTCCGCGGGTCCATGCGATAAACGTGGATGCCGTCGCCGCGCGCGGAGCGTTGGAGGGTGGTGTAGCAGCCCACGTAGGCGTACAGCGAGCCGCGCGTAGACTGTGCGGCGAGCGGCGCCGCCAACAGGCAACCGAACAGCGCCCGCCGGGTGAGGGGCAAGGCAGTGCCGGGCCGCAAATCGCCCGGGCAAGTGCGCCACGCGGCCTGTTGCGGACTGCATCCCTGGACGAGGCGTCTTTCGAGCGTCATTCGGACCTCCTGCGGCCGCGGCAACCCGTCGCGCCGGCAAGCCTCATTGTAATGGCTACGAATCACCACCGGGAGGCGCCGATCCCGCCGCGGTCAAGCGACGCCGTGTGAAAGGTTCTAGGCTGGAAGAGAGGAGTTTGACGAATAGATGCACCCGACCGATGCGCAACCCGCAACAGAGGCGCTTTCCCGAAATATATGACATCCCATTCCAGCCCGCATGGGCATCCCGGTTTAAGAGCGGTCATCCTTGCCGCCGGCAAGGACGCGATCACACCGGATGGCCGTCCTCTGATTCTCGAACCCCTCGGCGACCGCAGCGTCCTGGAGCATGTGATCCAGAATGCGCTTCAACTGGTACCGCCAGAGCACCTGTACGTAGTTGTCGGATACCGGCAGGAGGAAGTTCGCGAGCGTCTGGGCGCCGGCTATCACTACGTCTGCCAGGAGGAGCCTCTCGGCACCGCCCACGCGGTATTGCAGGCGGCGCCGCTTTTGGAAGATTCCGGCGGCAATCTGCTCATCCTTTACGGCGACACGCCCCTGTTCCGCCCGGGCTCGATTCGCGGTCTGGTCAACCGGCACCATCTGAAGCAATCGCACCTTACGCTGCTGGCGGCCATGCTCGACCGCCCGCTGCCTTACGGCCGCATCATCCGCAATGCCGGCGGCCAGATCCTGGACATCATCGAAGAAGACGAGGCGTTGGCCGAAGTGCGGGAGATTCACGAGCTGAACCTGGGAGCTTATGTGGTCGATGCGGCAGCCATCTTCTCCGCCCTGCGCAGGCTTTCGCCCTCCCCTCGCGATGGCCAATACCGTCTCACCGACTGTGTACACGAACTCATCCGCTCCGGTCTCCGCGTGGATAGTTATCAACTGTACGACCAGGATGAGGTCCAGGGCATCAACACTGCCGAGGACCTGGCCCACGCCGAGTTCATTCTGGAGAAACGGATTTTCCGTCCCCACCGCCAGGAAGAGCAGAACCTGGTCACCTTCGGCACCGGAGGCTGGCGGGCGATCATCGGCGAAGGCTTCACGCTGCATAACGTGCGCCGCTTAAGCCAGGCGCTGGCCAATGAGATCACCCGCAATGGCCAGGAAGGGCGGGGCGTCATCGTCGGCTACGACCGGCGCTTCCTTTCCAAGCAGGCAGGCGAAGCTGCCGCCGAGGTATTTGCCGGCAATAACATCCCCGCCGTGCTCCTGAAAGAGGATGCACCCACTCCCCTGATTACCTGCGCTACGGCCATCCGCGGATCGGCTTACGGCCTCGCCTTTACGGCCAGCCACAACCCGCCGGAATGGAACGGTCTGAAGGTTTTCCATGGCGACGGAGCATTGCTGCTGGACCACGAGACACGGCAGATCGAGGCCGAGACCAACGCGCTCACCGATGACGAAGTCATCAAGCTGGAATTGGACGTGGCGCTGGAGGCCGGCATCGTGGAATGGGGCGACTTCACCAACCAGTACGTGGACGCCGTGGAGAAACTGATCGATCTTCAGGCCATTCGCAATGCCGGGCTCAAGGTGATCGTGGACCCCATGTACGGTGTGGGGCAGCTCACGCTGGGTACGGTCCTGACCGAAGCGCGCTGCCGTGTGACGTTCATTCACGAGCGCCACAATCCGTTGTTTGGCGGACGTTCTCCCGCCCCCAACCCGGAGGCGCTGCGCCTGCTGACGTCTTCGATGCACGAGGGCCTTTACGATCTGGGCCTGGCGATGGATGGAGACGCCGACCGCATCGCGATTGTGGATGAACTCGGCGAGTACATCTCGATCAACGACGTCCTGCTGTTGCTCTATTGGTATGCGCACGAGGTTCGCGGCGAACGCGGCGGCGTGGTGCGCAATCTGTCCACCACACACCTGCTCGACCGCCTGGCGCACGCTTTGCACGAGGAATGCTACGAAGTCCCCGTAGGGTTCAAGCACATCGTCTCCGCCATGGTGGAACACAATGCGCTGTTGGGCGGCGAATCGTCCGGCGGCCTGACGATTCGCGGCCACATTCTGGGGAAAGACGGCATCTTCGCTTCGGCTTTGGTGGTCGAAATGTTGGCCCGCACAGGCAAGAAGATCTCGCAGTTGCGCCAGATCGTATATGGCCTGACCGGCAGATTGTACGGGGCCGAGGAGACTTATCCCGCCACGCCGGAAATGCGGATTGCTCTGCCCAAAGCGATGCGCGACACACCGTGCACTTATGCCGCATCTTACCCGGTAGTCAGAGTCTCGCACGTGGATGGGACAAAACTGTACCTGGAGAACGACAACTGGGCGCAGTTGCGGTTTTCCGGCACGGAGCCCGTATTGCGGCTCACGGTGGAAGCGGATTCTCCGGGCAAAGCGAACGAACTTATGGATTGGCTCAAGCAGTTCGCGGCGGCGGGAAAATAGGCCGGCTCTTGCCGCATGCAGGTGTCGATGAAATTCTACTGGTGATACTCTACAGGTGACGCGGACAGAAAGGAAAAGACGGCGATGTTCAAACGGAACGGCAAAATGGGGCGGCGGGATCTGTTCAAAACATCGGCCGCGATCATGGGTGGCGCGCTATTGTCGCGCGAAGCCGCGGCCGAACAGGCGGCGCCACGGAATGTGAACACGCTCTCGAGCCCGTCCGCTCTACGGATCACCGACATGCGGACCATCGTGCTGCGGGGCGTGCCCTTTACCTCGCCCATCATACGCATCGACACCAACCAGGGGGTCTATGGACTGGGCGAAGTCCGCGACGGCGCCAGCGCCACCTACGCGTTGTTTCTGAAAAGCCGCCTGTTGAACGAGAACCCGCTCAACGTCACCTATCTCTTCGACAAGGTCAAACAGTTCGGCTTCCACGGGCGGCAGGCGGGTGGCGTGGTGGCGGTGGAAGAGGCGCTCTGGGACATCGCCGGCAAAGTGTACAACGTACCCATCTACCAGATGTTGGGCGGCAAGTATCGCGACCGCATCCGGATTTACGCCGACACCGATGAATCGCCGGACCCGAAGGTCTTCGCGCAACGCCTGAAGGCCCGCAAGGAGGAGATGGGCATCACCTGGCTGAAAATGGACGTGGGCATCAACCTGGTGGAAAAGATCCCTGGCACGCTGACCGGGCCCTCAGAGCTGACCGCGTGGGAGCGGAGAGCCCTGCCGCATCCCTTCGTCGCCCAAGAGGTGACCCAGAAGGGCATCGAGAAGCTCTCCGAGTTCGTGCAGGCGGCGCGCGAGGCGGTCGGCATGGAGATTCCCCTGTCGATGGACCATCTGGGGCACCTTGGGGTGAACTCCATCATCCGACTGGGGAAGTTTTACGAGAAGTTCAACCTGGCCTGGATGGAGGACGTGATTCCGTGGCAGTACACCGAGATGCTGGCGCACATCACCGCCGAAAGCCCCACGCCCATTCTGACCGGCGAGGACATTTACCTGAAGGAAGGCTTCGTCAACCTGTGCGAGAAGCACGCCGTCAGCAAGATCCACCCGGACATCTCCACCTCCGGCGGAATACTGGAGACCCATAAGATTGGGGAGAGGGCCATGGAGCTGGGTGTGCCCATGGCGATGCACTATGCCGGCAGTCCGGTAGGCGCCATAGCCAGCGTGCACTGCGCCGCCGCCACCGCCAACTTCCTCGCCTGCGAGAACCACGCGCTGGAAGTCCCATTCTGGGGCGACCTGGTGGATGGCATCGAGAAGCCGATCATCAACAAGGGATGGATCAAGGTTCCGGACAAACCGGGCCTGGGCATCACCTTGAACGAGGAGGCGGTTAAGAAGCATCTGATGCCCGGCACGGGATATTTCGAGCCCACCCCGCAATGGAACCAGGAGCGCTCCGCGGACCATCTGTGGAGCGTGGTGCGGGAGGAGGAAAAGAACCGGCGCGGTTGACGCCCGAACCACTCCATCCAACGCTGCCCTATACCCCGGCGGAGGCGGCGCAGGTGGAAGGCTTTGACGAGGCCTGCCAGGAATTATATCTGGAACGCGGTGTAACCACGTGGATCATTCCCCGCTGTTGCTGGAAGCGCGCCACATCTCGAAATCGTTCGGCGGGATCGCAGTCCTGGAGGCAGTCAGCTTCGACCTGCGGCGGGGAGAGGTGCACGCGCTAGTGGGCGAGAATGGCGCGGGTAAATCGACCCTGATGAACATCGTCAGCGGCGTGGTGCAGCCGGATGCGGGAGAATTGCTCTGCGAGAACCGGCCCGTCCGCTTCGAGGGACCGCGCGACGCGCAGGCGCTGGGGATCAGC
Source organism: Candidatus Solibacter sp. (assembly GCA_050014175.1). GTDB lineage: Bacteria > Acidobacteriota > Terriglobia > Bryobacterales > Bryobacteraceae > Solibacter. Next base: position 14,805 of record JBEKDV010000040.1, on the reverse strand, counting down.
TTTGTGCATCAGGAACTGGCGCTGGTGCCGCAGTTGAGCGTGGCGGAAAACGTATTTCTGGGCCGACACCCGGTTTCACACGGCTTCGTGAACTTCCGCGAGATGCACGAGAGGACACACCGCGTCCTCGCCGAATTGGGGCGCGAGATCGACCCGCGGCGGCTGGTGGCGGAATTGAGCCTGGCGGAGCGGCAACTCGTGGAAATCGCCCGCGCGGTGGCTTTCGAGAGCCGGTTGATCATCATGGATGAGCCCACGGCCCCCTTGTCCTACCATGATGCGCAGGCTCTGTTCCGATCGATTCGGCTGTTGCGCGCCCGCGGCGTCGGCGTGATCTACATTTCTCACCGCCTCAAGGAAATCTTCGAGATTTCCGACCGCGTGACCGTGCTGCGCGATGGCCGGCGCGTGCTCACGCAACCGACCTCGGAAGTCACCCACGAGGAACTGGTGCGCGCCATGATCGGCTCGGAGCTGAAGGAGCGGCTTCGATCGGCGGCGCCCGGTAACGCACAATCCGAGGAGGCTCTTCGCATTCAGGGCTCCCTCAATTTGACCGTCCATCGCGGCGAGATCGTGGGGCTGGCGGGGCTCGCCGGGGCAGGACGAACGAGACTGCTGGAGTGGTTGTTCGGAGCCGGCCCAGCCCACCCGAGAACGACAGGCGGGGACGCCGGTCCCACAAGGGAGGTCTTGGTGAATGGCCGGCGCGCCAGACTGCGCAATCCGGTGGACGCGATCCGCCACGGCCTCGCATTGGTGCCCGACGACCGGAAGGCAAAAGGCCTGGTGTTGGGCGCTTCCGTGTTGCGGAATATCGCCCTGGCCGGCGGGCGCAGGCGATTTTTTGTGCGCCGTTCCCAAGAGGAGCGGATGGCGCAACAATGGATTGGCGCCCTGCGCATCAAAGTGGCCGGATTGAACCAGCCCGTCGTTTATCTGAGCGGCGGCACTCAGCAAAAAGTGGTCCTGGCCAAATGGCTGTTCGCCGGCGCCAGCGTGTTCCTTTTGGATGAACCCACGCGCGGCATCGACGTGGGGGCGAAGGCCGAGATCTACGATGTGATTCGAACGCTGGCCGGCGGGGGCGCGGCCGTACTCATGGCGTCTTCTGAACTCGAGGAGTTGATGGGAGTGGCAGATCGGATTGTGGTCATGCACCGCGGCCGCATCGCTGGCGTGCTTACCCGGGCGGAAGCCACCGAGGAAAAGATTATGCACCTGGCAACCGGAGGCGCCGATTGAGTGGAGCCCTCCAGCCCGCCCCCGCGGCCAAGCCTCGCCACGCCCTATCCCCGGCCAGTCTGCTACGCAGGTTCGGTCCTTTATTGGGCCTGCTGATTCTGGGTGGGGCGCTGGGCGGCGCGTCCGACCGGTTCCTGACAGCCGACAACCTGCTCAACGTCTGCCGCCAGTCCGCCGTCAACGCGCTGGTTTCGCTGGGGCAGTTGACGGTCATTCTCACCGGTGGAATCGACTTGTCGGTGGGCTCGATCCTGGGACTCTGTTGCGTCATGGTGGCGCAGTTGATGCACGCCGGCGTGCCGCCTGTGATCAGTGTTGCGGCCGCGCTCGCCATCGGCTCGGCGCTGGGCGCCGTCAACGGGATTCTGCTGACCAAACTGCACTTGCCGCACCCGTTCATTCCGACGCTCGGCATGATGAACGTGGCCCGCGGGCTGGCGTTGGTCATTTCGGGCGGTTTTCCCATTTCCGAGCTGCCCTCCGGGTTCCGGTTCTGGGGGGCGGGGTCGATTGGCTGGATTCCGGCGCCGGTGATTCTGGTGCTGCTGTTTTGCGGAGCGTTCTACGTGTTCCTGAGCCGCACCACCATCGGGCGTGACATCTATGCGATTGGCGGCAATCCGCAGGCGGCGCGGCTGTCCGGAGTGCCCGTGGATGCCCGGCTGGTGCTGGTCTACGCGCTGAGCGGCCTGACCGCGGCGGCCGGCGCCATCGTCCTGGCGGGCCGCATGAACTCCGGCTTTCCGCTGGCCGGGGTCGGCGGCGAACTGGATTCGATTGCCGCCGTGGTGATCGGTGGCGCCAGTTTCCTGGGCGGCGTCGGCACGGTAAGCGGCACCCTGGTGGGCGCGCTCATTATGGGAGTATTGCGGAATGGGCTGAACCTCCTCAACGTGTCTGCCGCCTGGCAGACGGTGGTGATCGGGATCGTGATTGTAGCGGCGGTTTGGGTGGACATCGTGCGGCAGCGCGCTACCGAGAGAGGCAGCGCCGAATAGGGCGAGAAGGACAAAATACGGAAAGGACGGATCGATTAGGATGACCAAACTGAATGTAGGACTGATTGGCGTGGGCAGGCTGGGCCGCATGTATGGCCAATACCTGGCCCAGCGGGTGCCGGGCGTCGCCCTGGTAGCGGTTGCGGACCGGAAGACGGGTCTGGCGGAATCGTTCGCCTCCGAGTTCGGAGTGGCGAAGTGGTACGCCAATCACCAGGATCTTCTGAGCGATCGCCAGATCGATGCGGTGGCCATCGTCACCTCCACCAGCACGCACAAAGAAGTCGTCATGGATGCCGCAAAAAGCGGCAAGGCGATCTTCTGCGAAAAGCCGATTTCTCTGACCCTTGACGACGCCAAGGAAATGACCCAGGCGGTGCAGGCTGCCGGTGTATTCTTCCAGATGGCGTTCCAGCGCCGCTTCGACGCCGGTTACCTCGCGGCCAAGCGCAAGATCGAAGCCGGGGCCATCGGCGAGCCCGTGATGTTCACGTCCATCTCACGCGATCCTTACCCTCCGCCGCTGGAGTTCTGCGATCCCAAGGTCTCTGGCGGTTTGATCGCCGATATGGGTGTTCACGATTTCGATCTCGCGCGGATGTACATGGGGGAAGTGAAGCGCGTGCATGCGGTCGGCGGGACGCTGGCGTTCCCTGAAATGAGGTCTGTGGGCGATATCGATAATGCCATCGTCGATCTGGTGTTCCGGAACGGCACTTTGGGTGTGGTGCAACTGAGCCGCAATGCGGTTTTCGGATATGACATTCGCGCCGAAATATGGGGAACCAAAGGTTCGATTCAAATCGGTTATTACCGGCAAACCCCCATCCTGATGATGACTCCGGAGGGCATCTCGCACGACGCCGTGCCGTACTTCATGGAGCGCTTCGAAAATGCCTATCTGGCGCAGATCCAGAACTTCGTGGATCATGTGCGCAAGGGCCTGCCGCCCTTCCTCACGGGGGCGGATGCCATGGCGGCGCTGCGCATCAGTGTGGCCGCGTACCGGTCGCTGCGTGAAGGCCTGCCCGTGGATATCGAGGAGCTGGAGGCATAACCGCAACGACCATGAGAACGAGCCCTTTCCACCTGCTGGCTATCGCCTTAAGCGTCGGCGTTCTTCTGTTGGGATCTTGCCGCCAGGGGAGCCCAAGAAAGACCATCGATATCGCGCTCGTCACCAAAGCTCTCGATAGTGAATGGTGGCAGCGCGTCAAAGCCGGCGCGGAGGATGCCGCCAAGGCGAATCCGGGCGTCCGGCTGGCGGTGCTGGCGCCCGAACGCGAGGTGAATATCGACCAGCAGGTCTCCATTCTGGAAGATCAGATCACCAAGAGGGTGGCGGCGCTGGCGGTCGCGCCCACGGGCGTTTCCGAGCTGATCCCCGTTCTCGATCGTGCCCGCGCGGCGGGCATCCCGGTGATTATCTTCGACACGGACATCGCCTGGGCGTCCAAGCTGACTTACGTCGGATCGGACAATCGCCGGGCCGGCCGCATTGCCGGGGAGTATATCGTCAAGATTCTCGGTGGCAAGGGCAAAGTGGCCGTGATCCGCGGAATTATGGGAGTCCCAACGCATGAGGAGCGTATGGCTGGTTTTCGGGAAGCCATTCACGATGCGCCGGGAATCGAGTGCGTGGCCGTGCAGCCGGCCAACAGCGAACGCGCTTTGGCTATGTCGGTCATGGAGAATCTTTTGACCAGGTATCCGGACCTGCTGGCCGTCTTCGCCGGGAACGATCAGATGGCGCTGGGAGCCGTAGAAGCGATTGCCGCTCGCAATCTGACTGGCAAAATCGCGGTCATCGGAATCGATGCAACCCGCGAAGCGGTGCGGGCGGTCGCAGCCGGTCGTCTGGCGGGCGATGTAGCCATGTATCCCGAGATGCTCGGCCGGAGCGCGGTCGAAACCGCGCTGAAGGCGGCGCGGGGTGAGCCAATCGAAAAAAGGGTCGACGTCGGCGAGACGTTGGTTACGAAAGAAAACGCGGCACAGTTCCTGAAATAACAGGCTAACGAAGCACGGCCAGGGCCTTCAGGTCGGCCGACGGAAACGGGAAACCTAAATACGCAGCCATGGTGGGAGCAATGCTGCGCAAATCGATCTCACCCAGCGCCAGGCCTTGCCGGACGTCGGGCCCCGCCATGAAAAACGAGGCAAGCATTTCCGGATGCGACGGCGAATAGCCGTGAGTGCCTCCCTTAATCGGGCTCACCAGAGGCCCCAAAGTATTCACCACGGAGAAATTGGCTCGCATGTCCACCCAGAATGCGGCCGTTGGGTTGCCGCCCATGGCCGCAATGGCTTGGCGGTCGAGAATCGCGGCGATGCCATTGGCCGGATCGGCGGCGAGAGAGCGCAGCAGCCGTTCCACTTTGGCGCGGGCCGCGTCGTCCTTGGGATCCTTCAACACAATGGCGGCCGAGCCACCATCCACTTTCGGAAAAGCCTTCCAATCCACTACCAGCGGAGCTCCACGGAAACCGCTGCCTTTCCCCGGGGTGACCAGCCCTTGGTCCGCGAAGGCCTTCATCAGGTTGAGACTGTGGTCGATGCCGGAAAAGCCGTGATCGGAGACAATGCCAATCGCGTAGTCCGGATGGGCCGCGCGCATGGCGTCCTCCAACTGCCCCAGCATTTCGTCGATCTGCTCCAGCGTGCTGTTGGATTCGGGGCTAAATGGCCCGGTGGCGTGCTGTAAGTGATCGAGCGCCGCCAGGTGGACCGTCATCAATTGCGGTTTCCCGTGCCGCAGAATCCAGGCGGCATACCGTGTCCGCGCCAAATCGCCGGGAATTGCGTCATCCAGGTCGAGATTATACGGACCCGCATCTTTGGCGATTTCCGCCACCAGGCCGGGCGTTGCGATGGCGCGCAGCAACTTGAGGTCGTCGGCGGTTTTCTGCGTACGCCAGTACTCCGGCACGTTGTAGCGGATTCCTTTGGCGCCCACGCTCACCGGCCAGGAAACGCTTCCCACCGTCAGTCCGGCCTTGGCCGCGGCCTCCCATAAGGTGGGTACGGCGATATCTTCGCTGTACCAATACCAGCCTTCGAAGTTCATGCCGAGCGGATCGAACGTCGTGTTGGTATAGATTCCATGCTTCGCCGGCCAGACACCGGTCACGATGGTGGTATGGCTCGGATAGGTTACGGTAGGCAACACGCTCCGCGCACCGGAGGCATGCGCGCCCTCCCGCAGGATGCGGCGCAGATGAGGGATCTTCAGGCCACGTGCGTCGGCCTGGAGAACGTAGTCGGGCCGTAGGCCGTCAATCGATATCAACAGAAGCACACGGCTGGCGCCGCTGGCACATGAACACGCCACAACAAGCGAAAGGATGAAAGAAAGACGACAGCGCATAGCGGTATCGTAACTCCTGGCGCGGGTCGAGGGCGCACCAAGAAATATCGCGCACCCCGCTTCCTCTCTGACCGCTTCGGCCTGCCGCGCCTCTCGGCTAGAATGAGGGGATGCGCACCGGCCCATGCGGCAAACCGCCTCCCCGCCCTTCGGCTTCGCTACGATCGAGCTTTGCCTGGACTCTCGCCGGAAACGGCTTCTACGCCGCGGCGCAGTGGGCGATTCTCAGCCTGCTGGCCAAGCTGGGCGGCAGCGAGATGCTGGGGCAATACGCCCTGGCAGTGGCCCTCGTTACTCCGCTGGTGATGTTGTCGCACCTGAACCTGAGGGCCGTTCTGGCCACCGACGTGGACGGGCGCCAGCCGTTCGGAGATTACCTTGCGGTTCGTCTCGGGGTATCGGGGCTCAGCCTGGTGGGCATCGCGATTCTGGCGCTGGCATCCGGGCATGCGGGGCTGGCCGCGGCGATTCTGGTAACGGGCATGGCGCAGAGCAGCGAGACGGTGAGCGACATCTATTACGGCGCCATGCAGCGGCGCGATGAGATGGGACTCATCGCCCGCTCGATGATCGCGCGGGGCCTGGTGTCGGTGTGCGCCTTTGGCGTGGCCCTGTATGTGCTTCGCGATCTGGTTTGGGCGCTGGCCGCGATGGCGGCGGGCCGAGTGGCCTTGCTGCTGGCTTACGACCGGCCAAGAGGCGCGGCGGGCGAGAGCAGGGCGCGTTCGGGCCTGCGGGCCGAAGTGTCCATCCTGCGCGCGGCGATGCCGCTCGGCGTGATGTTGCTGCTGGTCTCGTTGAACACGAACCTGCCCCGGTACGCCATCGAGCGTTTTCTGGGGATGGGTGAATTGGGCGCCTTCGCGGCGGTCGCTTCTTTCATGACGGTGGGCAGCACGGTGGTCAATGCACTCGGCCAGGCCGCCACGCCGCTATTAGCGCGCCACTTCAGCCGGCGCGAGTCGAGACCGTTTCTCAGACTGACCTTCCTGCTGGCGGCTTTCGTCTGCGCGCTCGGCGTGGCCGGCGTGTTGGTCGCGGCCGCCTTCGGCGAGACCGTCCTCCGCGTCGTCTACCGCCCGGAGTACGCGGCGCGCGGCGGCCTGCTGGTGGCGGTCATGGGCGCAGCCATTCCAAGCTACATCGCGGCCGCCCTTGGCTATGCGATCACCGCGGCGCGCGCCTTCGATGCGCAGGTGCCGTTGTTCTGCGTCGTGGCTGCCAGTTGTGGCGCTGCAAGCTGGCTGCTGGTGCCGAGGTTCGGGTTGCGCGGCGCGGCCGTGTCTCTGGCGATCGCCGCGTCGGTGCAGATCGGCGGTGAGGCGTTGATTCTCGCCCGCGCCATGCGCCGTATCGAGGCCGCCGGATGAACGGCAAACCGCGATCGGGCTTCGCCTCGCGCGCCGCCGCGTTCCTGTTGTGCCTGTTCGTCTTTTCGATTCCTTGGGAGAAGAGCATCCAGGTGCCGGGCATCGCCACGCTTTCGCACCTGCTCGGGATTTTCACCTTCTTGACCGTGGCGATTGTGGCGGCGCGGCGCGGATCTCTCCGTCCGCCCAACCTGGCGTTGGGCCTGGCTGCCGTCTTCGTTCTGTGGTCCGCGCTAACTTACCTTTGGAGCCTGGACCACCAGGCAACCCTGAGGCGGGTTGTCACGCTCGCCGAACTGCTGGCCATGGTCTGGATCATCTGGGATACCTGCCGCGATTCGCTGCTGCAAACCCGCCTGATGCAGTCGTATGTCTGGGGAGCGGTGGCCGCATGCGCCAGCGCCGGTCTCCGTTTCTTCCATGGACAGCAGACCTACTACCACCGCTACGCCGCGGCGGGGTTCGAACCCAACGACTTCGGGCTGGTCCTGGCCCTCTCCATCCCGCTCGCCCTGTACCTGGGGCTGCCCAAGGGCAGCCTCATGCGGTGGTGCTACCGGGGCGCGGCGCTGGTAGTGATTGGCGCGCTGCTGTTGACGGGATCGCGCACCGCGCTGGTGGCCAGCTTCGCCGCATTCGGTTTTGCCCTCTGGACATGGCGCGAGGCGGACCGCGGACAGCGCACGTCGAGCGCGCTGCTGCTCTTGTTCCTGCTGCTCGGCTTGTACGGCTTTGCGCCGGTGGCCACGCGGCAGCGCCTGGCGACCACCACCACGGAGCTGACCCGCGGAACGCTGCACAACAGGACGACGATCTGGAAGGCCGGGTTGAAGGTCTTGCGCCGCCATCCTGTCCTGGGCATCGGCGCGGGCGCATACCCGGAGGCCGTGCGTCCCCAGTTGGGCACGCCGGGCGTGCCGGGCGCGCAGTACGTTGCCCACAATACCTTCCTGTCCGTGCTGGTCGAGTGCGGCGTAATCGGCTTCGCGGTGTACGCGCTCCTGCTCGGTACAGTCGCGATGTATGTCTGGACTTTGCCGTCCGTCGAGCGCGCCCTGTGGGCGATCATGCTGGCGGTATGGACCGTCGGCGTATCGACTTTGACCTGGGAGCATTACAAACCGAGCTGGCTGATCGTGGCGCTGATTATGACGGAGTGGGGCCGCCCTTGGCGACCTGCCGGGTTACAGGAATGAAGATCCGGGTTCTGGAAGTCCTGGCGTCCCTGAGGCGCGCCGGCGCCGAGCGGATGGCGGTATCGCTGGCCTGCCGGCTGGATCCGGGCCGCTTCGAGACAGGCGTGGTGTCCTTGTTCGACGCGTTTCCCGGCGGGCTGGAGCCGGAGCTGGCTGAGGCCGGTGTCGAGACCTGGCACCTCGGCAAACACCCCGGATTCGACCCGCGCATGGTGGTGCGGCTGTACCGCGTCATGCGCGCCTTCCGGCCCGCGGTGGTGCACACTCACTCCTACGTGCTCCGCTACAGCCTTCCCGCGGGACTGGCCGCACGCGCCGGCGCCATGGTCCACACGGTACACAATCTGGCGGCCAAAGAGGTGGATCTGGCCGGCCGGTTGATTCACCGGGTCGCCTTTAGGCGCCGGGTGGCCGCGGTCGCGGTGGGAGAGCAAGTGCGCCGCTCCTTCCGCGATTTGTACGGCATGGAACCGGCGGCCACGATTCCCAACGGCATCGATTCGGAGGCTTTCCGCAGACCCGGCGCGCGGCAGCGGTGGCGCCAGGAAAACGGCTTCGCCGAAGGCGATTTTCTGATCGCTTCCGTGGCCCGTCTGGAGCCGCAAAAGAACCCGCTCGGTCTGATTGAGTCGTTCGCCCAGGCGTCCGGCCCCCAGGCGTTCCGCGATGCCCCGTGCTGGCGCCTGCTGCTGGCCGGAGACGGCAGCCTGCGGGAAGCCGCCCGGGAGTATTCCGCACGCCGCGGTGTCGGCGAGCGGGTGCATTTTCTGGGCGTTCGAGCAGAGGTTGCCGAGATGCTGGCGGCCTGCGATCTCTTCGCCTTATCCTCGCACTGGGAAGGCAGCCCCCTGGCGGTGATGGAGGCCATGGCGGCCGGGTTGCCCGTGGTGGCGACCGCGGTGGGCGGCGTGCCGGAACTCGTCGCGGATGGGGAGACGGGACTTCTTGTGCCCGCTGGAGAAGCGCGCACTTTCGCCGCCGCGCTTACCTCCCTGGCCCGCGACCCCGATCGCCGGCATGAGTTGGGGGCCGCGGCCGTGCGGCGTGCCGCCGCCTTCAGTGTGGACGCCATGGTGGCATCCTATGCCGGGCTTTTCGAGCGCCTCGCCGGAGCAGTTCCATGACGGCGCCGGTCGTGCTGCTGACCACCAACCTGGCCCGCGGTGGCGCCGAGACGCAGGTTGCCCTGCTCGCGCTGTCGCTGAAACGGCGGGGTTGGCCGGTGAGCGTCGTTTCCCTGCTGGACCCCAGTGCATTTCAAGCCGAGCTCGCCGCCGCCGGCGTCCAGGTGCATTCGCTCGGGATGCGACCGGGCCGGCCGAATCCACTGGCCGCGGCGCGCCTGGCGGCGATCCTCCGCCAGGAGCGGCCGTGCGTGTTGCACAGCCACATGTTTCACGCCAACCTGCTGGCCCGTCTGATGAGCCTGGCCTTCCCAACGCCATTGATCGTCTCGACGCTGCACAGCATGGCCGAGAGTAGCCGCCATTCCACCGGCACGCGCTGGCGCGACTGGCTGTACCGTGCCACCGATCCGCTGGCGGACGCGACGGTCGCCGTCTGCCAGGCCGTGGCGGAGCGTCACGCGGCCTCGGGCGCAGTGCAGCGCGGGAAACTGCGGGTGATACCGAATGGCGTCGATACCGGGCGATTCCGACCGGACGCGGCGCGCCGGGACCGGCTGCGCGCCGAGTTGGGCGCTGGCGACGAGTTCGTCTGGCTGGCCGTCGGGCGGTTGATGTGGAAGAAAGACTATCCGACGATGCTGCGCGCCGCGGCGCGGCTGCGCGTGGGCACTCTTTTCATTGCGGGCGCGGGACCGCTCGAACCGGAATTGGCGGCGCTGGCTCGCGAGCTTCGGGTGCGGGCGCACTTCCTGGGATCGCGCGAGGACGTTCCCGCTCTGATGAATGCGGCCGACGGGCTGGTGTTGTCATCCGTGGTGGAAGGCTTGCCGATGGTGCTGCTGGAGGCGGCCGCCAGCGGCCTGCCTTGTGTGACCACCGATGCCGGCGGCGCGCGCGATGCCGTGGTGGACGGGCAGACCGGTTTTCTGGCGCCCCGCGGCAATCCGGAAGCTCTGGCCTCCGCCATGACGCGGCTAGTGGAACTACCCGGCGCGGCGCGCCGGGAGATGGGCCAGACCGCGCGCGAACTGGCGCTGGCACGCTTCGACATGGGCGCGGTAACGTCTCAATGGGAGCAGTTGTATCGCCAAGCCACGGGCTTGCGTTTTGGTGGGGCAGGCGCTTTCGCCTGCCAACCGGCCACGCCCATGGATCTGACACTCCCTGAAGGGGCGCCCTCCGAGCTTTGCTCGGATGGGCAGGCTGAAGCTTGCCCCACCACGGGTACGCTGGACGTAACCAACCGGTTTGTGCTCGACTTCGCGATGCGGTTCGCGCGCCAGCGCGGCGGGGCGAGGGTGCTCGACTTCGGGTGCGGCGCCGGCCGCCTGGTTCAGGCCGGGCTTGCCGCCGGGCTGGACATGGCCGGCGCCGACGTCTACTACGGCGGATCGAAGACGCGCGCGGAGGCCGAGCAGTCGGGCTTGCTCGGCGCCGCCGTCCGCGAGATCCGCGACGGCCGTCTGGACTACGCCACCGCGTCCTTCGACCTGGTGTTGAACAACCAGGTGCTGGAGCACGTGGCGGACCTCGATGGTGCGCTCGCGGAAATCCATCGTGTCCTGAAAGCGGATGGCGCGGTGCTGAGCATTTTTCCGGCGCGCGACGTCTTCCGGGAAGGTCACATCGGCATCCCTTTCGCGCACTGGTTTCCCCGCAACTCGCGGCAGCGTTTCTACTATGTCTGGGGGCTGCGCCGCCTGGGCCTGGGCACCTGGAAGCAGGAAGCGCCGACGTGCCGGCAGTGGGCCGTGGAAAAGCTGGCGTGGATGGATGCCTACACGCATTACCGCGGGCGCCGCGAGATCTTCGACGCTTTCGGTCGCCTCTTCGCGAGCCAGCTCCGCGAGAGCGACTACATCCGCTTCCGCCTGCTGGACCGGCCGGGGCGGAAGGCGCTGGCGGCGCTGGCGGATGCTCCGATTGTAGCGGCGGCCGCCCGCGCCGTCTTCCGCAAGCTGGCGTTCCTGGTGATCGTGTCGCGGAAGGAGGCGCGGTGAAAATCGCCTACCTCATCACGCGGGCCGACGCGGTTGGCGGCGCCAGCATCCACGTCCGCGACCTGGCGCGAGCCATGCTCGAGCGCGGGCACCAGGCCACGGTGCTGCTGGGAGGGCACGGTCCGGTCGCCGAACAGCTCGCAGCCGCCGGAGTTCCCTTCATTTCGCTGCGATGGCTGGAGCGGCGCATTGATCCGCTGCGCGACCTCCGCGCGTTGGCCGAAATCGTCACCGCGCTGCGCGCCCTGGCGCCCGACCTGGTGTCTACGCACACCGCCAAGGCAGGCTGGATCGGTCGCGCCGCCGCCCGGTGGCTCTCCATCCCCGCACTCTACACTCCGCACGGCTGGTCCATCGACTCGCGCCTATCGCCACGGCTGGGCGCGATCTTCAGCCTGGCCGAAAAGGTGGCGGCGAAATGGTCGGCCGCCATTATCTGTGTCTGCGAAGCCGAAAAGCGGCTGGCCCTGAGCAAACGAGTTGCCGACGCCGGCAAGCTGCTGGTGGTGCACAACGGAGTCGGTGACATTGCGCCCGAACTGCGCGCCCGTCCGGCGGAGGCGCCCGTGCGCATCTGCTCGATCGCGCGCTTGGCGCCGCCCAAAGACCATCGCACGCTACTCGCGGCGCTGGCCGTGCTGCGTTCTCAACCATGGGAGCTCGACCTGGTAGGCGATGGACCGCTCGAGGCCGAGATGCGCGGCTTGGCGAGCCAACTGGGCCTGGCCGGGCGCGTCCGGTTCCTCGGCTATGTGGCGGATCCGGCACCCGTGCTGGCAGGCGCTCAACTGTTCGTCCTCGCTTCGCGGTCGGAAGCGTTCCCGCGCAGTGTGTTGGAAGCGCTGCGCGCCGGACTGCCGGTGGTCGCCTCCGAAGTGGGCGGGATCGGCGAGGCCGTGACGGACGGAATGAACGGTCTGCTCGTCCCCGCCGGAAACCCGGAGCTGCTGGCGGCCGCACTTCAAAGGTTGCTCGCCGACGCTCCGTTGCGGGAGTCGATGGGCGCCGCGGCCCGCGCGGCCTATGAGCGGCGTTTCCGCCTGGAGTACATGGTCGATAGCACCGCCGCCATCTATGCTACATTACTGGGCAGGACCGCGAAGTAGCGGCGATCTGTCTAGCGTGAACTGCCAAGCGGCCAAACTCGTTACCCAATTGGAGGACTGCCCGTCTTTGCCGGAAAGTGCCGTGGGGTTAGTCTGTCCCGGTCTGCGCGATCCCGGCGCGCGGTTGCTCAAGCGTACTCTCGACGTCATCCTGGCTGCGCTTCTGCTCGTTCTGTCGCTTCCGTTGGCAGCCGCCATCGCGCTCGCCATCGTGCTGGAGAAGCCCGGCCCCGTGTTCTTCTCCCACACCCGGATCGGCAAAGGTAGACGCCGTTTCCGCCTGTGGAAGTTCCGCTCCATGGTGGTGGACGCCGATTGGATGCTGGCGCGGCACCTGGAGGCGCATCCGGACCATCTGGCGGAATGGCGCGAGATGCACAAACTGAAAGACGATCCGCGCGTCACTCGGGTGGGCCGGCTGCTGCGCCGGTCCCGCCTCGACGAACTCCCGCAACTCATCAACGTCCTGCGGGGCGAAATGAGCATGGTCGGCCCCCGGCCGATTGTCGAGGAGGAGATTCCAAAGTACGGTCCGGCCTTTCCCCTATACCTGCAGGTCCTGCCCGGTCTGACCGGACTGTGGCAGGTGTCCGTCCACACCCACACCAGTTATCGCCAACGGACCGAACTCGACATGAAATACCTGCGGAACCGGACCATCCGGATGGACTTGCTGGTTCTACTCAGGACCGTTCGCGTGGTGATCTTTGGACGTGGCGCATACTGATTCCGGAGTGATCCTTCGAGCCGTCGTGCTCGCCTGTGGAGCGGCCTGCTTCGCGCATGCCGCGGTGAAGCTGCCCACCCTGCTGGCCGATCACATGGTGATCCAGCGCGATCAGCCCGTGCATGTGTGGGGCAAGGCGGATCCCGGCGAGGTTGTCTCGGCGAACTTCCGCGGTGAGACGAAAGCGGCCGCGGCGGATGCCCTGGGCCAGTTCAGCTTCTATCTTTCCCCGGGCGGCGCCGGCGGACCTTTCGAGTTGACCATCCGGGGAGCCAACGAGATCGTCCTCAAGGACGTCCTGGTGGGCGACGTGTGGGTGGTGGCAGGCCAATCGAACATGGAGTGGCCGGTGCAATGGGCGAGCGAGCCGGAGCCTGAAATCGCGGCCGCCAGGCATCCGCGGATTCGCCTCTTCCATGCCATGCACAGGGTCTCCGAATTCGCCTTCGACGATCTCTGGGGGAAGCCGTGGACTCCATGCGGGCCGGAGTCGGTCGCCGATTTTTCCGCCGTCGGATACCATTTTGGGCGCTTTCTGGAGGAGCGTCTCGACGTTCCCATCGGGCTGATCCAGATAGCGTGGGGCGGCACGCCCATCGATTCCTGGACCAGTTACAGCGCCATCGCGGCGGATGCCGCGCTGATGCCGGCCCTGGCCGAGTGGGCCAAGATGATGAGAAACCACCCCGCCGCACTCTTGCGCTACCAAGAGGAGTGCCGGAAATGGGAAGCGGCGGCGGCCCTCGCCAAGGCGGCCCGCAAGCCATTCACCGTGCCCCCGCCGGTGAAACCGGTGGGGCCGGAAAGCCCGTGGAAGCCCGGCTCCATCTTCAACGCCATGGTGATGCCGGCGGCGGCGTTCCCGGTCCGCGGAGTCATCTGGTACCAGGGCGAGAGCAATACGTCGGCGGAGCGGGCGCCGCTCTACGGGCGGCTCTTCCGGACGATGGTCGACGACTGGCGGCGTGCCTGGAATCAGGGCGGCCTTCCTTTCCTGTTTGTGCAACTGGCTGGTTTCACCGCCGCGCCCGATAGCGACTGGCCCGAGTTGCGCGAGGCCCAGCGGCGGGCTCTGAGCGTAGCCAACACAGGCATGGCAGTGGCCACCGATCTCGGCGAGCGCGACAGCATCCACCCCAAGAACAAGCGGGAAGTCGGCCGCCGTCTGTCGCTCGTGGCGCGCGCTCTCGTTTACGGCGAGCAGCTTGTCTACTCCGGTCCGCTCTTTCGCCGCACCACACGGGAGGACGGCGTGCTGCGCGTCTGGTTCGACCACACCGGCGGCGGCCTGCTGGCGCAGGGCGGCGCATTGCGGGGGTTCGAGGTGGCCGGCGCGGACCGCCGCTGGCTGCCCGCCGCCGCGCGCATCGATGGCAATACTGTCGTGGTATCCAGCCCGTCCGCTCCCGCGCCGCTCTACGTGCGCTATGGCTGGAGCGATTTCCCAGACTGCACCCTCTACAACGTCGAGGGTCTCCCGGCCGCGCCCTTCCGCTCCTCTGTAGAGTAGCCCTCCAGGGCTGCCATGCCCGCTTTCCAGCGGGCATCTGGAGTTTCTACATTTTCTCAAGCGGCGGCGGCGCGGACGAGCTGGGTATCTGTGATTTTGCCCTCGAATTCCGTCAGGAGGTCGGGATGCTCGGCCATCTCCTTGCGCAGCAGGGTGACC
>JBEKDV010000039.1:0-32630 GCA_050014175.1 Candidatus Solibacter sp. | reverse complement strand
CGGTGGTGGCAGCTTCGATCGCGGCAAGTGCACCATAGAAGTAGTGGTTGACGGCATCGCCGAGATTGAGATCCGCGGCGATCTGGGAATCATCCGGAATATCGCGGGCCAGCCCGCGCAGTGGCGGCGCTTCCAATGCAGCGCTCCCCTGCCCCGCAATCCGGCTGAGTTCCGCTTTCAGGGTATCGATGGACGCGGCCGGCAACAACTGCTCCGCGATCCGCGCAGCGGCGGGGCCGCCATCGTCCGCATCGAAGATCCCAGGAACGGAGCCGAAGGCTATACCTTCGACCTCATCTGGAGCGGCGGCGCCGTTCCCGAGCGGGCGCCGCGCCGCTTCACCGTTGACGAGGCCGTCAGGGTCTGCCAGGATTCCGTCCGCGGCCAGGCGGGTGACCGCTTCCGCGGGCGCCGGGTGGAATTCCTGAACGTCCGCATCGACGACAATCCCGGCCGCAACGATTGGGTCATCGGCACGATCGAGGTCTTCCGCGACCGCATGTCGGAAGGCCGCTACCAGTTCTCCTGCTCGGTGAATTTCGATACCGGCCAGGTGCGGAGCGTGCAGATCGACCCCATGGTGAGCCGCGGTCTCGACCGTATTCCGTCCCGCCGTTTCACCGTCGAGCAGGCGGTGGCCGTGTGCCAGGATTCGGTCCGCAGGCTGGCGGGAGACCGCTTCCGCGAGCGCCGGGTGGAGTTCGTGAACACCCGCATCGACGACAATCCCGGCCGCAACGACTGGGTGGTCGGCGTGATCGACGTCTTTCGTGGCCGCGACTTCTGGGACGGCCGCTACCGCTTCTCCTGCTCGGTCAACTTCGACACCGGCCAGGTCCGCTCGGCGGACATCGAGCCCACCAGGCGGGAACGCGACTGGCGGTAAGCTCGCGTAACCTCGCCCGCCGATGACGGCGCCCAAGCCGCCTGTCACCTACTCGACGACCGCTTGCGAAACGGCGTTGTCGAAGTCGTATTGCAGCGCCCTGCCGGACGTTTGCACGAACAGGACCACCACCATCTGCTCCTTGCGGTTCACCCACCAGTAGGTGCCGTAGGCGCCATCCCAGCCGTAGCTGCCGTCCGGCTTGCGCAGCCGCGCGTCCACCGCGCTCACCACCACCTCGCCGCCGAGCCCGAAACCTACCCCTTTCACCGGGCGCCCGATCTGCCCGTTAAAGAGATCGCCGACGTTGTTGCTCAACATGGTATCGACGGTCCAGGGGCTCAAGATGCGCTTGCCGTTCAGTTGTCCGCCGTTGGCCAGCATCTGCGCGAATTGCAGGTAGTCCTCGGCGGTGCAGGTGAGCCCGCCCGCGCCGGAAAAGTAGGCCTGCGTGCCGATGGCGAGTTGGGCGCCTTTCTCCAATCCGTTGGGCGTTTTCCGATAGATGTTGGCCACGCGCGCGGCATCCTTTTCAGGGATATTGAACCAGGTGTTGTTCATCGCCAGGGGCTCAAACAGCCGCTGCCGCAGAAACTGGTCGAACGTCAACCCGGAAGCGATCTCGACAATCCGGCCCAGGGTATCGAACCCGGCCAGGCCGCTGTAGCGCCATTGCGTGCCGGGTTGGAAATCGAGCGGCAGGGCGCCCAGGCGGGGAATGAAGTCGGCCAGCGTATCCGTCGGCTTCCTGGCCTTCAGCAGACTCTGAAAGTCCGCATTGGCGATGCCGCCGGTGGCCAGTCCGGAAGTGTGCGTCAGCAGGTCGATGATGGTGATATCGTGACTCGCGGGGACCAGGTAATAGCGGTCGCCGCCGGCGGGCGCCTGATCGCTCATGGGGACGGCGCCGCGCACGTTCTCCATCGCGACCTTGGAGTTCTTGAACTCCGGAATGTACTTGGCCACGGGGTCGGTCAGCTTCAGCTTGCCTTCTTCCATCAGCATGAGGATGGCGGCGGCGGTGATTGGCTTGCTTGAGGACGCCAGGCGGAAGAGCGCGTCTTTGGTCATCGGCTTTTTCGCTTCGATGTCCATCAGACCATGCGCTTCGAAGTGGACCACGCGCCCGCGGCGCGCCACCATGGTGACCGCGCCCGAAATGTCGTGCGCTTCCACGTGGCGCATCACCATCTGGTGGACGCGCTGTAACCGCTCCGAAGACAGGCCAACCTCTTCGGGCTTGGCCGTAGGCAACGAAGCCGCCGCCAACGGCAACACGATCGCGGGCAGAATCAATAGCCGGACCATTCGGATCTATCCTCCCTGAGCGACTTCCTTCCAGTGCAGGCGCTCGCCGCGGTACGGGCCGTTGACGACCTCACACTCCGCGTCGAGCAACATCGTAGCGCACTGCTTCGGGGCATGGGCGGGCCATTTGGGGGAAAATGGAGGCGTATGAAGTTCGTAGTCCCGATCATCCTCTTCGTGGGCGCCGCCTTCGGGCAGCAATACGAAATTGGCGCGAACATCGGCTACGGGTTCTACCGCAACGGTACGATCTTTTCGGACTCGGGAAGCGCGCAAGCCGGCATTCGCAATCGTTTTGCCGCCGGCATCGTTCTCGGCGATGAGTTTTCGAATTACGTCTCCGCCGAGTTCCGTTACCTTTATCACGATGGCCACGCGTTCCTGCAGGCGCCCGGTGTGAAGGCCGACATACAGGGCCAGTCCGATGCCCTGACGACGGAGTTGCTGTTCCATTTCAAGCAACGCGAACATCGTTGGCGGCCGTTTCTCGCCGGAGGCGCCGGCGCCAAGGAATATGTCGTCGCGGGTCCGGAGCCGTTTCCGCAGCCGATTCCGCAAATCGCCAGCCTCACCACCAACGACGTGTGGAAAGTCGTCTTCAGCGTGGGCGGAGGTGTGAAGTTCCGCTTGATCCCGCACATGCTCCTGCGCGCCGAGTTTCGGGACTATCTCACCACCTTCCCCAGGCAACAGATCGTTCCCGCGCCGCACAATACGGCGCGCGGAGTCTTTCAGCAATTCACTCCCCTATTCGGCGTCGGCTACACCTTTTGAGGCAGGGCCGGATGCCGGCGAGGTTGTCGAATTAGAAAAAGAAATGCTTGGTCCAATCCACGAACATGTGCAAGGCAGCGGAAGAGAGGACGGTGGACGCCTTCCGGAAAACGGCGCCGTAGGCCACGCCGGCTATGGTGGCCAGAATCATGTAGCGCCAGTTGGGCAGCGCCTGCGGTCCGTTGTCGAGATGCGCGCAGCCGAAAATGAAGGCGGCGGCCAGCAACGTCCGCGTATTCGCGCCGAAGCGCAGCATGAGCAGGTTTTGGATGAGCGAGCGGAAGAGGATCTCCTCCGGCAGCGCGGTGCCAACGAAAATCAGGCCCACGGCGGAGATCATGCGGCCCGCCGATTGCGTGGGGAGGTGCGGCGGCGGAATGAATCCAATGGCGATACCCACGACGGCGAGGACCGGCGCGGCGATGGCGAAGCCCGCCAGCGGCAGCCAGTAATCCCGGGCGTGACGCGGCAGGTTGAATTGCAGGCCGGGGACGGAGCGGAATCCCACGAAGAGCACCAAGGCGAGCAGGATGGCGATGCCGTATGCCACGCTGTGCAGAAAACCCTGTGCCGCCCGCGGAATCAACTGGGCGCCGGCGGAGAATTCGAGCGGCAGCCAAAGAAGGAGGATGGTGAGGAAGTCCAACCCGGAGGGGCGCGAGACCGCGCCTGCGCCCTGCGGCCAGGCGCATAAAACCGGTACCGCCGTATAGGCGAGCACCATCAGCCCGAGCGGCAGGCTCCACGCGCCGGCCAGCGCGGCCGCGCCGCTGAAGACCGCGCTCAACAGCAAGGGCGCCGCGCAGATCCAGGCGGGCCGGCGATGCAACGTATCTTGCAGGAACCGCCGCGGCGCGCCCGCCAGCAATGCCAGCACGGCCGCCAGCAGCAGCGCCAAAACTGCCATCTGCTCCATAGAGATATCTTGCACCCAAACCCGCCGTGGCGGGCGGCGTTCTTCCGCGCCAGCGTGTACTATAAGTGTTTCCATCGGGAGCCTTCATGAAACTGCTCGCTATCCTTGCATTCGCCGCCGCCGCGTTTGCACAGCAGGCACCGTCCGCTCTGCCCAAGATCAAGTTCACCGACACGAAGCTCGAGAACGGGCTGCGCGTCATCATCTCCGAAGACCACTACGCTCCGGTCTACGCCATCGCCGTGGCCTACAAGGTCGGATCCAAGGACGAGCGCCGCGGCCGCACCGGCTTCGCCCACCTCTTCGAACACATGATGTTCAAGGGCTCCGAAAACGTCGGCATGGGCGAGCTGGATTTCCTCATCTACACCAACGGCGGCAATTCCAACGGCACCACCAACACCGACCGCACTTCGTACTACGAGGTCCTCCCCAAGAATCAGCTCGATCTCGGCCTCTACCTGGAGGCCGACCGCATGCGCGGCCTGATCATCACCCAGGAGAACCTGGAGAACCAGCGCCAGGCCGTAAAAGAGGAGCGCCGCCTCAGCGGCGATAACATGGCCTACGGCAACACCTCCGAGAAACTCGAAGAACTGGTCTACGACAATTTCGCCTACCACCACTCCGTCATCGGTTCCATGGAAGATCTCGACGCCGCTTCGGTGGACGACGTGAAGCAGTTCTTCAAGACCTACTACGCGCCCAACAACGCCGTGCTCGCCCTGGTGGGCGATCTCGATACCAAGGACACCCTGGCCAAGGTCAGGAAATATTTCGGCAACATCCCGCGGCAGACTCCGCCCACCCCGGCCGACCTCACCGAACCCCCCAAGGAAGGCGAACGCCGCGGCAAACTCGACGACCCGCTGGCGCGCCTCACGCGCATCGATATCGCCTATCGCACTCCGCCCTCCAGCACGCCCGACGCGCACGCGCTCGCGGCAGCCGCCCAGATTCTGGGCGGCGGCGGTGGCGGCTTCGGCGGACGCGGCGGAGGAGGCGGCGGCGGAAACAATTCGCGCCTCTACCTGAAACTGGTCCAGGAAAAAGAACTGGTGACCAACGTCTCCTGCAATACCGACCGGCGCGTCGGCCCCGGCACGTTCCACATCTCCGCCACCTTGCGTCCCGGCAAGACCACCGGGGAAGTGGAAGGCCTGATCGGCGAAGAGGTCGCCCGCCTGCACTCCGAGCCGGTCACCGACAAGGAACTGGCGCGCGTGAAGATCAACGTCCGGCGCGGCGCCGAATTGCGCCTCACCGCACTGAGCCGCGCGCAGGCGCTGGCCGATGCCGCCGCCGTCTTTGACGACCCCAACAAAGTGAACTCCGATAGCGATCTGCAACTGGCCGTCACGGCGGCCGATATTCAGCGCGCCGCCAAGGCGTACCTGGTCACCGCCAACCGGGTGGTGTTCGTCACCAGCCCCGCCGGCGGCGCCCAGCAGGGCGGAAGAAGGGGAGGCCGGTAGCCATGAAAACCACAATCGCAGTTGTGCGCTTTGGTGGGGCAGGCGCTTTCGCCTGCCAACTGTCTCTTTCTCTTCTATTGAGCGGCGCGGCCTTCGCGCAGGAACCCACAGCCAACAGTTTCCGCGGCATGGTGCGGCTCAATCGCGCACCGGTTTCCAATGAAGTGCTGAAGGTGAAATTGCCGCGTCCGGTGGAAAAGACGCTCTCCAACGGGCTCCGCCTGGTGATTCTGGAAAGCCATCGCGCGCCCACCATCGCGCTCACCATTTCTGTGCCTTCCTCCAGCTTGCGGGACGGCGCGCTGCCGGGACTTTCCGAGGCCACCGCGGCCATCATGATGCTCGGCACCACCACGAAGAACGCCCGCCAGATCTCCGAGGCGCTGGCCGATATCGGCGCCACCGTGACCTTCGGCAATGGCGGTGGCGGCGGCGGACGCGGCGGTGGCGCCGGCGCGCCCGCCGGTGGAGCGTCCACCATCACGGTCAACTCGCTCACCGAAAACTTCGATGCCGCCCTCGCCATCATGAGCGACGTGCTGCTGCACGCCTCCTTCCCCGCCGACGAATTCGAAAAGTGGAGGACGCGCGAGCGCAGCCAGCTCGAACAGGCGCGCACCCAGCCCAATACGCTCTCCAACGAAACGCTGATGGCCGTGCTCTACCCCAACGATGCGCGCCGCTTCACCCGCCTCACCCTGGAATCGCTCAACAAAATCACGCGCGAAAACCTCATCGAGCACTACAAGAAGTATTACGTGCCGTCGGGCGAGCTGGCCGGCATCTCCGGCGACATCGCGCCCGCCGCCGCCGTGGCCAAGCTGGAAAAAGCCATCGGCGCCTGGAAGGGCGGACCGGTGGAGAAGATCGTGCTGCCTATGGCGTCCCCCATCGCGGAGAAAAAGGTCTACCTGGTTTCCCGCCCCGGCTCGGTGCAGACCAGCCTGACGCTGGCCAACCGCGCCATCGAGCGCACCAACCCGGACTACATCGCCTGCATGGTGATGAACCAGGTGCTGGGCTCCGGTCCCGCGGCGCGCCTCTTCCGCATCATCCGCGAAGAGAAGGGCTACACCTACGGCGTCAGTTCCAGCTACACCGCCACGCGCTACCTGCAGCATTTCAGCTCCGCCATGAGCGTGCGCACCGAAGTCACCGGGCCCGCGCTCGCGGACCTGCTGAAGGAGTTCCAGGAAATCCGCGACGTGACCGTGCCCAAAGAAGAGCTCGATGGCGCCAAGCGGACCCTGGTGGCCAGTTTCGCGCTCGGCCTGGAGAACCCCGCGCAGGTCTTGCAGCGCTGGATGCAGCAGCGCGAATTCGGCCTGCCCGAGGATTACTGGGATACCTATGCGGAAAAAATCATGGCCATCACCGCCGCCGACGTGATGCGCGTCGCCAAAAAGTACGTGCCTTACGACAACGTGCAAATCGTCGCCGTGGGCGATGGCGACAAGATCCGCGACCTGTTGAAGAAGTTCGGGCCGGTGGAAGAGAAGGCGGTGGAGTAGCCATGAAACTCGCTCGCGGCATGCCCGCCTGGATCCATCGCAGCGCCTGCGCCGCACTGCCGGCGCTGGTGTGCTTGTCCGCCGCCATTGCGAACGGCCAGCCGCGGACCATCAAGCCCGGCGAGGTGTGGCCCGACAACCGCGGCCAACACGTGCAGAGCCACGGCGGCGGCATCGTCAAGCTCAAGGACACCTGGTACTGGTTCGGCGAGGACCGCACGCAGAATCTCGATCGCTCCCAACGATACGTCAGTTGCTATTCGTCCAAGGACCTTGCCCACTGGACCTACCGCAACCAGGTGATGCAACAGGCCGATCCGGAAAACCTGGGCCCTGGTTGGGTGTTGGAGCGGCCCAAGGTTTTCTACAACAGGAAGACCAGGCAGTACGTGATGTACATGCACCTGGACGACCGGAGTTACAAACTGGCGCGCGTGGCGGTGGCGGTGAGCGACCGCGTGGACGGGAATTACCGCTACCTGAAGAGCTTTCGCCCGCTGGGACAGGAGAGCCGCGACATCGGCCAGTTCATCGACGATGACGGCGCCGCCTACCTGATCTTCGAGGACCGGCCGGCCAAGGGTTTTCACATTGCCAGGCTCTCCGACGACTACCTCACCGTGGAACGCGAAATGTCGCTGATCCGGGCGCCGCTCGAAGGCGGGGCCGTGGTCCACTACCAGGGACTCTACTACGTGGTCGGGTCGGCGCTGACCGGTTGGGCGCCGAACCCCAACAAGTACGCTACCTCGCCCAGCCTGGAAGGCCCCTGGTCGGAGTTCCAGGACATCGCGCCGCCGGAGACGAAGACCTACGGCTCGCAGTCCACCATGTTGCTGAAGGTGGCCGGCAAAAAGGCGACCACGGTGATCTTCATGGGCGACATCTGGAAGCCGCGGACCCAATGGGACTCGCGCTACCTGTGGATGCCGCTCGAAATCGGCGACGGCAAATTGCGCCTTCCGGAGCCGAAGGAGTGGACGCTGGACGTGAAAACCGGAGTTGCCGTCATCGGCCCCCAATGAAAGGCTCCCGGGCGAGGACTGGAGCCTTGGATTTTAGTGTTTCCAGGTGCGCGTGGAAGCGCTGCCTGAGTCAAAAGGCGCACTACGCCCGGTAACGCGCCGTCCTTAATGGCGCCGGTATCGCCATCCGCCGCGCTGTTTTGCCGCCGAACGCGCACATCACCGGTCCTTTTTGGTCCTTTAAGGCCGGTCATCGCCTTTACAGGAATCTTGCCGGTTGGACGCCAGATTGCAGAAGCCCTGGACCGGAGGAGTTCCATGCGTTTGACTACGATTGCTCGGGCGGCTCTCCGAGTGGCGGCCGCACTGTTGGTTGGGTCGATTGCTTTGGCCCAAAGCACGTCCTCGCCGCCGCAAACGGCGGGAGCCGGTGGCCAAAGTGCGCCGCGCTTCGATGGCAAGTGGCTCACCAAGCTCACCTGCCCTGCAAAAGGGAATACCGAGGGGTACACCTGGCAGTTTCCGAGCGTCATCCAGAACAGCAGCTTACGCGGAGAGCACGGCACAGCGGGGGAGCCCGGCTACCTGCTCATCGAAGGCAAGATCGCCGAGGACGGCAGCGCCAAGCTGTCTGCAAACGGTATAGTCGCCTCCAGGAAATACGCCCGTGGAGTCCTCGCCCACAAGGGCGAGGATTATAGCTACAACATCAAGGCCAAGTTCCAGGATGCGGAGGGCACAGGCACCCGGGACACGGGCCTCGGCGTCATAGGCCGCCCCTGCACGTTTGACTTCACCAAGCAGTAGAACACGAACCCAGGTTGCCGGCTCCTTTTGGCAGAAGTTTCACCTAGGGCGTGCTTAACCGAATCGGGGAAATGCGGCGTGAACCGGGTTCGTGGAGCAGGTTGCTAACGTTGCTAACCTGCGGCGGGTTGGCAACCCGCCACTTGCGCCGGTAAACGGAAAGCACCTCAATTAAGGAGTAAAGAGTCATGGAGTATCCGGCACTGTTCGAGCCTTCCGGGGAAGGTGGACTCGTGGTCACGTTTCCCGATTTCGATTGGGGTGTTACTCAAGGGGAAACCGAACAGGACGCGCATGAAATGGCGCTGGACGCGCTGTGCACGATGATCCGGGAGCACGTCCGCCATGGAGAACATCTCCCGCGCCCCAGCAAGCCGCGCGGCCGCAAATACCGTATGATCCGGTTGCCCGCGCTGGCCGCCGCGAAGGCTGAATTGTACATGGCGTTCGATGCCTCTGGCCTTCGCAAAGCGGAAATGGCGCGCCGCATGGGCATCTCCAAAGTCAACGTGGACCGGTTGTTCGACCTAGCGCACCACTCCAGGCTCGATCAGATCGAAGCCGCGTTCCAGGCGCTCGGCAAGGAGTTGGCCATCGAGATCAGAGACGCGGCATAGTTGATGAACGCCGTTCACTTGATGGCGTCCGAGCGACGCTTCCTGGAAAGCCGTCTGGGTGCAGTTTTCGAGTGTCCGGCGATTCAGGAATTGCTCCTGCTGGATCGATCCGGCAGCTAACCCCGCCGCGCACGAGTACCGTTGTGCACGCGCAACCGTGCAGAGTAAACTGTAGTTGATGAGCAGCGTAAGCGAGATCGAGGAGGCTGTCCTGCGGCTCCCCGCCGCCGAACTCGCCGCATTTCGGGCGTGGTTTGCTGAATTCGATGCGGAGGCATGGGACCGGCGGATCGAGGACGACGTCGCTTCGGGGCGGCTGGACGCGCTAGCGGACGAAGCCCTTGAGGATCTGCGCGCTGGGCGTTGCACTGAGCGGTGAGGCACCGCGCCAATCCCAGGTTTTGGTATTGCTACCGCCAGCTTCCGGAAGACATACGCCTCCTCGCCAACGAGTCCTATCGACTACTGCGGCGCGACCCTAAGCATCCGTCCTTGCACTTCAAGAAGATCGGGCGGTTCTGGTCCGTCCGGGTCGGTCTGCATTACCGGGCACTTGCCGTGGAACACGAAAACACCGTGGTTTGGTTCTGGGTGGGGCATCACGCCCTGTACAATCGGCTAATTGGCGCCGCGTGACCCGTCCAGTTGTCTACAATCATCGCGAAATCCGTTAATGTAAGGTCCGCCCGCAACGGCGGCCCCGAGCCGGGTGTGGAAGAGTTCCCGACGATCCGAGCAGAGCCGACTCCCACGCCACTCGGAAACTGCTGGGATTCGGCGTGGGCCAGAAGTCGCGTTGTGTTCCTTTACGATTCCGGACCCGAGGCGTGAGCAGCCAGGCCTCCCGGAGCGCCGATTGGGGCCAGTTTCCGAGCATCGACCCGCGGAGAAAGTCCCCGGAAGAAGGGCGAATTCCGGAGGCTACCGCAATGTGGGTTTTCGGCGCCGCGTGGCGTAGGGTAGAAGTATGGCGTCGGTGGAGGAAGTCATTACGCAACTCAAGAGGCTGCGTCCGGAACAGGTGGACGAGGTGGCGCGGATCATCCATGACCTCTCACAAACCGGGTGCGGGCAAGCGCCTCTGCATCCTGCCGTGCCGACCCGTGTGGTGGATGAGGCCGTCCGGCATGGCTGGCCAGCGGAGTTATTCACGGAGCTGATTGGGAGCCTGCCGGAACTGGAACGCCCGGCCCAGCCGCCCGTGGAAAACCGAGCCAATTTGTGACGACCTATCTGCTTGACACTGACATCGCAATCGAATTGCTGCGAGGGCTCGATGTTCACGTGGCTGAGCAATTGGCTTGCAGAAATCGGATGCGATCTTTCTCTCGACTGTGACGGTTGCCGATGTTTGGCGCGTTGCGTAGCCGGAAATCGCAAGAGAGCATGGTCATATGCCGGCAGTTTTGCGCTGCTTTTCAATTGGTGGAGTTGGACCAGGACGCGGGCGAAAGATTCGGCGTCATCAGGGCGGACTTGGAAGGTCGGGGTGAACGGATAGGCGCCTACGATGTGCTCATTGCAGGGACCGCCCTGGCGCGTGGTCACGTCCTGGCAACGCACAACGTCCGCGAATTTCAGCGCGTTGCGGGGCTTCAGATCGAAGACTGGGCGGCGATCCCATAGGTCCCCCCCACCAAAAAAGCTCCCGGACGTACCCTGCCGTCCGGGAGCGTTGCGATTCTCCCACTTCAAACCGATAAAAAGGAATTCTAGCTGCAGCCGCTGGTGCCGCCGCAATTGCCGCACTTGTAGCAGCTTCCGTTGCGCGTCATGATGGAGCCGCACTCCGAACACAGCGGGGCGTCCGTGGTCATGGCGTTGAACGGCAGTTCCTGCTGCGGACTGGCTTCGGTGGGGCGGAGGGTCATGGTCCCACCCACCTCGCTCACCGCATATTCCGGACCCAGGAACTTGGCGCCCATCCAGCGGAAAATGTAATCCATGATGGATTTCGCGTAGGGTATCTGCTGATTCCCCGTCCACCCGCTGGGCTCGAATCGCACGTGGGCGAACTTATCCACCAGGAACTTGAAGGGCACGCCGTACTGCAGGTTGAAGCTTACGGCGGTGGCGAAAGCGTCCATCAGGCCGGAAATAGTGGACCCTTCCTTGGCCATGGTGATGAAGATCTCGCCCGGCGCTCCGTCGTCGTACATGCCCACCGTGATGTAGCCTTCATGCCCGCCGATAGAGAACTTGTGGGTGATGGAGCGGCGCTCGTCGGGCAGTTTGCGGCGCACCGGCCGGTAGACCACCCGCTCCGCCGGCGCGACTGCGGCAGCGGCGGCGGCTGTCGCCACGGCGCCCGCGTTCTTCTTCTCGCCCTTGCCCGATCCCGAGCTGAGCGGCTGCACGCGCTTGGAGTTGTCGCGGTAAATAGCCACCGCTTTCAACCCCAGCTTCCAGCTTTCGGTGTAGGCCTTGACGATGTCCTCCACCGTGCACTCTTCGGGCATGTTGATGGTCTTGGAAATGGCGCCCGAGATGAACGGCTGCACGGCGGCCATCATCCGCACGTGACCCATGTAGTGGATGGAGCGCGTTCCATTCTGCGGACGGAA
The DNA here is from genome assembly GCA_050014175.1 of Candidatus Solibacter sp. GTDB lineage: Bacteria > Acidobacteriota > Terriglobia > Bryobacterales > Bryobacteraceae > Solibacter. Next base: position 20,807 of record JBEKDV010000039.1, on the reverse strand, counting down.
GCTGCAATCGAACACCGGCAGATGCTCCGGCTTCAATTCGGGAGCGCCCTCGATGGTGCCGGTGGAATCGATGTGGGTGACAATCTTCTCCACCTGCTCGGGCGAGTAGCCCAGCTTGATGAGTGCGGCGGGGACGGTATTGTTGACGATCTTGATGACGCCGCCGCCCACCAGCTTCTTGTACTTGATGAGCGCCAGATCGGGCTCGATGCCTGTGGTGTCGCAATCCATCATGAAGCCGATGGTGCCGGTGGGCGCGATCACGGTTACCTGCGCGTTGCGATACCCGCTCTGCCGGCCGCTTTCGTAAGCGTCGTCCCAGCACTGCCGGGCGCCCTGCATCATGGCGGCGGGCACATGGTTGCCATTGATGCGGTTGACCGCGTCGCGGTGCATGCGGACGACTTCCAGGAAGGGCTGCTGGTTCACGGCGTAGCCTTCAAACGTGCCGACCGCCGCGGCGACGCGGGAACTGGTGAGATAGGCCTGGCCGCACATGATGGCGGTGATGGCGCCGGCGTGATCGCGGCCCTGGTCGCTATCGTAAGGCACGCCCATGGACATCAGCAGCGCGCCCAGGTTGGCGAAACCGAGGCCCAGGGGACGGAAGGCGTGCGAATTCTCGCCGATCTTCTCGGTGGGATAGCTGGCGTTATCGACAATGATTTCCTGCGCCAGGATCATGGTATCGACGGCGTGGCGGAAGGCTTCCACATCGAACTGGCCATCGGGTCCGACGAACTTCATGAGATTCAGCGAGGAGAGGTTGCACGCCGAATCGTCCAGGAACATGTACTCGCTGCAGGGGTTGGAGGCGTTGATGCGGGACGTGTTCTTGCAGGGATGCCAGCGGTTGACGGTGGTATCGAACTGCATGCCCGGGTCGCCGCACTGGTGGGTGGCTTCGGCGATCATGCGCATCAGGTCCTGCGCCTTGTAACGCTTCACCGGCTGGCCGCTGGAGACGCCTTTGGTCCACCAATCGTCGCCCCGGACCACGGCTTCCATAAAGTCGTCGGTGGCGCGCACGCTGTTGTTGGCGTTCTGGAAGAAGATGGAGCTATAGGCTTCGCCATCCAGCGAGGCATCGTAGCCGGCCTCCACCAGGGTGTAGGCCTTTTTCTCTTCCTTGGCCTTGCACCAGATGAATTTATCGATGTCGGGATGATCCGCGTTGAGGATCACCATTTTGGCAGCGCGGCGCGTCTTGCCGCCGCTCTTGATGACCCCGGCGAAAGCGTCGAAGCCCTTCATGAAGCTGAGCGGACCGCTGGCGCGCCCGCCGCCGGATAGGATGGCGTCTTCTTCCCGCAGCGAGGAGAGGTTGGAACCGGTGCCGGAACCCCACTTGAACAGCATGCCTTCGGTCTTGGCGAGGTCGAGGATGGATTCCAGCGAGTCCTTGACGCTGACGATGAAGCAGGCAGAGCACTGCGGGCGCGCGGCGCCTTCCAGTTTGCACACCCGGCCCTGCTGCTCGTCGTAGATCCAGCCATACCCGCGGGTCTCCTTGACGCCGACGTTGAACCAGACGGGGGAGTTGAAACAGGCCTTCTGGGTGAGCATCAGGTGGGCGAGTTCCATGCGGAAATTCTCACCATCCTGGGGGGTTTTGAAGTAGCCGTCCTTCTTACCCCAATCCGCGATGGAGTCGACCACGCGCTGCACCAGTTGCGCCACCGAGGTCTCGCGGTCGGGAGAACCCAGCTTGCCGTGGAAATATTTGCTGGCGACGATGTTGGTGGCCGTCTGTGACCAGTCCACCGGTACTTCGACATCGCGCTGCTCGAATATTACCGAACCTTTGTCGTTGCCGATCGAGGCGGTTCGCGTTTCCCAGAGGATCTCGTCGTACGGAGTCCTGGCGGCTTCCAGTTTGGTGGTAAAGTACCGTGGGAACGAGATTCCCGTCTTGGTTTTTTGGGGGTCTTGGGTCTTCAACGATTCTATTCTCGCACTCAAATCAACAGACAATTGTCCCATTCGCTTGTCCTCTTCCGGGTTTCCTGCTTGGGGGAACGCCTTCGTAATGGTGCCCCAATATATAGTGGCGCGTCAAGAATTATATCTCCATATTGTGTCTTAGGGTTACGGGTGACACGTTCGAAATGTTACGTTTTGGCCGTCAAGGCATTGGTTTTTTGTTAGAAATCCTGTGCGTCAGCGGTCGCCGGAATCCCGCAAGCGAACACCACCGGCGGGGGCTGGCGAGCTAAGCCCTCAGTTCCAAAGACGTTCGGCAAAAAGCACCCTGGCATCAGGCATGCAAGCCCGCTGGTGTGGCACTCTGGTCCGACGCCCGCTTTGCCCTCCGGCAGCTCCGCAAAGCCCCGGGATTCACCCTGATCGTCATCGCCACCCTGGCCCTCTGCATCGGTGTAAACACGGCAATTTTCAGCGTCCTGGACGCCGTTCTGCTACGCCGTGCGCCCTATCCGGAGCCGAATCGCCTCGCCGTGGTGGTCACCGCGGGCCGCGACGGCGGTGCCGAATATATCAACACTTCGCAGACCGGCGCTCTGTTCGAGGCCGTGCGCGACCACATCGCCGGCCTCGATGTGGCGGCTGCCGGCGGGCCGGGCGGGGCCAACTTCGCTGCCAACGACCGCCCCGAGTACATCCAGCAGCAGCGCGTGTCGGCGGGGTACTTCCGGGTTCTGGGCATCGCGCCGCGGGCCGGCCGGGAATTCAGCCGCCAGGAAGACGTTCCCGAGGGCGTGGCGGTGGCCATTTTGAGTCACGGCTTCTGGCAGCGCGCCTTCCATGGCGACGCCGCCGTGGTGGGCCGCACCATCAGCCTGCGCGGCGAAGAATACACGGTGGTCGGCATCATGCCGCGGGATTTCCGTGCCGCCTCGCCGGTGGATGTGTGGACGCCGCTGCGTCCCAGCCGGAACGGCGAGGGCGGCGGGTCCAACTACGAAGTGACCGCCCGCCTCAAGCCGGGGGTGAGTTGGGCGCAAGCCAGCGAGCAACTGCGCTCGCTCAGCCAGGCGCTGAATGCCGACCCCGCTTTCCCCCGCGAAATGAAAAACTTCGAGGAGCGCATCATCCCGCTCGAAACCGGCGCGACGCAGGACGTACGGACTGAGCTGTTGCTTACCTGGGCGGCGGTGCTGATGGTGCTGCTGATTGGGTGTGTCAACATCGCGGGGCTGCTATTGGCGCGATCGGGCGCCCGCGGCCGCGAGATGGCCACGCGGATGGCGCTGGGCGGCAGCCGCGCCGCCATCGTACGCCAATTGCTGATGGAAAGCGTGCTGCTGGCGCTCGGCGGCGGCATCTTGGGGATCAGCGTGGGTGGCTTCGCGCTGGACTGGCTCAAGCAATTGGGCGCGGAGAAGAACCAACTCTGGTACCCCATCGAATTGGATGCGCGGGTGCTCGTCGTGATGATGGGGATCGCGCTCGCCACCAGCCTGTTGTTTGGCCTGGCGCCGGCCATGCTCACCAGCCGCCTGGATATCCGTGCGGTGCTCAACGAGGCCGGCCGCGGCATCGCCGGCGCGCGGCGGCACTGGACGCGCGGCGCGCTGGTGGCCGCCGAGGTGGCGCTCAGCCTGGTGCTGTTGATCGGCGCCGGGCTGATGGTGCGCTCGCTGGTCTGGTTGAACGGCCTCAATCCGGGCTTCGACACGCGCAACGTGGTGGCCGCCGAGGCTTCCCTTCAGGATGCGCGCTACCAGACTTCGGCGGCGGTCAACCGGCTCTACACCGAGACCCTGGAGCGCATGCGGCGCATTCCAGGAGTCCAAGCCGCCGCGGTGGCGCTGACGCTACCCTACGAGCGCCCTCTGAATGACGGATTCCGCACCGTGGATGGCGCCGACCGCGAAGAGCACGCCGGCGAAGTGGTCTACAGCACTCCAGGGTACTTCGAGACCATGCGGATTCCGCTGCTGGCAGGCCGCGGGCTGCGCGATTCCGATGGCACACAGAGCGCCAGGATCGCGGTGGTGAGCCAGAGTTTCGCCGCGAAATATTTCGCCCACGGCGATGCGGTCGGCCGCCACGTGGACATGGGGGGCGGCGGCCGCGAGATCGTCGGTATTTGCGGCGACGTGCAGCAACACAGCGGCCTCACCGCGAAATTCGGGCCGCTCTCGGTTGAGCCCACCTTATACGTTCCCGCCAGCCAGACCAAGGACGGCTATCTGCAACTGGTTCACACCTGGTTTTCGCCCAAGTGGGTGATTCGCACCAGCGGCCCGACGGCCAACCTCAACGGGCAGATCCGGGCGGCGATCGCGGATTTCGATCCCAAGCTGCCGGTCGCGCACTTCCGCACGGTGGATGAATTGCGCAACGCGCAAACGGGCAGCCAGCGTTACCTTGCCGCGCTGTTTTCCATGCTGGCCGGCCTCGCACTCTTGCTGGCGGCGGTCGGCCTGTACGGGCTGATCTCGCAATCCATCGCCCAGCGCCGGCACGAGATCGGCATCCGCCTGGCGCTGGGGGCCACGGCGCGGCAGACCATCGTCGGGGCGATGCGGCCGGGAATCCTGCTCTCCATTGCCGGAATCGGCGCCGGGCTCGGCATGTCGCTGGTGGCGGTGCGCTTCCTGCGCAGTATGCTGTGGGGCGTGCGCGCCACGGACCCGGCCACCTTCGCTACTACCGCCGCGATTCTGCTGGTGGTGGCGGCGCTGGCCAGCCTGGCGCCCGCTCTGCGGATCTTGCGCATGGACCCGGCGGAGACGCTGCGCAACGAGTAGGGCTTTTTCGGAAGTCCTATTGACAGACGTGGTGCGGCGGCGTTAATATATCCGTAACGGATGTATTTATGACAAAGCCGCAATCGGCGCACGAACTGCTTCCGCTGACCCCGCCGGTCTTCCATATCCTGCTGGCCCTGGCCGACGAGGAACGGCACGGCTACGGGATCATGCAGGACGTGGCGCGCCAGACTGACGACGCATTGCAGCTCGGCCCCGGCACCCTCTACGGATGCCTGAAGCGTATGCTGGCGGCGGGACTGGTGGAGGAGTCGGACGAACGCCCCGACCCCACTCTGGATGACGAACGCCGCCGCTATTACCGCATGACCGCCCTGGGAAAGCGTGTGGTTCGCGCCGAAGCGCAGCGCCTCACCAGCGCGGTGATGGCGGCCAGGACCAAGCTGGCTGGAGGTATTTCGTGACGCCCCAATCCGGGTCCGAATCCAATATGATCGGCAGTTTTTGCCGCATTTACTCGATCCTTCTTTACGCGTACCCCCGTGACTTTCGGCTGCAATACGGCGCCGCCATGCGGCAGGTATTCCGCGACCGCTGCCGGGATATGGCGCGAACCGCCGGCCCTTTGAGCCTGCTGCGCTTCGCCCTCCATCTCACCACCGACTGGCTCACCACCACGGTCCGTGAACGGGCCGCCGCCTTCTGGTCCGCCAGCCGCAAACAAACTCCCCGCGGCTTCGTCACCGAGTGGGCGGTCACCCTCGGCATATACCTCTTCGTCACGACGACTCTGGTGCAGGCCTACGTGATTCCCACGGGATCGATGGAAGGCACGCTCCGCGTCGGCGACCACATGCTGGTGGACCGCGTGACTTTCGCCGCGCCGGGTTACGCCGGCGCCCGCATTCTGCCCTATCGTGAGCTGAAGCACGGCGATATCGTGGCCTTTCTCTACCCGGAAGATATCCGCCAGACCTACGTCAAGCGTCTGATCGGATTGCCGGGCGATCGCCTTCGTCTCGACAACGGGCAAGTGATCCGTAACGGCCGCCGTCTGACGGAACCCTACACGCAACATATCGCGAGGTACCCCGACGCGTATCGCGATAACTTCCCGCTCTCGCCGGCAGCCGAGACCACGGCGCTAGGCCGGGACATGTTGCAGCACCACGTGGTCAATGGCGAGGTGATCGTTCCTCCGGACATGCTCTTCATGCTCGGCGACAACCGCGACAACTCCCTGGACAGCCGCTATTGGGGATTCGTGCCGCGCAATTATGTGGTCGGCAAGCCCGTGCTTGTCTATTGGTCGTACGATGCGCCCACGGCCGATCTGCAAGAGTGGACTCTGACCCACGTGCTCGATGTGGCCCAGCACTTCTTCACCAAGACCCGCTGGGAACGGACGCTCTTAGTCCCACGTTCCCAACCCGCGCAGGAAGCCGGAGGGGGCCAATGAGGGCCGTGGCGTTCGCCGCATTCGGATGGCTCGTGCCGGGAGGGGCGTACCTGCTGATGCGCCGCTACCTGCACTTTGCGGTCTTCGCCGTGCTGGTCTCGACTACGTTTGCCGCCGGCCTCGCGCTCCACGGCGGATTCGGGTGGCCCGAAGCCGCCGACATCCAGGGGTTGGACGGCTTCACAATATTGCTCTTCAAAAGCGGGGCCTTGGCCAAAGTGCTCGCCGGTTGTCCGTTTCTGCTCGCCCTGCTCTTCGACGGCGCTCATGGGTTCCTCGATGGACGCCTGCACGAGTATGGCACCACGCTGCTGATGCTGGCGGGCCTCTTCAACCTGCTCGGGATATCCAGTGCGCTCGAATTGCGAAAGGCCGGCCGCTGATGCCGCACCTTATATTTACCGCGCTGGTAGCCTTACTACTTTCCGCGGTAATGGCATTGCTGGGGAATCGATCCCCGCGGGAAAGGCTGTGCGGCGCGGCATACGTATTCCTCTGCTGCGCAGTAGCCACGGTGGTGGGCAGTTGGGGCATGTACCTGATTCATGGTTAGCGAGACCCGGCCGCCATCACAATAGCCGCGGCAACAACTCGCCCGCCGGGCCGCGCAGGGCGCAATCCACCAGGTTGGTGAACGGCGTATCGTCCGTGTTGATCTCGATCACCTTGGCGCCGCCTTGCTTCGCGTACGGCACCAGGCCGGCCGCCGGATAGACCACCGCCGATGTGCCGATCACCAGGAACACTTCGGCTGCCCCGGAGGCGTGCTCGGCCTCCTTCATCATGCCGTCGGGGAGCGGTTCGCCGAACCAGACCACGCCGGGGCGCGCCAGCCCGCCGCAAGCGCAGTGCGGCGGGATCTTGGGCAGGGGAGCGCGCCGGTCCGGCCAGTTGGCGCCGCATACCGTGCATCGCATGCGCCAGATGTCGCCGTGCAGTTTGAGCATGCGGCCGCTGCCGGCGCGATCGTGCAGGCCGTCCACGTTCTGCGTGATCAGGGTGTACTCGCGCTTGCGGATTTCCAGTTGCACCAGCGCCTTGTGCGCCGCGTTGGGCAGCGCTTTCGCAATCAGTTCGCGCCGCCAGTTGTACCACTCCCACACCAGGCGCGGATCCCTAGCGAAGGCTTCGGGGGTGGCCAGGTCTTCGGCCTTGTAGTCCTTCCAAAGACCGCCGGCGCCGCGGAAGGTGGGGACTCCGCTCTCGGCGGAGATGCCGGCGCCGGTCAACACCGCGACGCGGGTCGCCTGCGCCAGCCATTCGCGAGCTTGTTCCAGGTCCGCCAAGCCTATATTTTAACGGTTGAAGAACTTCTCCAACTTCTGCACCTGGGGCTCGGCCTTCTCCAGGAAAGTTTTGGCCTGCTCGACATCGCCGGCGTTGAGCGCCGCCTCGGCGCCCTCCAGGTAGGTGGTCATCAGATTGGCCGCCGCCTGCATGTCGCCACGCAGGTTCAGGCCGCGGCCGCCCTGCGCCCGCTGCAACGATTGCAGGCTGCTGCGTATGCCACTGGCGCGCACGTTGACCAGCGCGATGCTCTCACGGACCTCCTGCAATTCCGCGCGGGTGGGTCCAACAGGGGCAGCCGGTTGTTGTGGCGCGGGCGGCTGTGCGGGCGGCGGCGGCGGCTCCGCTACCGGCTGTTGTGGTGCGGGCTGCGATACCACCGGCTGCGATGCCGCGGGAACGGACTTCGCCGCAGCGGCCGGCCGCGACGGAGCGCGCGGCGCCGGACTCACCGGCGTGGAAACGGGAGATGGAACGGCGCCCGGCGGCGGCGCTTGCGGCTCCGGCTGCGCGGGCGGCGTCTGCGCGGCAACCGGAGCAGGCGGCTCGGCAGGCGCCGGCTGTGCCGCGGGTGCGGCGACTTTGGCCGGCGCCGCCCCGGTCTTTTTCCACGGGGCGATGGCGATCACGGCCACGATGGCCAGCACCGCGACCACCGCGCCGAGGCCCATCCAAGCCCCGCGATGGCTTACCGGTTGAATGGGTTTCACCGCCGCGCCGACGGGCACAGCAGCGGCGGCGGCCGGAGCAGGTGCGCGCGTGGGAGCAGGCGCGGGGGCGACAGGAGCCACCACAGCGGCCGCAGCCGCGGCCGCCGGCTTCGGTCTCGATACCACGTTAGACAGCGCGTTGCGCAACGCCGCGGCGGTCTGAAAGCGCGCATTGGCGTCCTTCGCCACCGCCATCAGAATCAAATCGTTGAGCAGCTTCGGCAAATGCGGATCCACCGTGATGGGCGGCACCGGCGTGCCCTGCAAATGCGCCGAAATGATGGCGAACTGGCTGTCTCCATCGAAAGGCCGCTTGCCCGTCACCAACTCGTAGAGCGACACTCCCATCGAGTACAAATCCGAACGCGCATCCGGCTCGGCAACGCCCTGAATCTGCTCCGGGGACATATAGTACAGGGACCCGACCGTGGTTCCCGTCTGCGTGAGCTTGAGATCGTCGGACGAGCGGGCGATGCCGAAATCCATCAGCTTCACCACGCCCTCGGGCGTCAGCATCATGTTCCCCGGCTTGATGTCGCGATGCACCACGCCGCGGGCGTGCGCGTACTCCAGCGCGGCCAGCGCCTGCATGACATAGTCCACCGCCTCGGCGAAGGGCAGCGGACCGTACTTGAGCTTCTGAGCCAGGGTGACGCCTTCGACGTACTCCGTCAGCATGAGGAGCTGATTTTCCACGCGCACGGCGGTGTGCAGCGCGGCGATATTGGGATGCTCCAGGCTGGCCTACACTTTGATTTCGCGCAGAAAACGGTCGGCCAGCTCGGGCTGATCGGCCAGATCGGGAAGCAACACCTTCATGGCTTCCACACGGTCCGAAATGACATTGCGGACCTTGTACACCTGCCCCATACCCCCGGCGCCCAGGATTCCGACCACCTGGTAGTCGCCGACGGTGGAACCAATTTCAAAATTCATGATGAGCCTGCTTGTACGTCTACTTGTTGGAGACCACGTCGCCGACTTTGGCCGGAGCGGCTCCCGCGAACTTGCCCACGGCGGAGGAGGCGTCCACTTCGGTGATCGTGATGAGGCCCACGCCGTCGACCACACTGCGCAGGACTCTGCCCGTGGAGGGATCTTTCACGTCGCGCACCTTGCGATTGACGGCCAGGGTGTCGCCCACCTTGACGCCGTCCTTAGAGCCGACATTGACGATGAGGGTGCCATCGGGCGAAACATCGGCCACGAGGCCGCTAATCGCAATGACCTGGACGGGTGCGGTGGGCAGCGACGCGGCTTTTTGATCGAGGCCGCGGGCGACGTCGCTGGTCGCCTTGTTGACGGCCGCGCCCAGAATGGTGGCGCCGAAGTTGGAACTCCTCATGTCGAGCGCGCCACCGCCCCATCCGCTGGAACTTCCGCCCGCGCCCAGTATGCCGGCGCCGCTGCGCGATTCCTCGCCATGACCTTGCACGCTGGCCAGGATTTCGGCGGTGGAGGTGTCGATCATGCGCGCCGTAACCGTGCACACGGCGGTGGATTTGGAGGTTTTGACGCCGCCGAGTCCGAAGCGGTTGAGCGCGCCGGACGCCGCCCCGCCGCCGACGGCGGTGCTCTTGTCGTCACGTCCGAACTGGGTGATGCTGCCGATGATGATGGCATCCACGCCCAAAATGCGAGCGATCTTGGCGGCGCTGCTGGGGTCCGCGCGATCGCTATTGGAGAAATTCTGCTCCGCGATGATCTTGTCGAGCTGCTTGCGTTCGATGACGGAGTAGACGCCCTCGTTCACCAGCTTATCCACGAGGATGTCGGCAATGCCTTTGCCGATATCCTGGTTGGTGCCGAAGAGGGAGGAGACGTCGCCTTGCACGGTCGCGTAGTCGAAGTTCATGACCGCGACGCGCTTCTTCTGCTGCGCTGGCGCGGCGGCAATCAGCGTAAAGAGCAGTACGGTGGTGGCAATCCTGGATGTCAGCCTCATGAAGCCACGATAGGCTAATCGCGGGCGCGCGTCAACGACCTGAGTACCACTCCAGCAAAAGATTTTTGGGTATTTTAATCAATGGCGTGAGCCACTTGGGCGAGAATTTCGGCCGGGAGGGGCTGTTCCACGCGGATCACGGTGGCGCGCGGGCCGGAAGGGCGCCAGCGGTGGAACATGCGCGGCGCCGGAAAACCGGCGAAAATGCTGACCAGCGGCACTCCGCGGGCGGCGGCCACGTGCTGTCCGGCGGAGTCGTAACCCACATACAGGGCGCTGCCGGCGATGATTTGGGCGAAACCGGCGAAGCTCCCGTCCCAGAAAGTGGCGCGGGCGCCGGAACGCGCCACGGCGCGTTCCACGCGGGCAGCCTCTTCGCCGCCGGCGCCTTTATCTATCCACAGGGGGGCTCGGGCGGAGAGGAGGGCGAGGAGTTGCTCTTCGAACGGGTCCGGGATGCGCTTCGCCGGGTTTTCGCCTACTCCGAGGCTGACGGCGATGTAGGGTTGCGAAGGAAGAGGCGGGACGGACCCAGAGGGTACCCCGTCCCGCGCGGACCGGCCCAGAGGGCACCCCGTCCGCCCCACCGCTTCTGGCTCTGGGGCCACGTAGGGGGCGGCATGGGGGACGCCGAAGGTTTCCTGGGCCCATTGGGCGGCCAGGGCGGGTAGGTTGAAAGTGCCGGCGCCGCCATAGGCGCGGCTTTCGAAGAGGTGGTAGCGATCTTCCGCGCAGATGGGGAGCAAACCGAGCTGGGTGAGACGGGAATCGGGGTCGATCACCAGGCAATCCGGGTCGGCGGCCAGCGGCCTGAGTTCGTCCCACACGGCGAGGCGCTGGCGCAGACTGCCGCGCCGGTACTCCACGGCGGCATGGCTCAGGCGCGCGTCTCCGGCAAACAGTTCGAAGTTCTTGCGCGGCCCCACAAACACAATGTCCGCGTGCGGCAGGCGCTGTTTGGCGGCGGCCAGCAGCACGCTGGTTACGGCCACGTCGGCCCCCAGCGTGACGCGGGAGAGCACCAGCACCCGTTTGGGTTCCCAGGCCAGCGGCCGCGGACGCCGGACCCGTTCATAGCGCGCCACCAGCTCCGCCGGGTCGTGCCCGGGGATGGCTTGGGAGAACAGGCGCGCGTAGACATCGCACAGGGCGGGCTCGAAGCGGTCGGCCAGGCCCTCGATCAGGATGCCAAAGAGGGCTTGGGCGCAAGGCTCCTCGAGCAGTGCTTCGGGCAGGCGCGCGGGAGGCCGGCCCGCGATGCACCGCTCCAGCAGTTGGCGCGCGACCTGCTCACACGAAGTACTTGTCAATCAGAATCCCCAATTTTTGTTTGGTCGCCGGCGGCACCTGGGCGCGGTCGGTGAGGATGGCGTGGGCCAGGGCCGAGCCGCATTTGCAGGCGCGCGCCCGCGGCATCTCGGCGACGGCCTCGGCCACTACGCGGCAGGCGTTTTCGGCATTCTTCACCAGGTTGGCGATGATGTCGTTGACGGTGACGGCGTCGTGCTCGGGATGCCAGCAATCGTAGTCGGTCACCATGGCGACGGTGACGTAGCAGATTTCGGCTTCGCGGGCCAGCTTGGCCTCTTGCAAGTTGGTCATGCCGATGACGTCCATGCCCCAACTCCGGTAGACGTTGGATTCGGCCTTGGTGGAGAACGCCGGGCCTTCCATGCAGAGATAGGTGCCACCCTGCTTGACGTTGACGCCGGCCGCGCGGCAGGCGGCTTCCAGCACGCCGCTCATTTCAGGGCAGATGGGGTCGGAGAAGCCGATGTGCGCCACCAGGCCTTCGCCGAAGAAGGTGGAGACGCGGCCGCGTGTGCGGTCGAAGAACTGGTCGGGCAGGACGAAATCCTGGGGGCGATGCTCCTCCTTGAGCGATCCCACGGCGCTTAAAGAGATGATGCGCTCCACGCCCAGGGATTTCATGCCGTAAATGTTGGCCCGGAAGTTGAGTTCCGAAGGCGAGATGCGATGGCCGCGCCCGTGGCGCGCCAGGAACGCGACGTTTTTCCCGGCCAGCGTGCCCAGGACGTAGTTGTCCGACGGGCTGCCGAAGGGCGTGGTGATGTTGGCTTCTTCCTGGGCTTCAAAACCGGGCATGGTGTAGAGCCCGCTGCCCCCGATGATTCCGATTTCCGCTTTCAATTGTGTTCTCCCGAATGAATTCCAATAGCAATGGTTGTGTCAGAAGGTGGGGCAGGCGCTTCCGCCTGCCAATTCTGCGCGTCGATAGCGTCCGCCAATTCCGCGATGCCTTTGCCTTCGGTGGCTATGGTCGGCAGGATGGGGCAGGCGAAGCCTTCGGCGTGCAGTTCCAACTGCACGCGGTCGGCACCGGGACGATCGCTTTTGTTGACGACGAAGATGTCGGCGATCTCCATGATACCGGCCTTGATGGCCTGCACGTCGTCGCCCATGCCCGGCACCAGTACGACCACCGTCACCTGCGCGACCGAGGTGATCTCGACTTCGTCCTGCCCCACGCCGACCGTCTCGATGATGACGTAATCTTTCCCCGCGGCGTCCATCAGGCGCGCCAGGTCGGCGGTGGCGCGCGCCAGTCCGCCCATGGTGCCGCGCGTCGCCATGGAACGGATGAAGATCCCGGGGTCGGCGTGGTGCCGCTGCATGCGTATGCGGTCGCCCAGAATGGCGCCGCCGGAAATGCGGCTGCTCGGGTCCACAGCCAGGACGGCGACGGTCTTCCCCTGCCGGCGGAACTGCGCGGCCAGGGCATCGACCAGCGTGCTCTTGCCAGCGCCGGGAGAGCCCGTAATGCCGACGATGCGCGCGTGCCCCTCGAAGGGCTGAAGCTCACGCAGCGTTTCCAGAGCTTCGGGATCGCGGTTCTCGATTCCGGTGGCCGCCCGCGACAGCGCGCGCGTGTCCCCTTCGCGGATTTTTCGCGCCAGTTGGGTCATCGCGTCTGCGTAACTGCCCCTAGACGATCTCTTCCTTGACCGGCTCCCAGCGGACGGTGCGCTTCTGGCGATAGCTTTCCACCGCCATGCGGCAGGCGATGGAAACACGGAAGCCGATTTCAAACGGGCAGTTGGGCTGCGCGCCGCCGCGGACGGCATCGAAGAAGTTCTGCATGTGCGCCTTGGGATCGCTGCGCGTCACGCCGGTCATCTCATTGCCGTCTTTGCGATTGACCTTCTGAGGGTAATACTTGATGGTCTGCGGGGTGTGCGAGATGGTGCCGTTATCGCCGAGGGCGTCTTCGGTGACACGCAGTTGATCGTTGCCGAAGCCGGAGTCCCAGGTGTAGAGCAGTTCCTCCTCGTGCTCCATGCTGACGTTCATGGTGTCGGGCACTTCGCGGCCATCCTTCCACAGGTAAATGCCGCCCACCATGGTGACCGCGCGGGGAATCTTGAGGTCCATCACCTTGTACCAGAAAGAAATCTGATGGCACATGTTCTCGTAGACGTTGCCGCCGGAGTAGTCCCAGAAGAAGCGCCAGTTGATGTAGCGGTTGGCGTCGAAATCCACCGGTTTGGCGTCGCCCAGGAAGCTCTTCCAGAGGATGTTTTCGGGCGTCATGTCGGGATAGACGGGCCGCGACCACTGCGGTTTGCCGTGCGGCGTGTTGCGGTACATGTGGCCGTGGATGGCGGTGATCTTGCCCATCAACTCGGGCCTGTTGAAGTTGATGGCGTCGGGAACGGCGCCGGTGGAGGTCCACTGATGGCCGATCTGCACGGCATGCTTGCCGTCATCCTTCTGGAACGCGGCGCGCATGCGTTTGGCGTGCTCCACGGTGAACGCCATGGTCTTTTCCTGGTAGACGTGCTTGCCACTGGAGAGGGCGGCGGTGAAGTGCTCGCAGTGCAGGTGCTGCGGGGTGGCGATGAGGACGGCGTCGATATCCTTGTCGTCGAGCAGGCGGCGGTAGTCCAGGTAGGTTTTGGCGTTGGGCGCGATCTTTTTGACATCTTCCAGGCGGCGCGTATAGACGTCGGCGGCGCCGATGCATTCCACGTTCTCGCAAGTGAGCGCCTGTTGCAGGATTTCGGTGCCGCGCGCGCCGGGACCGATGATGCCCAGGCGGATTCGCTGGTTGGCGCCGAGCGCATTGCCGGCGGCCAGCGTGCCGGCCAGACCGGTCGCGACATGGCCGATGAAATTACGGCGAGACTGCATGGGAACGAACTCCTTGGGCGTCAACCTAATTATATACGGTCGGCGTGCGGGGGCTGAGGCGTGGGTGGGGGCGTTCCGAAGGGGTTCGGGGTCCGGCGGGTAATGGGTTCGTTTGGGCTGGCGTAAGAGGTGTATTTTGTTCGGATTGGCGGCAAAGATGGGTTCGTTTGGTAAATTATGGTTGGGTTCGGGGACGGGTGGTCGGGCGGAGCGGGCGGTGCGGGCGGCGTGGGGGCGGATAGGGGCGGGTTGTTCTTCGGGGACGGGTTGTCGGGCGCGCTGCATGAGTGTCCTTCCGCTTTGGGCTATAGCATGGGGAGGGGTTGGGGTCTGAAATTGGGTTGGGTCAAGTGGCGAGAGGGAAAGGAGTTATTTTTGTTGGGCGGCGGTGACTGATAAAGGTTTCCTTGTGTTGCTCTGGCCTGTTTGACAGGGCGACGGCCAAGTGGCTGCTGTGCTCCTCCACGCCACGTCGCGCGCATGCGATTCAGCGTTAGGATTAAAGGCGAAGAAGCTTGCACACCCGATTCTATATTGACCCTGTGACCGGCGCGCCCCACATTCATAACCATGATGTCGAGCGGGCCGCGAGGGTTCCAGGATTGCTTTGGGCCAGACGGCTTCCGGTAGATACCTGCGGGTCATCTATGTTCCGGACCCCGAGCCGGATAGCGTGTTCGTGATTACCTCTTACGAACTTATCGGGAAGCCTCTTGCGGCGTATCGCAGGCGCAGAAAGAAGAAACGTCAATGAGCCAGAACAAGTTTCCGGACGGGTGGGATGAGGGCAGGGTGCAGCGGGTCCTTGCCCACTATGAAGCACAGACCGAAGACGAGGCATTGGCGGAGGACGAAGTTGGCATTCAGCCTTCCGAGACCGTCATGAATGTACCTCACGATCTGGTGTCCAAGGTCCGGGAACTGATCGCGAAGCAGCATGACTGACGGGGTATCACCCCTATTGGCCGAGATTCGGGGAAGCGCCGCGAAGACGCCGACGAAGAATGCCCCCATGGATGGGGGCCGCCCAGGGGGCACCCGGCCTGAAAGGCTACGCTACCCCTTCCATCCCCCGGCGGCGCGAACTTTCTCCAGGACTTCCTTGGCCACCTCGGCCGTATTGGCGTGGATGGTGATGGTGTCCTCCACGCTCTGCGCATAGCCGCCCGCCAATACGATGGCCACCGGAATCCCTTGCGTGAGGGCCGTGCGGATCACCAGCCGGTCGCGCTCCATCAGCCCTTCAAACGTGAGCGAAAGGCCGCCCAACTGGTCCTCCATGTAAGGATCGGCCCCCGCCACGTAGAGCACCAATTCCGGATGGAAAATGCCCAGCGCCGCGCGATACGCGTTGCCCAGGCGGAGCAGGTATTCGGCATCGCCGGTGCCGTCCGCGAGGTGGATATCCAGGCTGGAAAGCGGCTTCTCGCTGGGATAGTTATTGAACTGGTGGATGGAGAGCGTGAAGACCGTGGGATCGTCCGCGAAAATCGTCGCCGTGCCGTTGCCGTGGTGCACATCGCAATCCACCACCATGGCCCGCTTGATTCGCCCGTCCGCCTGCAGCCGCCGCACCGCGATGGCGATATCGTTGATGGCGCAGAACCCCTCTCCGTGGCCCGGGAACGCGTGGTGAAATCCGCCGCCGACGTTGAGCGCGACGCCGTCCTCCATCGCCAGGCGGGCCGCCAGCATGCTGCCGCCGGCCGCCAGATAGAACGCCTCCACCATCTGCGGCGAATAGGGGATCTCCAGCCGCAGAATGTCGTGGTAACTGAGCGTGCCGTGGCGCAGCTTGGCCACCCACTCCGCATCGTGCACCAGCCGCAGGTCGTCGTCGTTGGCCGGCTCGGGCTCCACGAAGTCCTCGGGCACGGCGAACCGGAAGCGCAGCATACGGTCTCTCAGCCAGCGGTATTTCTTGGCTGGAAAGACGTGGTCCCCCAGGTGCAGATCGTAGCGTTCGTGGTAAACCAGCCGGTAAGGCAACATGGCCCTTAAGCCGTCAGTCCGTCTCCGATTGCAGCGCCGTCACGACCGCCACATTGAAAATATCCTCCGCCGAGCAACCTCGCGAAAGATCGTTGGCCGGCTTGGCCAACCCCTGCAGGAACGGCCCGATGGCCATCGCCCCGCCCAACCGCTCCACTAGTTTATAGCCGATATTGCCCGCTTCCAGGCTGGGGAACACGAGCGTGTTGGCGCGCCCGGCCACCTTCGATCCCGGCGCCTTGCCCTTGCCCACCACCAGGTCCACGGCGGCGTCGGCCTGTAATTCGCCATCGGCGTTCAGCTCCGGCGAGCGCGCCCGCAAGATCTCCATGGCCTCCACTACCTTGTCGACCATGGGCCCCTTGCCGCTGCCCTTGGTGGAAAAGCTGAGCAGCGCCACCACCGGCTCGGCGCCGATCAGCACGCGCGTGCTCTCCGCCGTGGCGATGGCGATATCGGCGATCTGCATGGCGTCGGGATCGATCACCACCGCGCAATCGGCGAACGCCATCAGGCCGTTGTGCCCGAGCGCGCGATCTTGCAGCGCCATGATGAAGACGCTCGAAACCAGGCGCGCCCTCGGGTGCACGCCGACCGCGTGCAGCGCCGCGCGCACGGTTTCCGCCGTGCTGTTGACCGCGCCGCCCACGCTGCCATCGGCATCGCCCGCGCCCACCATCAGCGAAGCGAAGTAGAGCGGCCTCCTGGCGACGGCAGCGGCTTCCGTCTGCGTGGTCCCTTTGGCCCGCCGGCGCTCGTAGTACAGCGCGGCGTACTTTTTCACCAGCGGCGAGTTCTCCGGATCGACAAACTCCACGCCCTCCGGCGCATTCGCCGGCGGGGCGCCGATCAGAACCGGTTTGACCGCGCCTTCCCGCGCCAGGCGCGCCGCCGCCTCCAGCACGCGCGGGTCCGTGCCTTCGGGAAACACGATCGTCTTTTTCAGCTTGCGGGCCCGTTCGATGAGCCCGGCCATGAAGACCTTTGCCGATTCGGGAATAGCTGCCATTTGCCGGAATTCTGAGTCTAGCAGGTGGCGGCGGAGTGGGCGATGCCCATAACCCGCCCATAACCTCGCCGCAGGTTTGGATTGGCTGTGCCCGAAGGCCTCGTCCGACGCTTCCGAGCTTGCGGCAATTCTCGCGCAATCCGCGCAATCCCGCGCAATCCCGGCCGCCAACTGCACCAGGTTGATGCACTTGTTATCATAAGGGCGTGAAACGGCCCTCAAAGACACGTCCTCGAACGGCGGCATCCGTCCGGCAGAGCGTCACCATTCCGGCGCAACTGGCAGTCGAGGTAGGGCGCGTGGCCCGGAAACAACATCTTACGATGAGCCGGGCGCTGGTTGTGCTCGCGCAGCGGGGAGTTGAGGCGGAAGCGGCCGCACGCGATCATCTCAATGCGACTTATCGACGCTTCATGTCCGAGACCGATCCCGGCCGCAAAGGCGAAGCCGGGAAAGACCTGATCCAGGCAATCTTCGGGAAGGATGCTATTGCCGAAGATTCGATTCTCTAGCCTTCCGCGGCCCGTCTGGGAGCATATTCTTGCCCGGGTTGCGGAGCGTCGGATATCTCTTCAGGATCTGCGCCGGTTGCAGGATTGGGTGAATGCCGGCCCATGGGCGCCGGCGGGCGACTGGTACAAGGACTTCGGCTCATTCACGATCTGCGGTACGGGCGAGTTTCCGAAGACTGTGCTCACCGGAGACATGGCACCGTTCGGGACTCGGATCGAATAGCCGCCCTCTTCAATCCCCCAGGAACTTGCCGAACGCCCGGAGCCCCTTGACGTTGTCGCAGACCGCCTTCATCCCCGCTGTCAGCGGAATCGCCAGCAGCAGGCCCGGCGCGTCCCACAGGAAGCCCCAGATCATCAGCGAAAACGTCACCACCAGCGGATTGAGGTGAACGCGCGATCCCACGATCTTGGGATACAGCACGTTCAACGCCACCAGGTGCAGCATGGCCACCGTCATCACCACCAGCACGTACACCGGCACCGCGTTCAATGGCAGCGCCGCGAACAGCGGGGGAATCATGGCCAGCGGCAGTCCGATGTAGGGCACCAGGCTCATGAACCCGCTCAGCGGACCTACCAGCATGGGATAGGGCACACGCAGCCCCCAAAACAGCATCGAGCTCAGCACCGCCAGCAACATGCCCAGGACGAAGTTGCCCACCACGAAGGCCCGCACCATGTCGGCAATCCCCTGCACGCTGCGCGCCGCCACCAGGCGATCCTCGCCGTGGAAGAATTGTAGGAAGCTGCGGTTGATGTGGTCGCGCCAGCTCAGCATGAAGTACACCAGGAACGGGATGAAGGACGACATCAGCAGCACCTGGTAGACCGAGCTCAGGCGCGAATAGATGTAATCGCCGATGGGCGTGCTCTCCTGAAGAATCCTGACTTCGGGAATCGCCCCCGGCACCGCCGGCTGCGCCACCGCCGGGGCGCCCTTCTTGCCCTTCTTGGCCGCGGCCAGAGCCTGCTCCTGCTGCTTCCGGCGCTCTTCTTCCTGCCGCTGCCGCGCCGGCACCAGCACCTTGTAGGTCTGGTCTTCCATGGCGTTGATCTTCTGCTGGATCC
This sequence comes from Candidatus Solibacter sp., assembly GCA_050014175.1. GTDB lineage: Bacteria > Acidobacteriota > Terriglobia > Bryobacterales > Bryobacteraceae > Solibacter. The sequence continues at coordinate 1,994 of JBEKDV010000039.1, read as the reverse complement.
CGTCCACCAGGTCGGCGATGCTCTGCCCGTACTTCGGCAGCTCGTCGTAGAGACCCGACAGTTGCGAATACGCCCCCAGCCCGATGACGTACAAGAGCGCCAGCGCGAAGGAACACACCACGAAGCTCGCCAGGGAGCGCGGGAAGCGCAGGCGCATCAATAGCGCCACGAACGGTTCCAAAATGAAGGCGATGGTCAGGGCGATCAGCGACGTGATGAAGAAAAGACGCCCCAGGTACAGGATGGCAATCACCACACCCAGCGCCAGAATCGGCAGAGCGATGTGGCGCGCTTCCTGAGCGGCGCGGGCGGTACTGGATGAGGTCTCGGTTACGAGGGCCACGGCGCGATACGACCCCTTGTCTCGACTGTAGCACGCACACGTCTATAATGAAATTGCTTGACCGCTGCCTTCACCCGTATTCTCGCCCTCGACCTTGGCAAGCGCCGCATAGGGCTGGCCATCAGCGATCCCTTGGGCATCACCGCGCAGGGGCTTCCCAACCTCGTCCGCACGCGCATACGCACCGACCTCGACCTGTTGGAACAGCTCATCCGCGACCGCGAAGTCGGCATGATCCTGCTCGGCAACCCCATCAATATGCGCGGCACGGAGGGCCGGCAATCGGTTTGGGTCCGGGAGTTCGCCGAATCGCTGGAAAAGCGCACCCACCTGCCCGTGAAACTCTGGGACGAACGCCTCACCTCGGTCGAGGCCGGCCGCGTGCTGCGCTCCAGCGGCATCAGCATCGAAAAGCGCGCCGCCGCCGTGGACCGCCTCTCCGCGGTCATTCTTTTGCAGAGCTACCTGGATTCCCTATGAGTTTCCTGCGCCGGCTCGGCTTCCTGGCCCTGGCGGGGCTCGCGGCCGGCAGCTTCGCCATCTACCGCCTGGCGCAGCCGTATCAGGGTTTTCACGGCGAAACCTTCGTCGAATTCCCCCGCGGCGCCGGCACCAGCGGTATCGCCGACGCTCTGGCGACGGCCGGCGTGGTACGCTCCCGCTGGGATTTCCTGCTGGCCCGCATCGCCGGCCGCGCACGCGTCCTGCAGGCCGGCGAATACCGCTTCGACCGCGCCGCCAGCCCCATGGAAGTAATGCGCCGCATCGCGCGCGGCGATATCTTCTACTACGAACTCATCGTCCCCGAGGGCCGCAACCTGTTCGAGATCGCCGCCGCCGCCGAGCAACTCGGTCTCTTCCCCGCCCCCAAATTCCTGGAGGCCGCCCGCGACCCCGCGCTCATCCGCGATCTCGACCCGGAAGCCCCCACGCTCGAAGGCTACCTTTTCCCCGATACTTACAAACTCAGCCGCCACACGACCCCCGATCGCCTCTGCCGCCTGATGACCGGCAAGTTCCGCGACGCCTGGCGCGGCCTCGACACCACGGCCGGTGTGCACCGCACCGTGACCCTGGCATCGATGGTGGAAAAGGAGGGGAAACTGGCCGAGGAGCGTCCGCGCATCGCCGCCGTCTTCGAAAACCGCCTGCGCATCGGCATGAGACTCGATTGCGACCCGACTACCATCTACGCCGCCTTGCTGCAGCAGCATTACCGCGGCGTCATTCATCGCAGCGATCTGGATAGCAACCATCCCTACAACACCTACCGGCACGCCGGTCTGCCTCCGGGCCCGATCGCCAATCCCGGCCTCGCCTCCATCCGCGCCGTGCTTGACCCCTCGGATAGCGATTCGCTCTATTTCGTGGCTCGCGCCGATGGCTCCGGGGGCCACGAATTCTCCGCCAACATCGCCGCGCATGAAAGCGCGGTGGAGCGCTACCGCCGTGCCCTCCGCCGATAGATCCATCAAACGGCAGCTTCGCGACTACCTCGCCGCCCACCAACCCGCGGCCATCACCGAAGCCGTCTGGCACGATCTGTTACGCAACCTCGCCCCGGTGTCGGAGAGTTATCTGCGAGACCTGTTGCACGATACCGGCCTGCCCTTCGACGCGCCCTACTCGGGCATTCGCCAGCACACTTTCG